>JBNKSG010000007.1:0-23801 GCA_050297195.1 Opitutaceae bacterium | reverse complement strand
CGATGCGAACCAAGACGGAATCGACGATCTCATTTGGCTCGAGGAGGTGTCGCAAAATAAGAAAAAAGCGCAAACAATCCTCAAGGTCAGCTACGCGCATGGCAACGGCACCTTCGCGCCGCCCGTCGCCCTCACGGGGGCACTCTGGGAACAAGCGAACATCGAACGGATCGCCTCCAAGAAATCGAAAAACAATACAGACACCCTCATCCTCAATTGGAATCGCGATACCAACGGCGACGGACTCAACGAGCTCGCGCTCCTCAGGCAGGACTCATACGGACATTCGAAGCTACTTTCCATCGTCGATGGCTACGATCGGAAAAACGCAACCTCTCCCCTTCACAACATGCTCGTCGCTCTCGTCGAAGGGAAAGGCAGAACCGTATGCGTCTCCTACCGAGCCAGCCGAGACGACAGATCCTACACACCAGGACCCGTAGTCAAATACCCAATACGAGAAATCAGAAACACAAACCCCATCGTTTCAGAGATCTGGAAAGACGCAGCGAGCGGAAACTTTTCCCAGTTCGGCTACCAGTTCAGCGCGCAACGCTCCGACTTCTCAGGACGCGGCGGCTTAGGCTTTGCAGCCTTCACCACTATCGATCGCCACAGCGGCTTCCTATCCTTCCAGCAGGTTACGCAATCCTTCCCGACAACTGGCCTCGTCTCCCGAGAAGAAGTCTACCGGACCTGGCAAGAAGGTAAGAGCATACATCTTAAGGTTGTAAGTACCGAGGACTACACCTGCACCTTCGACGCAGTTACCTCACCCTACAACATGGAATACTACGGCACCGTTTACCCATTTCAATCAACCAAGCGAGAAACCGACTGGGAAGACGATCTTAGCAGCCACTATACTTTGCCCGTCAGCGTACTCGACGACCTGTCCGGATCGAAACCGTTCATCGGCTCCAAAAGACCGAGCGGTTCACTCTACACGAGCACCCAATCGTTTTACTTCGACTCCCAAGACCAGTCCATGCCCGCTAGCGAAACCTTTCCCGACATCGAATTCCCTTGGGTACTCGACAAAAAAGCAAAACCCAGAAACACAAAGCTGTCGGGAGAAATCCACTACGGAAACCAGACTCTCGACCTACTCGACTACGGTTACGGCATTTTCAAGAAAACACAAACGAGCTACCATAGTCCAAGATTTGAGAATGACCCCGTCACCAGTCTAGTAAGTCGTCGCGAAAAATCCCAGAACCTCGACGCGGTCGCGGACATCGTAGAGGCGCCCGAGGAGTACACCTACGTCCCCGGGTCAAACTACCTCAACTCCACGAAAACAATCCACTCCGAATCCACCTCCACGAAGGATCAAATCGATACAATCAAGAAGTATCCACGCGACGAGTACGGTCGCCAAACAGCCTCCTATACCTACGAGCTCGACAGCGAGCTCAACCCGATCGAGGAAACGGCAACCCTAACCTACCAAGCGTCCGAGTTCGATCCAGCCACATCGCTTCCCACTAAAATAACCTACTCCGACGGAGAAGAAAGAACCCTCACCTACAATCCAATCTACCGAGAGTCCCAGAAAACCTACTACGATCGCGGAATTACCGTATTCACCCGATTCGACGAACTCGGCCGCGAAATCTCCGTAACGAACCCGTCCTACGATTACTCGAAAACCACCAACTACTACTGGACCACACCAGAGGGCCAGGGCTGGTCCATGCAACAGAAACTCGTACCCCCACATGGCATCCAAGCTTCCGAGAACCAGTCCGTATACGTCGAAATCGTCAGAGAATCCAACGAAGCGACCAAGCTCACCTACTTCGACCGAACTGGAAACGCCATCCGAAGCATCGAAGTAGACGAAAACGAAAACCATACAATTTTGGATACGCTCTACGACGAGCAAGGGCGCGTCAGCGCTAAATCGGCGCCCTATACACCTGGGCAACCCATCACTTGGACCGTAAACCACTACGACGCCTACGGCAGGGCCGTAGAAACCACAGAACTGGTCCAGAAAAACAAGCGATCAAAGTGAACCGCAGTTCGGCGATAGAACTAGTACAGCCACCCGATCCGGAAGGAAGCTCCCACAAAAACGAGCAGTAGCGAGACAACGGCCATCAAGCCAACATGCAACTCCACAAAAACCGATCCGGTCCACCACGCTCCAGACAACCCCCTACTCGCCCTCGTTAACGGAGCTAATACCCTTCCCATCTCGCCATTCTTCGGTCGTCGGGCAGCGGCCAACTATGGCATTAGTAGAGGCAACCCTAACCTATATAAGCAGATGAGCGATTACTTCAAAACCACCCCCACAAAAGACGGCCTGTTCGGCGAATTCGGAGGCAGCTTCATCCCTCCCCACCTCCAGGAGGAGATGGATAAAATCACCGACGCCTACTATACCATCAGCAAGTCCCACGCCTTCATCTCGGAGCTGCGCAGCATCCGCAAGCACTTCCAAGGCCGCCCCACTCCCGTCTACTTTTGCCAACGCCTCTCCGACACGGTTGGCGGACGCATCTACCTCAAGCGCGAGGACCTCAACCACTCCGGCGCCCACAAGCTCAACCATTGCATGGGCGAAGCCCTCCTCGCCAAGCACATGGGCAAGAAACGCCTCATCGCCGAAACCGGAGCCGGCCAGCACGGGGTCGCCCTCGCCACCGCAGCCGCCTACTTCGGACTGGAGTGCGAGATCCACATGGGCGAGGTCGATATCGCCAAGGAACACCCCAACGTCGTGCGCATGAAGATTCTCGGAGCGGAAGTCGTGCCCGTCAGCCATGGACTCAAAACCCTCAAGGAAGCCGTCGACTCCGCCTTCCAGTCCTACCTCAAGGATCCCGTCAATACCATCTACTGCATCGGCTCCGTCGTCGGTCCCCACCCCTTCCCCATGATGGTGCGCGAATTCCAGCGAGTGGTCGGCATCGAGGCCCGCGAGCAGTTCTTCGAAATGACAGGCGAACTGCCGGACAACGTCGTCGCCTGCGTCGGCGGAGGCAGCAATGCCATGGGCATCTTTTCGGCCTTTCTCGAGGAAGACGAAACCGCCCTCTACGGAGTCGAACCGGCAGGCCGCTCCTACGAGACCGGCGAACACGCCTGCACCATGAAATTCGGCAAGCCAGGCATCATCCACGGCTTCAAGTGCCAGATGCTCCAAGACGAAAACGGCGAACCCGCCCCCGTCTACTCCGTGGCCAGCGGACTCGACTACCCCGGCGTCGGCCCAGAGCACTGCATGCTGCAAGCGAATGGACGCGTCACCTACGTTGATGCCAACGACCAGGAAACCATCGACGCCTTCTACCAGCTCAGCCGCCTCGAAGGCATCATCCCCGCCCTCGAAAGCGCCCACGCAGTCGCCTACGCCATGAAGCTCGCTAAAGAAAAGCCGCGCCAATCCATCCTCGTGAACCTCAGCGGGCGCGGCGACAAGGACATCGACTTCGTTGTCGACAACTACGGCCTCCCCGAAGACGCTTAGAGCTCCGCGTTCGCCCTCGCAAAGCCGCGCGCAACTAGACACCGTCCTTCAACGGTGCCTGCACGACGTACCCAATTCCCACACACGGCCTCCCTCGAAACCCTAGGCAATTCTCGATCCCCGTCAGAGTATCAGCCATTTCGATACAAGCCCATATCCCACATAAGCCATGTCCTAGCTAACCATACCGTTACCCTTACGAAACTGCCTTCAGCAGAACTTACGTTTTGAGTTATTCCAAATCTTGCCATAACGTCCTCACCCTAGATCCCGTATGAGAATACTCCTCGTCGAAGACCAACAAGACCTCGCCCGCCACGTAGAACGCGCCCTCAAACGGACGGACCACGATGTTACAGTCGCCCAAGACGGCCCCACAGCCGTCGAAGCAGGCCTGCTCCAGCGCTTCGACCTGATCCTGCTCGACGTAAACCTTCCGGGCTTCGACGGCTTCGAGGTCCTTCGCCAGCTTCGCGAAAAGTCCGTTCCTACCCGAGTCCTCATGCTTACCGCTCGCAGCGAAGTGCAAGACCGGGTGCAGGGCCTAAAGTCAGGGGCCGACGACTATCTCACCAAACCCTTCGCCATGGAGGAACTGCTGGCCCGCGTCGAAGCCCTCGGGCGCCGCGGCGGCACCAGCCAAAAACAAACCGTCCTAGAGCACGTGGATCTGATCATGGATCTGGAACGCCACAAGGTAAGCCGAGGAGGCGAACCCGTCGACTTGTCCCCCCGCGAATTCGAAGTGCTGCAGATTCTCATGAAGGAGCCAGGTCGCACCTTCTCCCGCGACGAAATTTGCGAACGAATTTGGGAGCGCGAACACGAGTACGACACCCGCACGGTCGAAATCTTCATCATGCGCCTACGCAAGAAACTGGATATAAAAGGCAAGCCATCCCATATCCAGACCATACGTGGCGTCGGCTACTGCTTGCGGGAAAACGAATGAAGGCCTGGTCCCTTAAAATAAAGTTCGGCGTCTATGCAGCCACCCTCACCACCGTGGCCTTGCTCGTAGCGGTCGCCATCCTTCTCCCCACAATCTATTATCGACAGCGAGCCGAGCTCGACGATCAGCTAACCCAAAACGCAGGCGAATTTTTCCGCGACCTCGCCAACTTCAAAGGCGCCCCGGTCAGTCCCCGCCACCCGCTCAGCGCCAAGTTCCTCCCCTTGTCGTTGGAAAGCCGATACATCATCCTCAAAGGCCCCGAAGGCCAACTCCTCTACGAATCGCCCCAGTTGCAGGGACGCGACCTCGGCATAGTCCGTCCGAGATTCAGCACCATCAAGTTCCAAGAGGGCAAGCTGCGCGTCGGCTCCTTCCAGTCCGACCCCTACTCCCTGCAGATAGGAGCCGACCTCGCCCAATTGGAGGAACTGCAAAATACGATTCTGGTCGGGCTGGCCTTCGCAACCCCGCTCACCACCCTCGTCGTTTTTTTCGGCGGCTTCCTGCTGGCGAAACTCGCCGTCCGCCCCATCACCGACCTCACCGCCTCCGCCGAACGCATCAGCATTCACAACCTCGAAGACCGCCTCCCCACGCCTCTCAGTCGCGACGAGATCTACCGACTCAGCGGCGTCCTCAACGACGCCTTCGACCGGCTCAAAAACGCTTACTCAGCTGCCACCCGCTTCTCCGCCGACGCTTCCCATCAGCTTAAAACCCCTATCGCCGTCCTCCGACTCGGCATAGAATCCCTGCTCGCCGACCCTAACCTCGACTCCGAGCAAGCGAACGAGATCAGGGCCTTGCTCCGCCAAACCCGCCGCCTCACATCCCTCATCGATGACTTGCTCCTGCTCGCCCAAGCCGACGCCGGCCTGCTCGCTCTCGAACCCGAGCCCGTCGACCTCGCCCCGCTCATCGAGGGAGCCGCCGAAGATCTCGACGCCACCAGCAGCACCCGAGACATAACGGTGGAAACCAGCGTCGAGGAACCGCTCGTCGTCATCGTCGACAAACGCCGCCTCCGCCTCGCCCTCCAGGTCCTCATGGAAAACGCCGCCAAGTACACTTCCGACAAGGGCAGGATCCACATCGCAGCCCAAATCGCCCACTCCTTTCTCCTGGTGAAAATTGGCAACACCGCTCCGGCAATCCCGGCAGAAGACAGAACCACCATCTTCGAACGCTTCCGCCGCGGCTCCGCAGTCGGAGAAAACATCGGCGGCTTCGGACTCGGCCTCAACATAGCCCGCACCCTTGCCGTCGCTCATGGCGGCGACCTTTTTCTCAGCGAAACCGATGGAGACTGGGTGGAATTCCACCTGAAGCTTCCCATCAAGATCATGCCTTCCCCCAAAACCGCAGGAGCTCACTGACGCTGCGTCAAATATGCCTGCTGCTCCTTCTGGAGTCGCTCCTGCAAGTCGACCGGCATCACTTCCCAAGCCACGCCCAGCCACTCCTGGGCTGACGCATCGTCCGACTTGCGCCACTGGCGAAAATAGCGAGCTACGGCATCATTGCGGTCCTCCGTGGAACCGATCCCCATCGCCACATCGATTGAATCCAAAATACTGTTCTGGCTGAGCACGTCCGCCAGGCTGCGGCGGGCCGCATCGCTGATCGCGTTCTGCTCGGAATTCTCCACCCAATCCCGCATCCCCTGCGGATTCACCACGCTCCAAGAATTCAAGGCCCCAACCCTGCCGACTTCGGCCAGATCGGGCGGCAAGGTCGACAACCACTCCAGCGCTCGCGCTGGCTCCAAAGCGCCCCAAGTCGTTCCAAGGTGAGCGACCACCTGGGAACGCATCCCCTCGTCCACGATCGCGTCGCTCCAGCGAGCCGCTGCCTCCACGTCGCGCGTTCCCCATACCGTTGCCAGAGCCCCTGCCGCCTGATCGCGAACAGCCCCCGCCGGCAAATCCGCAACCCAGAGGGCTGCGCTCTCCGGGTCGGACGTGCCCCAGACATCCGCAATGATCGTCGCAAGATCCAAACCATCCGCCCCATCCAAATCCTTTTCGAAAAACTCTGCCGCATCCTGCGGATCCTGCCGGGTCCATTCGTTGGCCACCGCCAAAGTCCCCGCCCTTTTCGCCACCCCAGCAGGCATACCGCCCAACCACAAAGCGGCCGCCTCCGGATCCTGTTCCGCCCAAGTCCTGCTAACCGCCGAGACAATACTCGCCGACCCGTTTTCAGAACGGTCCAGCCAAGCCGCCGCGGAGTCCGGGCTGCGCCGCGTCCATCCGATCATCAAGTCCGTCAAAGCGCGCTCCTTGGTAGTGCCGGAAAGGTTTTGCTCGGCCCACATTCGAGCTTCCTGCGGATGGCCCGCCCCCCACTTGTTGACCACGAGACCGATCATTTCCGACTGCAACAAGCCCGTGCTGAAATGCCCCTTCGCATAGGCCAAGGCAGCCTCCGCATCCACATCGGACCAAACCCCAAACAGGCCCCGAAAGTAGTCGAGCTTGTCCTGCAAACGATTCAAGGAATGCCCGAAAACGAGGGCTTCCTCCAGATTGCCCCGCGCCCCTTCCGCCCCGGCTCGGCGCAATCGCTCGGACCTCGACAACGGTTCCGACCCCAAGCGCTCCTCTCGCAAACGCTCCAGAGAATAGGGTTTGCCCGCCTCGCCCGCGCTCGAGCGCGCCGCCTTCGAGCGGGGAATGACCGTGCCGTGACCATCTCCTTTCAAATACGCAGCGCCCTCCGCTCCCTCACGGTCGGAGGGCTCTGGAACAATCCCCCATTGCTCGGCCGTCCAATAGCCAAAGGCTCCGAATACCGCGCCCGCTCCTATCAGGAGCAGGTTTCCGAAAACGGAGCCATTAACGAAAAGCTTCATCTATGCGTCTAATTTAGCAGCGACCAACCAATCTGGACCTGCAGTAGACCAGACTCTCGACGCATACCGTAGAAAGCCGCCGCCGTCGAGCAAGACACGCTTGGTAACAGCATGGTTACCAAAGCGAGTTGGAAAACCGAAACAAACTCCTCTTACTAGATAACAGTGCTTCAACCTGCGAACTCCATTCGCTCCTTCTTCCCTTCTGCCACCGCCCTCAAAGCGGTGGTCCGCATATGCTTGCTTCTTTCGCTCGCCTGCACCGCCCAAGCCGCCGACTACGAGCTCCTAGCAAACTTCCTCCAGCCCGGCGCCCTCCCCCACGCCGCCCCCATTCTCCATGCAAACGGAAACGCCTACGGCACCACCCTCTCCGGCGGAGCCTTCGACATGGGCACCCTCTACAAGCTCGCCCCCGACGGCGCCCTCCAGATCCTCCACTCCTTCAACGGAAGCGATGGCCAATCCCCCGTCGCAACGCTCACCCTCGGCCCCGACGGACACTTCTACGGCTCCACCGAAGAAGGCGGAGCAAACGGTTTCGGAACCCTGTTCAAAATCAACCCCTCGGGCACCTTCACTCACTTGATCTCCTTCACCGGCACCGCCGGAGCTGCCCCAGGCTCCGTTCCCGCCGGCCTGACCACACACCCAAATGGCGACCTCTACGGCCTGACCCAAGCGGGCGGATCGAACAATAAAGGTACTATCTTTCGCCTAAGCCCGAACGGACAAATCACCTCCTTGCTCCACTTCACCGGAACTGCCGGCGCCGCTCCCGGCGCCCAACCGGTAGCCTCCCTCACCCTCGTCGGATCCGATCTCTACGGACTGACCCGCTCCGGCGGAGCAAACGACGACGGCACGCTCTTCCGCATCTCGCCCAGCGGAGCCTACACTGCCCTCGGAGCCTTCTCCGGCATATCGGGCAACCAAACCGGCAGAGCCCCGCGAGCGCCCCTGCTCGCCCATAGCGACGGCAAGCTCTACGGTTCCACCGAATTCGGCGGAGCCAACGACCAAGGCGTCCTCTTCCGCGTTTCCACGAACGGATCCGGCTACAGCGTGCTGCACACCTTCGACGACCTCACCGGCTCCAAGCCGAGCGGCGCCCTTGCCGAAGCCAGCGACGCTTCCATTTGGGGCACGACCGCCACTGGCGGCAACAACGGACTCGGAACGCTCTTCTCCATCACGCCCAACGGCGCACTCTCGGCGCGTGCCCACTTTTCGGGTACCAGCGGAGCGGTGCCGGGATCCTCACCGCTGGGCGGCCTCAGCCCCAACGCTGGCGGCGGCTTCATAGGGACCGCTTCGGACGGCGGTCCGGGCAACAACGGCCTCATCTTCGCAATCGACAACGCCGGAAACTACAGCGTACGTCAGCGCTTCACTACGGATTTAGGGTGGGCCCCAAGCGGGGCACCTTCACTATCCGCCCAAGGCGAGCTCATTTATCCGCTCGCTCTCGGGGGATCGAGCGGAAGCGGAACAATTGCCCAAATTTTGGATACAGGTTCCACCCAGCTCAAAGCGACGCTCAGCGAGGAAATCGGATCAATTCCAGTTGGCGGTTTCAGTAGTGACAATCCACTGACAATCGGCATCACGACCAAACAAGGTGGAACCGGTCGTGGCGGCGCCTTCCAAGTCGATGCAGCAGGGCTTGCCACCTCCCTCAGCTCTTTTACCTCCACCGCCGGCGAGGTCTTTTCCGGCCCCTTGCTGAAAAAGGGGACGGACTTCTACGGAGTCTCGCAAGCGGGCGGACTGGCCAACAAAGGGACCCTTTTCAAAATCGCTGCAGACGGCACCCTCAGTCGCGTTTTTTCATTCAGCGGAACAAACGGTAGCCGCAAAGGAAACCAAGCGCTCGCCCCCCTCGTCCTGCATCCTGACGGAGCGATATACGGAGTCACCCAAAGAGGCGGTGCCTCCGATCTGGGAACCCTTTTCAAGCTCGCCGCCGACGGCACCTTTACGACCCTCGTCGAATTCGACGCCAACGGGCCGCAACTCCCCAGCACAGGCCTAACCCTCGGCAACGACGGCAAGCTCTACGGCGGATCCGCAGCGGGCGGATCCAGCGATCTAGGAACTCTTTTCTCCTTCGACCCCAGCAACAACACCCTCAGCACAGAAGCCTCCTTCGACCACTCCGGGCACGCTCCCGTCGGCCTACTTTCACTCGGCAGCGACGACGCTCTCTACGGGATCGCCAGCCAAGGCGGAAACGGGTTCGGAGCCGCCTTTCGCTACCGCGCGGGCTCCCCCATCGAAATCCTCTCCACCTTCACTGGAACCAGCGGAAGCGCCCCCGGCATCCCTACCCGCAGCGTCGCCACCGGGGTCGAAGTCTACGGCGGCCTCGCCCTCGCCTCGGACGGAAAAATCTACGGTACCCTACCCGCCGGCGGACCGACCGGCGGAGGCATTCTCTTCCGGCTCAACCCGCTCACCCCGCTGCAACAATGGATGCGGGACAACCTTGGCGACATCAACGCGCCGGAGACCGACGACCCCGACAAAGACGGCTTACCGACCTTGCTCGAGTACGCCCTCGGCAGCCAGCCGCAGACCTCCGACAATCCGGACGTTCTCGCCTTCGAGATCGACCAAAGCAACAACAGCAAACGACTCTCTCTCAGCTTTCAACGCGAAGCCAACCGACCCGACATCAAAATATTCGTCGAAGCCTCCACCTCTCCTCTCGGACCTTGGTCACCCATCGCTAGCAGCGAATTCGGGAGCCTTTTTGCAGGAGATGCAGCCATAGAAGAAACCCTGCTCGGAGACAACCGCATCCAAACCCGCATCATTCACACTCCCCTGCTACAACAAGCCAAAACCAGCTTTCTCCGCATCCGCGTCACCCACTAAGCCACCTTTTTCCTACCAACTCGTTACGCTACAACAATTGAATCGCCACCCTCATTCTGAGACGATTCAAACAGTATCGAAAAACGTGATCCCTGCTAATTCCATGAAAACGCCAAATAGACTCATACGCTATTTTTCCTGCGCAGGCTTGGCATTCACACTTCAGGCAGTCCACGCACAAGATACCAGCAAGCCCGCCGCCGATCTCGACGGCGACGGCATTCCCAATCTCATCGATCCCGATGTCGACAACGACGGAATACCCAACGCTATCGATCCAAACGTAGACGGTGGCATCGCATTGACCGGACCCTTCGCCGGCAAATACGTCGGCGACCACCTTGACAATGACGCGCCAGCCGAGGACGACATAGACGGGGACGGGCAAGCAGACGACTCTCTCGGTGAAATCGACATCGACGGTGACTCCGAAAGCGACGACAGCCTATTCGAAGCCGATATAGACGGAGACGGCCGCGCCGACGACGCGCCAACCGAACTCGATATCGACGGGGACGGACGGCTAAACTCCGCCGACATCGATGACGATACAGACGGCGACGGCCTCGATAACGACGATCCGAACGAACACAATACAAACGGCAACCTCCTCAACAACAGCGAAGATCCCGACGACGACCACGATGGCGTAAACGACGAGGACGACAACGACCACCATCCCGAAGACGACGAAACCGAAATCGAGATCGAACTTGCTCGCGCTCCAGGAGCCCCTCGCGGGAGCGAAGCAAAAGCCGAAGTCTACAGTCTCGGAACCGGCAAAATGAAGCTCGAGGTAGAGCTCTCAGACGTCGACCCCGGCGACTACGCAATCCTCATCGACGGCGTCAACCGCGGAACCCTGAAGGTCAGGGAACACGATGGGGAAATCGAATTTGAAACCACTCCTGACGATGAAAACGAGCTGCTGCTAGACTTCGAATTCTTCGGTCTCGATATCCAAATAACCAAAGACGGAACCGTTTACTTCAGCGGCACTCTGCCCGAAAAACGTAACTAAATAGCGAATACATAAAAAGGGAACCATTCGCGAATCCCTAGGCGAGACACGACAGCAGCCTGGGATCCCCTCCTCCAAAAAATTTAACCGCCCTCCGGCGGAACGGTCCTTCGCGTCCCGACATCAGCACATCTACGAAAAAACATGCCAGACCATCGATCCAAGATCTACCGCATAGGGAAACTAAAAACAGCTCTAGCTACGACCTGCCTCCTTCTCATCGTCAGCAAACGCAGCCTCGCCGAAGACAACGTCTCGGCCAAATGGCAAGACTACAGCGAGGACGATGGTCGCATCCACGTCATTTCCAAATACATCGGAGTTGAAAAACAGGTCACCGAATCCGTTCGCCTAAACGTACACGCCGTCAACGACGCCATCACCGGCGCCACCCCAACCGGCTCCCCCGACGAAGACGGCACCGTGCCCCTCAGCTATATGGAGGAAGAACGCAACTCGGTCGTCACCGATGTCGTCTGGGAGCACGGCACCAACAGCGAAAGCTTCGAATACTCACGCAGTAAAGAAAGCGACTTCCTCTCAATCGGTTACGCCTACACCCACACCAGCGAATTCAACAAACGCAACACCCGCCTCAGCCTCGGCGTCTCCTATACCGACGACGAGATCTTCGCCGGCTTCATGCCTGAGACGGAAACGAAAGACAGCACGGACTTCTTCGTTGGCATTTCCCAGGTGCTCGACCCCAACACCATCGTCACTGCAAACCTCAGCTACGGAAAATCCAGCGGGTATTTGAACGACCCCTACAAAATAATTCGACAAGACACGGAATTGCTACCGGGGCTCTTCCTTCCGCTCACCTTCCCTGAAAACCGGCCCAACGAAAAGAACAAGAAGATCCTCTTTCTGAATACTAAACATCACTTTACGAAAGTAAACGGCACCGCCGACATAAGCTATCGCTACTTCAAGGACTCCTGGGACCTAGACAGCCATACTCTCAGCCTCGAATGGTATCAGAAAATCGGCGAAAAACTCATCCTCATCCCGAAACTGCGCCTCTACCGCCAATCTGCGGCTAGCATCTACCAAACCGATCTCAACGAAGCAGACTTCGCTGCTTCCGATACGCCAGATGGCTCCGGGCCGAACTACTCAGCCGACTACCGTCTCGCCGAGCTCGAAAGCACAGGCTACGGCATCAAGCTTGTCTACAAGACAACCGAGAGACTCTCGCTCGACATCGATCTGGAACGCTATGAAATGAGCGGAAGAGACAGTATCACACCCGCGAGCGCTTTCCCTGACGCCGACGTCCTCACCCTCGGCCTCACTTTCAAATTCTAGTCGTCGATGTGCGCGACCACTAAAAATCCGACCGGAAAACGCATAGAAGCTCGCCTCGTCTTCCAAGACGATACGCAGCTCTATCGCCTAGATTTTCCGGCCATGGGCACAAACTGCAAGGTCCTCTACCAAGCAAGCTCGCGTCAAACCGCCGCCGACTTCGCCAGAGCCGCCACCCAATGGGTCGCGAACTTCGAGTCAACGTATTCACGATTCCGAGACAACAGCCTCATCAGCGCCATCAACCGAAACGCTGGCATCGCGCCCATCCAGATCGACTCAGACATGAAACAGCTGCTAGATCTGTGCGACAGCCTTCATTTCCAAACCCAAGGCCTGCTCGATGTAACCGCCCTGCCAATCTACGAACTCTGGAACAGCAGAGGAAACGAGCATCGCTCCCCCACAGAGTCCGAAATCGCCGCCACCCTGCAGATCGTCGGATGGGACAAAGTGCAACGCACCGCCACCACCGTCTTCCTACCTCACAAAGGCATGAAGCTAGACTTCGGCGGCTTCGGCAAGGAATACGCAGTCGACCAAACCGCAACCCTTGCAGAACACTTCCACATCCAATCCTACCTCATCGATTTCGGACGAGATATTCGCGTCGGAGCGGCCCCCAAAGGACAAGACCGCTGGAACATCGGTATCCAGGATCCAAACACACAGGACAAAATCCTCGGCTCTCTTTATATCGCCCAAAAGTCAGTCGCCACTTCCGGCAACTACATTCGCAACTTCAATCGCGGCGGCGCCAAATACGGGCATATCCTCGATCCACGCATCGGCCGCCCCCTCGCCGCATCCGCCCTCGCTGCCACCGTCCTCAGCGACACCTGCCTCGAAGCAGGCACACTCTCAACCTGCGCCTGTATTCTCGGCACCGACGAAGGACTTCGTCGCGTCGAGGAATCAATCCTATGCGAAGGTTTAATCACTAACGAAACCCATTTCTCAACAACAAAAGGATTCCATGAATACGCCCAGCTTAACTAAAGGCCTCGCTATCGCCCTACTCGGCACCCTGCTACCGCTATCCATCGCTCAAGCGAAATGGACAGCCGACAGCAAAATCCCCGCTCCGCTCAAACAAAAGTTCGATCAGGCCGCGACCGAGAACAACAAGGTCATCCTCGTCGACTTCTGGGCATCATGGTGCGTGCCATGCAAGAAGTCGTTCCCCGAAATGGACGAACTGTATTCAAAGTACAAGGACCAAGGATTCTCCATCGTCGCCGTCAACCTAGACGAAAAAGAGAGCAGCAAGGACGCTTTTCTCAAACGAAATCCCATCACTTTTCCCGTCCTTTCGGATACCGACAAGAGCATCGTGCAGTCCGCCGAGCTCGACGCCATCCCCAGCAGCTATCTCGTCGACCAATCCGGCACCATTCGCTTCGTTCACCACGGCTGGCACGGCAAAAAGTCCGCAGCAGAACTCGCCCAACAAATTGAAACGCTCCTCGAGGAATCCAAGTAATGAAACAAAGAATCATCATCGCATTTATCGTTGCCAGCACCGCCCTTCTCTGCGGCTGCGAAACCGTACAGCCTTGGCAAAAAGGACAACTCGCCGACTACTCCATGCGTGACGACCGCGACCCGCTCGCAAGCACCATGGAATCCCACATCTACTTTTCCCGAGAAGCTTCCAATGGAGGCGAAGGAGTCGGAGGCGGCGGCTGCGGCTGTAACTAGCACACCCTTTCACCCACTCCAAGAAGAGCGAAAAACGTAAACGCAAATACCTCAACATCACCTCTTAGCGACAGTGCAATAAATGTGGGAGCGTGCTTGTCACGCGATAGCAATGCAGGATCAAGCCTACGCATTCGCGCTCCCACTTCGAGAAACTCCAACAAACAAGCTCTAATCAATGAAAGCGGCAATCTACACCCTCCAAAGCAAATACTATAAATACCAAATGCTGGTCGCAGCCTTTGCCCTCTTCCTGCAACGCTCGCCCGTTATGCGAATCGCAGCCGCAATGGAGCGTACCATCAAAGTCCCTTTCACTCGCTTAGCTCAACTCGCAACCGTCGCATTTACCGCCTCGAGCATTCCTCAGTCCGTCACCGGCGCCACCACCTTCAGCTCCAACCCAAGCTCTCCCGCCACGGCAAAAACCGGAGAATCCTTCAACCTGGTATTCTCGGTCACCGGTGCCAAGAGTACAGCGCAGTCATACCGAATCAAAGGCACCCTTCCACAGGGACTCAGCATCGCCGGTCTCTCCGGAGAGACCCTAAATTCTAAAACAGGAGGCACCATAACCGGAACCCCTACCGAGACCGGCACTTTCGATATAACCGTCCAAGCTTACAGCAGCACAAATCGCCGAGGCGACACCAACGGGGAAGCCTACCCCATCTCCATAATCGTCGAGCAAGGTGCCCCCACAGTTCCCGTCACCACCTTCACCGCCACGCCCTCGAGCAACGAGACAGGCGAAGTCGGCCAAAGCTTCTCCCAGTCCTTCAGCATCGCTGGCATTACGGCCGCCTCATGGGAGGTTCTCGGCACCCTTCCGCCTGGGCTCTCCGTCTCCGGCCCCAACGGCGAAACGCTTTCAGGCAGCACCCTCAATGCCGTATCCGGCACCATCTCCGGTACCCCCACCACCGCCGGGAGCTACAACCTCACCGTACAAGCCTACGACGCAGCCAACCTGAGCGGGGTCACCGACGGTACAGCGTATCCACTCAGCATTACAATTTCCGAACGTACCTTCCAAAACCCCTACGAGGAATGGAGCTTCAACAACTTCGGAATCCTCAACGCTCCCATCAACGAAGATCCCGACCAGGATGGCTTCTCCAATCTCACAGAGTACGCCTTCGGGCTCGACCCCGCATCGGTCGACCTACCGCAAAGCGTCTCGCAAACGACGACCCAACAAGGAAACGAGATTCGCTTCACCCACAGCTTTCAACGCTTACCAGCGAGAAACGATATCGATATCATCGTCGAGACAACCACATCCTTAGACAAAGCTTGGACCCCCATCGCCACGAGCCAAGGTGGACAGCCATTCACAGGAGTAGCCACCATAGAGGAAACCGCTCTGAACAACGCTCTATCGCAGGTCTCGATACAAGAGTCAGTCCCGCTCGCCACCGGCACAAAGCAACTACAACGGATCCGCATCGTCAAAAACTAGCTCCAAATAGCTTCCCAAAGCCAACAAGGCACTGGAGATGACAGCTTCAAAACTCCATAAACCCGGCTAATATTACATATTTATAATCTTACTGCCGTGGTTCCGTCATGGGAGGCCGCTAGCGTTTCGAATCGAAACAAAGGCCTCCCCATGCACGCAAAATCGCTCCTCCCATTCCTCTTCCACGGCACCTCGATTGCCGACTTCGCTCTCACTCAGCCTGTCCTAGACTCCTAGTACACGGAAAAAGCCGGCCGCTACGCCCGCCTCTTCGAAACCACCACCGACGAAACCCTCGCCAACGCCACCTCTACCTGGTCACGCCGCCAAGGCACCCAATCTCTGCCCACCCACGCCGGAGTACACGAAGTAGCCCTCACCGACAGCTTCGCCTACATCCGCTCCACCGGACTCGGCGCCATCGGATACTTCGTCGACGGCATCGCCATGTTCGATTCACGCGACGCCTTTTCCTACTCCACCTCCAGCGCCACCGACGCCACGCCCATGAATGGCGACCAAGGCGACGGAGATCCGCTCGACTCGCAAAGCGGTATCAGAAGAATAGGTGACAGGCTAGCAAAAGCGCGACGGTAGCGACGGCTCCGTCAATCTCAACGCCCCCCCGTGCCCCTCGGAAAAGCTGACACACCGGGCACCCGATATTGCGACAAAAATTCACGTGCCGGCGGAACCCGAGAAGCCGCAGCGAGTCACATACCCCCTGTCCAGCAAAGCCTTACGCCACAATCATTTGAGCTGGCGCCTCCACTGCTGGAAGATTTAGAAAATCCATCGCAGGCAGCAGTCGATGCTGTCCAATTGACTCTCAATTAGGAGAAAACAAATGAAACGATTCCATTCAATCACACTCGCGATTGCCTTGGCCGCATCATCCGCGATCCCAACCGTCCACGCGGATTCCCTTCAACTCGAAGTCGACTCTCAGTCCATCGACCGAAGCGACAAATTTATGCCGCATAGCTATGCCAATATGCTGCAGTCGGCGACCCCGGCCGTCGTATCCGTGCACACCGCTCGCATCGTCAAGGTCGCCCGCGGCGGCAGAGGCATGTCCCCCGAGGACGAGTTGCTCCGCCGCTTCTTCGGCCTTCCCTCCCCGCGCTACGAACAGCAAAGCGAGCCCGAAGAACGGCGCATGCCCCAGGGCATCGGCTCTGGCGTGATCGTTAGCGAAGACGGCTATATCATCACCAATAATCACGTCGTCACCGGCGAGTCAGAAAACGTGGCCGACGAGATTCTCGTGCAACTGAGCGACGGCACCGAACTCGAGGCCAAGGTGGTCGGCACCGACCCACTTACCGACATCGCCATACTAAAGGTAGAAGCAGAAGACCTGCCCGCCATTCACATCGCCGACAGCGACAACATAGAGGTCGGCGACGTCGTATTCGCCATCGGCAACCCGATGGGGGTCGGCCTCACCGTCACCCAAGGCATCGTGTCCGCCACGAACCGCGCCATCGGCATCTACGGCGAGCGAGGCTACGAGAGCTTCATCCAAACCGACGCCTCCATCAACCCCGGCAACTCCGGCGGCGCCCTTATCGACTCCCAAGGTCGACTCGTTGGTATCAACTCCGCCATCATCTCCCGCAGCGGAGGAAACATCGGCATCGGATTCGCCATCCCCTCCAACCTCGCCATCAGCATCTCCCAGCAACTCGCCGACTCCGGCGAAGTCCGCCGCGGATTCCTCGGCGTGAGCATCACCGACGTCACGCCCGATATCGCCGAAGCGTTCGAAATGGACAGCACCAAGGGAGTGCTCATCAACGACGTCGAAGAAGAGTCCGCCGCTGACGAGGGCGGTATCGAGCGTGGAGACATCATCGTAGCCGTCGACGGTAAGACCGTCGAATCCGCTAACCAATTCCGTATCCTGATTGGCAATACGATTCCAGAAACCGAGATCGAGATCGAGATCCTACGCGACGGAACGCCCAAGACCTTGGAGATCACAGTCGGCAGCGCTTCCGGACGCTTCGCCATGGGAGCCAACGAGCTGGTAGAAGGCGTAGAAGTCGCCGTTATCGACAAAGAGATCGCCGAACGCTACCGCATCCCCAAGAACATAGACGGACTCGCTATCGTGAGCGTGTCTCCAGAATCCCCTTACGCCCGAGCCATCGGAGAAGGAACCGTCATCCTCGAAATCAACGACCAGGAGGTCGAAACCGTAGCCGACGCCCGTGAACTCCTCCGCAGCGGCGTCAACAAGCTCTTCGTCTACAGCAGAGGCCGCACCGGCTACCTCGCCCTGCGCGTCGAATAAGACAGATAGACCCAAACCACCTTTCAAAAAATGAGCACGGCCGCGGAGAAATCCGCAGCCGTTTTTCGTGCCCCCCCCTCATGGCCACGACACAGAAAATGCCTGCACGCATCGTCAACTCCGCTTTGGTCGGAGCATTCACCAGCGGAATCGAATGCGAGCCGCTAAGGCGCATCAGTTTTCGTCTAGGACCGTACCCGCAGGAAGCCTGCTCCCTTTGGACGGTTCCGACATTTCCAAGTCAAGTATCCGCAACTGCGCGACAGCTTCCGACTCGAGCAACCTCGGCCCATAGCGAAAACTCATCAAGGCGAGGCGATGTACGGTATGCCAAGCTCGACTCCGACGTCCGCCTCTCAAGTCTTTAACGAGCTGCGGAAGCTCCGTCACCAACAAGCTTCGAAGCCCGATCGGAAGCCACGATTCCCTGGCAATCGCAGTTTCGATTCGGTGCACGCGCCTCAGCCAAACCTCGCTTCTCACGCGAGGCGGCTTCCCTGCAAATCGTCTTTCCGTGTCTGCAATCATCGTCTTCACAAAATTGGAATGTTCCCCTCTAGGAGAACGAACGGAACCGCCGCTCAATGGCGCCAAAAGCGCAGCTCCTCGCGGAGGGCCTCGTTCTCTTGCTTCAGCTTCACCACCAAAGTCGCCACCCGCATGTCCACGCCAAACTGGTCGCGTACGCGCTCGGCTTGCCGCGCGCGGTACACCGCATCCCAGTCGAATAGATACCCTTGGCGCTGCGTGTCCCCAAGAGACTGATACAAGCCCATCCGGTAGTACTTGAGAAAGGTGCGGGAGGTCGTGCCTGCGAGCATGGCCGCCTTCGAGACGTCGTAGATTTCGTCCGTCGCGCCCGGAGCCCGCCAGCGCGGAATCAATTGGTCATTAGGCTCTGAATCCATAACGTTCGTGTAATCTAATCGCAGCCGCCAAAAAAGACAACTCGCTACAGCCTGTCTTCGCCGGATTATCGGCGGCCACGCTCAAAAAGGCGCCTCCCTCCTCCCGAGAGGCGCCTGCGACATACCTAACTTATTCGATCGCGATGGTACGTTTTGCGGCCTTGGCCGCTAGCGGCAGGTTCACGGTGAGCACACCGTCTTCTACCTTCGCCTTGATTTCGTTTTCATCGATATCGACATTCAATTCGAGACTGAGCTTAAAGTCGCCTTCCGCCCGTTCGCGACGGAACGTCTTCCACTCCTCTCGAGCCACCGCGACCGCTTCCGCTTCGATGTTCAACAAGTTTCCATCGAGAGTGATACGAGCCCCGTCCTTCGGCACACCAGGAAGGTGAACTTCGAGACGATAGGCATTGTCTTCGGAATGGACCATGTATTCAGGTTTACGATAGGTCTTTTCCTCGTTCGCGGGCTGCTTGTTTTGGGTGGTAGCAAGTTCTGTGTTCATGACTGTTGCCTTTCCTTCAAAAGTTTAAGCGATTTCGATTCTGCGCGGACGGCGCTCCTCGGCCTTAGGCAAGCTGACCTGCAAGATGCCGTTTTCCAACTTCGCGGAAACGCCTTCGATATCGATGTCGTCGCCCACTGTAATGCTGCGCGTCATCGTACTCTTGGCGCTTCCCTCGCTGGACTTGTCCTCCAAGCTCACAGCGATGGTAAGGACCGAGTTCTCCACCTTGAGGTCGATCGCGTCCTTCGCCACTCCGGGAAGCTCCGCAGTTACGTAGTAGTGTTCGTCGTCACCGTAGACATCGAGAGGGAAGTCGCGGTGCGCGGCGCTCTTGAAGGCCGACGGCCAAAGGTCGCCAGTACCAAAAGCGCGGTTGAAAAGTCGGTCCATTTCGAAAAACGGATCGCTTGGCCATGTGTTACGTTTAACGAGTTTCATGATAATCCTCCTTCGATTGAATTTAGGTTGTGCCTCTAAAGTTGCATAAAAGATGCCAAGCTCCCACCGAACCGTTTGGCATTGATTTCCAACAACTTACCAAGACGTCAAGGGCCTCCGCTGGCACAAGGTTTCACATTCTCCAACACCCGTTCGAGCCAATGTGACACAGTCGCCGCAATCGCTTCAACCGAACCGGTCGTCACCGGGGGTCGAACGCGGCCCCAGGAACGATTAAGATCCTTCGACGCGAATCTGCAAAGAAACTGCCAAATTGCCACCTAGGCGTATCGCTTACGAAAGTTCGTCCACCCCCTAAATATCTACCCCTCAAAGGGCTGCGTTCACTCGATTCCCTAATACGTGTTTCTTCGCAGAAAATCGGAAAACCATAAAAGCGGTGTTAAACTGCGGAGTTCGCACCCTGAAATGCTTTAGCATTCACGCTTCTTGGGCAATTAGTACTTCATAACAGCGACTCTGCACACTCCAATGCCCTCCCGCCGAAAACGCCACCCACGACCTTTCTGGATCTCGATGTTAGCGTTAGCCCTCCTCTGCGTCTCAAGCAGTCGGGCTCAATCCGATACTCCCTCGGCCGCCATCGCCCACTGGGGCTCCCCTCGAGTGGAGACCTTCTATCCCCGCGATACCGGCGTAAGCGGCAAAATACACAGCTTCTCCACCTTACCAAATGGCGAACTGGCCATCCTTACCTCCGCAGGCTACTTCACCTTCGACGGCACTAACTGGGAGCAAATACCCGGACTCATCTGGGCCTACCACAGCCTGCTCGACCCTGAAAAAAAAGAAGCCGTAGTCGCATACCGAGACGGACTCGCCCGACTCACCCCCGACCCCTTCGGCAGCTACCAGATTAAGCCCATCGCGAATTCGGAAAAGTACCCCTCCGGACTCCCTAGCCTCGAGAACGTCGCTACCGCGAGAAACCACTACTTCGGGCTAACAGGCCCCCACCTAGTCATCGTCGATCCCCAAGGCGACCTCGCAGTCCAGCGCCTGCCAAACTGGGCCACCACCTGCTTCGCCATCGGCGACGAAATCTACGTAACCGGAGGCATCGAGAACCTCCTCGCCAAATGGAATTGGGAAACAAACGCCCTCAACGATGTCACCAACATGCTCGACGGCGCCGGCGTCTACGATTGGATCGTAAAGGTCACGCCTCGGAAGGAAGGCGGCGTCTGGCTACTCACCCAAAACAACAATATCATAGCATTCGACGGCACCTCCACGAAACTCTGGCCGGGCAGCGCCACCATCGCCCAACACGAAGCGCGAGTGACCTGCTTCGTCGAGACAACCAACGGCGCCCTCGCCATCGGCACCTCCAACCATGGCCTCCTCGTCATCGAACATGACGGGCGCATCCGCTTGCAATACTCCAAGCGCCACGACCTCGACGACGTCTACATCCAACAAGCAGGCATCGACCCCCAAGGCGGCATCTGGATCGCCACCGAAAACAGCATCACCCGCGTCCCCAGCGAGTCCCAATCAATCCTGTTCAACGAAAACCACGGACTGGCGGAGGATATCAAAAGCCTCATCCTCTTCCACGGACACCTCTACCTTGGAACCAGCCGCGGTCTCTACGTCGACAATCCCAACGCAGCCGACATGGACGAAACCTTCGTCTTGCTCAAAGAGCACAACGACATCCAGGACATGATCGCCGTCGACGATGCCCTCTTCATCACCGGCGGAAGCACCTTGATCATGAGCCCCGATCAAGAATTCCAAGAATTCGATCACGCCGGTTCCACCAACCTCCACCAGCCCTCCCGGTATCCGAACGTCGTCCTCGCAGGAAACTTCCGAGGTATCCTCCGTTTCGAAAAACGAAACGGCAAGTGGACATTCGTCGGCGCCCTCGACGGCCCCGAGCAAGACATCTACAACATAGCCGAAGACCAATACGGAAACCTCTTCGGCAGCCTCGGAAACTCCTACATCGCGCGGATACACCTCACAGATACCGGCGGGCATTTCGAAAACATCCTCCTCCCCAACCCGACAAACGGCTCCTGGTCCACGCCCGTCAACATCGAAGGTGATATCTATGTCAATACCGAGCCCACCCTCAGATGGGATCAGCAAGCCCAATTCTTCGTATCCGACCCCGAGATGATCTACTATCCCGGAGCCCCCCCCTACGGCTTCGAGCAAGTATACGGCCGCAGCGCGGAAGACGCTTACGTCGCCATAAACGCCCGCAGCGGACAAACCGTTCCACGACCGATCAAACAGGTTATCGGCGACATTTCCAGCATCGGCTTCTCCATCGACACGAGAGCAAACTGCATCGCGCAATCCGAAAATGGATACATATGGGCTGGAGGATCCTTCGGCGTCATCCTCGCTAACAACAACGCCCCCTCACCCACCACCAAAGCGATCAAGCCTCGGCTAAACCGAATTTACCTAACCAAGGACCAGTCGCCCCTCCCTATCGTCGCCACCGCCGAAAACCCCATCGTCCTGAAGCACTCCCAAAACTCGATCCAGTTCGAGATCGAATTCCCAAACTTCAACGCCACCGGCCATCACCTGTATCAAATACACGTCGAAGGAATCGACGAAAGCTGGAGCAAGTTCAGCGACACTGCCTGGCGCGAACTCAACAACCTTCGACCAGGCGACTATATCCTGCAAGTCAACTCCATCGACGCCACCGGCCATACGTATTCAGCAGACGACTACTACTTTAGGATACTTCAACCTTGGTACGCCGAGACATGGGCCTTCGTCCTCTACCTCGTCACCTTAGTCCTCATCATCGTCGTCATCGTTCGCTACTACAATCGAGCGCAGATCAATCGAGCCCGCCACCTGCATAAACTCGTGCAGGAACGCACCAAGGAGATCGAAAGCAAAAACGCAGAGCTCCAGCAGCAAGCAACCATCCTCGAAAAACAAAACGAAGAGCTCGAGGACAAGACAGAAGAGCTCACCACCACCACAGAGTCCCTCACCCAAACGCTCAACCAACTCCAGGAGATGCAAGACCAGCTCGTCGCCACCGCCCGCACCGCCGGCAAGGCCGAGATCGCCATCAACGTCCTGCACAACGTCGGAAACGTGCTCAACTCCCTCAACGTCAGCGTCAACGTGCTGAGCGAGCGCACCCAAGGATCAAACGCCATCAAACTCACCCGCATCGCCGGCCTCGTCGAAAAGCATAAAGAGAACATCACCGATTTCATCGCCTCCGATCCGCGCGGGAAGAACGTACCCAACTACCTGATACAACTATCCAAAGCCCTGGAAGAAGAAGTCGCCACAAACCTGCACGAGCTCGGCATCATGAACGACGATATCGACCACATCAAAAGCGTCATCGCCGCCCAGCAGACCCACGCAAAAAGCAACAGCATCATCGAAGAATTTCCCATCCGCGAGCTCTGCGAGACCGCCCTCAGCATCGTCGGCAACGAACGCACCAAAACGCATATCGAAGTCATCAACGACGTCCCAGAGAGCATCACCCTCACCAACGACAAGCACCGGCTTCTCGACATCATCCTCAACCTCATATCCAACGCCCTGGACGCAATCGATGAGCAAATGCCCGAGATCGGAGTGCTCACCCTCCAAGCCCGGCACGACCCGGAAAGCGGCGAAATCGTATTTAGCGTCAACGACAACGGCACCGGCATCACTCCCGAAAACCAGGAAAAACTCTTCCGCCACGGCTTCACCACCAAAGCCAATGGGCACGGCTTCGGCCTCCACAGCTGCGCCAACGCCGCCAACGTCATCGGCGGAAAACTCATCCTCACCTCCCCTGGAGTCGGCCGGGGCGCCACCGCCACCCTCACCCTCCCCGCCAACTACACTCCCACCGCCAGCACCAGCACTCCCACCAACAACAACACCTCCATCGCCAATTCCCCCAGCACCCGCCCAAGCACCCACCACCCAGCCCCCCAAAACAACTAGCCGCTGCCCCGCGCAAA
>JBNKSG010000006.1:0-43087 GCA_050297195.1 Opitutaceae bacterium | reverse complement strand
TCTCCACGACGAATCCCTTGCTTACGGCCCAAATACTCTTACCTCCCATATAGGCAGCAGCCGTTGCACTCGCTGAACCACCTGTCGTGGCGGTAAGGTCCGTAAACCAATCAAGATCGAGGGAACCATTGGACCCAAGAGTCATGTTGATTTCCTGTACACTCACTTGCCCCGTCCATGAGGCAGTGACCAGCGTTTTGGTTACTTTGACCGGATCAATAGCAATGCTCCCGATATCGCTACTATTGAAAGCACTTATTATCCTCCTATTGGAATCAAACGATGGAACGATATAAGCAGAACGCCTTCTATATTCATCGTTAAATGTCAGACTTGCCTGCTGGGCTGTTTCCCTAGTACCGAAAATCGATTCAGTAAGAAGCACTTCCCTTATTTGCTGACACTGCCGTTTTGTAAAGTTGTTCTTCTTATCGCCGTCCCCGTTATCCTTTCCGCCCGGGTCCTCCGTTCCGCCCGGGGCCTCCCCTCCGTCCGAGGGTCCCCCGCTTGCTACAACACCGAAGCCCGCATTTGTAAATGAGGTTCGCACGTGTTCAAAGGCAGAATCATCCGGCAAATCCACACAAACCTCTTGACTATTGAGATTTAACTCCAACGAACCTAGGTAATAAGGGTCATCGGCGTATTCGGGGTCATAGTAGCTAGACAGGGTTTCGTGCGTCACAGTGAAGCAAAAACGTTTCAATCCCCACCTGTCGATACCGTTCACTGGGTCGTTGCCGACGAAGCGGTAGAGGTTGAGGCCGCCGGCTTCGCCGATGGGGTCGCGAGTAAGGAATCGGCCCATGCCCGGGGCGTAGTAACGGAAGCCGTAGTAGACTAGGCCCGTCTCGTCGTCGGTGTACTGCGTGGAGAAGCGGATCGGATTGTCGTCTGCCATCGTCGTTCCGGCTTTCGACCCTTTGACTACCGGATTTCCGAAGCCGTCGTACTCGTACCAGGCGACATAGGTTCCGCTCGAGTCGAGCAATCCGGTGACGTTTCCTTTGAGGTCATAGGACGGGTAGTAGCTCTTGTTGGTGGTGTGGTCGCGCCACATCAGCAGCCCCATGGCCCCGCCAGCGCCGCCGCGGGTGTCGGACTTGTCTAGGCCCCAGTGGAAACTCTTGCGCAGACCGCCGGAGCTGTTGAGCTCCGCCACCAACTCCATACCTTGGTAGGCGAATTTGAGGTGGGTGTTCGCCGCACTGGTCCAGAGGGTATCGGTGTTCACGTTCTTCGCTACGTTCCAGACCTTCTTCTCCACGCGGCGGCCCATGTAGTCATACTTGAACTGAAGAGACTTGCCATTGCCGGACATGCGATAGAGCCGATTGTTAGCGTCGTAACGGTACGTCCATGTCCCGTCCGAGGTCAAGTCGCCGTCCGCGTCGTAGCCGTACTGATTGAGCTGATTGAAGCCGTTCGGAGTGAGCGTGGTCCCGTCGAAGTCAGTCGGATTGCCAGCCGCATCCCATTCGTAGGCGGCTTCGTTCCCCGATGTCCGGGATGTGCTCCAGCTCTTGAGCTGCCCTCGGGCGTCGTAACTGGTCGAGTACTGAATATCCGACGTACCTTCGCTCTGGATCTTGCTCGCCAGCGAGTTTAGATTGTCGTTGTACAGGTAAACACTTCGGAGCTGGCTCTGCGTCGTCATACCCGGCACGCCATCGCCGCCATGGATCTCGTAATGTGCTCGGAGGTTGTTGGCGGAGGTTTCGCTCCCCCAATATAAGTAGGAGTGGCGCAGGTTCTCTCGCCAGCTCTCCCATGTACGCTTCTGCAGATAGGAACCCGAAGTCACCGATTCGAGGTGATGGCTGTCGCTGTCGTAGGCGTTCGCGAACAACTCGGCGGAAAAACCGCTTCCGGAAGCGGTCGCGTTCTGGAGTCTGCCATCGGCTCCGCGGTACGACTGCGACCAAGTGGCATCGTCATCGTTGTAGGATACAGAGGCGTATCGGCCGGGCACCTTGTTCGAACCGGCGGTTTCGTAACCGTAGACGAAGTCATTACCGGCTCCGTAGAAGCCGTCGGGCAGGTTCTCCTTGTAGAGGGCCAAACCGTTGAGGCTACTAGTGTAACCAGAGCGTACCGTGCCGGCGTATTCGAAGGTTCGCGTGCCCGTGTAGTCCGCGACCGTCTTGGTCCGTCCCATCTTGTCGTAGGTGTATGCCACCTCTGGCGTCGCGTCGCTATGATTTTCCCGCCGCAGCTCGCCGGTCCCTACGCCAGCCGCGATCGGAGCGCCGCTCCCTGCTCCGTCGAGGTCGACGCCTTTCACGGAATAGAGGTAGTCGGTAGTAATGCCTCGGGCATTCCTTTTTTGCTCGAGAGCGCCGAGTTCGTTGTACTGATAGTACTCGGTGTTTGCGGTCGTGCCGCTGACGTGAGACTTGGAGCGGAGGACGCCTGAACTTGGAGCATAGGCCCAAGTCACAAGCGAGTAGCTGCTCCCGGGACTGAAGGTCGCGCCGTCGATCGAATCTTGGTATTGGAACTGCTGCGTCTTTCTCCCGAACTCGTCGTAGACGGATTTCACGGGGTTGGTTCCATTGCCCCAAACCTCCTCGACCTCGCCTCGGGGCGTGTAGGCGTAACGGGTGATCTCGTCGCTGCTCGTCGCGGTGTTTTTGCGCGTCTGCTTCGTCAGCTTCGCGTGAGTGTACTCGTACTCGTAGAGGAGATTAGAGGAGCTGCCACCATTTTGCTCCTGATAGATCTGCTCAACCTTATGAGAGCCGGACTTGTAGGCGTAGCGCGTGCGGACCTGGTCGCGACCGTTGACTGCGAGCTGGCGGCGCAAGGCGTCGTACTCGAGGGCGGCTGGCTCGTTGGACGGCGAGCGGCCATAGACCGGCAAGCCAAGCTTGGAAACCGAGACGCTCTTGTTGAAGGGGGCTCCGGTTCCGGCCGGATCGAACTGCGACTCGTTGACGACCACGCCGTAGGAGCGGTAGAGCTTGGAGGTCCCGGTGGTCACGTTGCCTTGAGAGTCGATCGTCACCGTCTTGCCCAGCTCGCCCGAAACGGGCGTCAGGCGAGTCCGGCTCTCCTCCACCAGGCGAGCCGTAGTCGACGGGTAGGCGTAGCTCTTGCTCACAGACCACCACTGGTTCGAGATTTTGGAAAGGTAAGCTTCATGCTTTGTGATCCGGTCCGAAGCCGAGCTCTCGGAGAGTCCGCTGCCATCGATATCCATGCCCTCCAGCTCGAGCTGACCGATCCCGTTGTACTGGTAGCGGTAGGGAGCGATGTAGTCGCCGCCGCCAAGAACCGACCTCGAATAGCGAGCCATCAACCTTCCGCTTGATAAATTATACTCGTATTCGGTTATTGTCTCTGTCCCAAGCGTATTCACCGTGTTCCCGCTAGCATCGATGGAGTAGCCTCCGTCGTTCCTGTGCTTTGTTGAGCGAAGACGCCACAACCAGTCTAAACGCTCAAGAGTCCAGCCCTCCTTTGTGGTATCGCCAACATTGACCAGGTGTTCCCGGGCTTTCGCAATCGAAATCTGGTCGACCACGCTCTGCTTCTTCTTAACTATATACAAGGGCGTGGTGGCGGTGCCAGTCCGCTGCTTCAAATCGCCGTCCTTGTAGTATATGGTTTCGATCGTTCCGCCGTCAGCGTTGATTTGCGTTTCGACAGTCGTTGATCTCGTTATGGCCGATTGAGGAATCACTGGAGTTTGATCATACGGATAAGTTGTTTCGTCTGAAACGGTCCCGTATACATAACGAACGACGTCGCAGCAGTCCGCCATCTTCTTGGTCAGGCGACCGGCCTGATCGTACTCGAAGGAGCGTACGATGGGAGCGGTGGGAGAGCCGCTCGTGATATCGACGAGCTGCTCCTTGATCTGCCGACTAGAGCCGTCGTACTCGTAGCTGCGCTTGACCGACTTGATCTCGTTGGTGGCGTAGCCGGTCTGGGAGGCGGAGGTGGCGGGCTGTCCCATCTCTATTATCTCCTTGACTCGTCCAAGGTCGTCGTAGGTGAAGATCTTCTCCACGCCGGTCTCGTCGAGGCTCGAATCGAGCCGGCCGTTGAGGAAGGTCGCTTCGTAGAGCGTGTTCCCTCCCTCCGTGACGTTTTCGAGGCGCGAGCTCGGATCATAGTAGTAGTTTGTGGTAGCGACCGTTTCGTAGGAGGAGCCGGAGGAGCACACGTGGCTGGACGACTGCTTGAGCAGGCCGCTCGATTCGACGACCGACTTCTGCATGGTCGAGTGGTTCGGCACGACGTACAGCTTCTCCGTCCCCGGACCGGACGCGACCGACAGCGAAGTGGAGCTGAAGCCCGACGGGGCGGAGGCGAAACCGTCGTACGTTTCCGTTACGAGATCGTTTCCGGACAGATAGCGCCGGTAGACGACTTTCGAGCCGTCGGGATTCTTCACGCTGTAAGGAAGCCCTCTCAGATAGGCGGGCGACGCGCTCTCCCGATAGGACCAGATTTGGGTTGTCTGGTAGTGGGTCGGATCGGAATAGTTCTTGATGGTCGCCTTGCGCAGATAGGAGCCCGACAGCGAATAGGAGGTCGTGGTCTTTCCGAAATCCTGGCCGTCTATCGTAGTCGCGACCGACGAGACCATGTAGTTGCCGCCGGTACCGCTGCTGGTGTACTGGTAGGTCGTCACCTTAGCCCCAGGAGTGTCCCCGAACGCCTCCTTCTTGGTCTTGACACGGCCGAGCTTGTACTGGTCGTCGTAGTAGTCGTACTCGACCTGGGCTCCGCTCGGATTGGTGACCTTCTTGAGCTTCTTGTAGTCGCCGGCGCCGCCAGAGGAGGCCGTTTCGAAGTAGTCGTAGGTGGTCTTCAGCTGATCAGTGGTGGTGCTGAGATTCCCATCGGAATCCCTGACGAACTCCACCAGCTCCGGGCCCCACTCCCCGCTCGTACCCTCCTCGAACGTTTTGTATTTCCGTCTCGTGACGCTGCTGGCGACAAAGTCGCCCGAAGCGTTCTTCCCCGACTCTGTCGTCGTCCGCGTTTCCGGGTTTCCAGAAGCGATCGTGGTCACAACCATCCTGAGACCGGCATTTTCTAGTTGAGTATCGCTCAAAGTCTCAGGAGAGGGATTCTGGGTAAGGGGATACCCAATCCAATCGTAAAACGTGACTTTGCTCGCCGTATCCACGAGGCGAGTTATCCACTGAAAGGAACCTATCTTCTTGATCAAATTGACGGTCGTCGAGCTCGTCCTCGTGAAGGTGTAGGTGACGCTCGGCGAGCCGTACAGCGTATATAGCGAACCGCTCTTGCTACCGACATTGCTCCAGTCGAACATCCTCACGGAGAACGAGCTGGACGAATGCGTGACGACGTCCGCCAGTCCCGTAGGCGCGAAGACCTGTCGGATTTTGCCGCTCGACTTGATGACCTCCACCTCCGGGCTTACACCTTCGTAGAAGAGGTTACTCGGAGAGAAATCGGTGCTCCCACTACTTGCCGCCAGCTCCGCGACAGCGTCTTTTCTGATCGCCAGCACGCCGGCGGAATTGCCGTTGGACAGAGCCCCGAGATCAGCCTCCCAGACAGGGCGATCATACACCCAAGGTCCAGCCTCGCCAAACCCGCGTTGGCCCACGCCTTTGGCGATGTCGTCACGGACTAGCTTGTAGTGGTATACGTCATAATAATCGTACATGGTCACGTTATTAAAGGCGGTCCTCTCTTGAAAGTCGTAATTGTCAGCGCCTGTTACGTACAAACTATAACCCGGCGGAGCGCTCATGGTAAAGCCATAGCGTGCCTGAGTATCGAGTCCAGAAATGGCGATGACGAATTCCGCACCAGGAGCAACCTTGTAATGCCCAGTACCGGTACTGCCTCCATACCCAGCAGGAAAGTATCTACTATCCCCTCCATCGACACTCGCGATAAGACAATAGGGCCCACTGTTTTGATATTGGGGAGTGGAATAGTGGAATTCGAAGGTGATATCCTCCATTGTAATGTCCGCGCTAGCGAAGGCGGCTAAGCATGTGGACGCAAAAAGAGTGAGCAGTAGATGGGGACGCATGTTAAGGGAATTGCTTGAAGTTAGAGATTGGATACAGCCGACCGCTACTGGCTTGAGGATCGGCGTTTGCGTTCGGCTTCCGCGGCCGCAATCCGTTGCTCGAAAAGGTTCTGCCTTTCGCGCTGGAATTCCGCCTCGTAAGCGATCTCCCGATTGTCGGGATCTAGCGAAGCGGCGGTCTGGATCGACTCGTAGAACAGTCGGCAATCCCCCTCCGAGTTCCTGGCCAGATCAGCCGCACCCATCCATGCCTCGGCCAGTTCCCGACGGCTCTCTCTTCCGCTCGGAACGTTCAGCTCAACCAGCCCTTCAACAATGTCTTCCACATCCTCAATAGGAAGGTTCGCCCGATTCAAAGCCCTTTCGCGCCTCTCCTCGATACGCCCCCCGCAGGGCTGCAATATCCTGCCGGCCTCGACTTACGTTCGCCTTGCCGGAGGGCCGCTGCGCATTGGCCTCGAATAACGGTAGAACAAGAAGCCCGCACAGCAGGGCGCAGGGCAGGCTGATAAGGGATATCAACCGGAATCGAGATCGAGTTGCCGCATCCAGAAGGCGGCGGTAGCGCGATGACGCGCCTTTACTTGCAACGGGGTTGTTTAGCATAGGGATAGGGATTAAATTCAGATCGATGCAGTTACTAGCTAAGCAAACTACATAAAACGCCATCCGCAGTTTGCTGCTACGGCTTTGAGCTTAGTTATTTTCCATACAAAAAAAGATATCCTCCTGTAAGGGAAATCCGTAAGTATCCTTAATATTCTCGCGGCACTACCTAGAACTCTCTCGAGTGGCTATTTCCGAGCCAAAAATAGCGAAGGCTCTACAGCGGAGATAAATCCACAAACACCCGAACGAAAACCGGAGAATTAAAAGGCCGTGCAATCCCAAACTTGCTGCGGGGTGAAGGATGACCAAGCCATCGATTTCCTGGCACACGGTGCATTCGAGGCTGCGGGCAAAAGCTTCGGGCTCACAATGTAGTCCATGGCAGCCAGTCAGAAACTCTCCCGTATCCAACTTCCAAGGACGCTCACAATTGGGACAAAACTGATAGGTTGTAGGCCTTTTGCCTAGAGCTCTTACACAGCTAGACGGAACACGAATGTCCATAGGCCGCCTCCACATGCCTCATCCTAAATTCCGCAGTTAGGAGTGGCTTGGGGATTCTCCCGCTAGCTTCGAATCTCGTTTCTGATCGCTATTTAGGGAAGCCGTTCCAACTGCGGAGCAGTTGACTCGATCCAATGCAAGACCCGCCGGTAGGCTTGACTTGAGCTCGTCCCACCATTGCTCGGACACGGCACGGCGTCGGTACAGGTCGACGACCTGCCAGCAGTTCGCTTCGTTTTAACAAACCAACAACCACGCATCTGCTTGCATCTCAGAGCCGCCCCCAGATCATCCCCCCAAAAGTACAGCTCCTTTCCCTTTCAGCCCTCAACCCTTTCCCCACCATGCTTCTAGCCCTCACCTACACCACTGACGAAGAATTCGAGGACGACTACGTCGAAGCCCTCATCGAAGAAGCCGCCGAGCTCGCAGCCGAACACGCTTGGTGGAACCAGCCCTTCGCCCTCACCGCCGATCCCCGAAATCCCAACCTGCTCACCGGTACCACGCAGCTCCTGCATCGCTACCTCACGGATCCCGACGGCAGCACCCGCAAAATCGATTACCGCGACGACGTTATCATGAGCACCGTCGACACCCTAGCTCTCTTCGAAATGCTCAGCATCCTCAGCAAGGAGCACGAGTTCACCTGGAACGTAGGAATTCCCGCTCAACCACGTCCCAAACACGCCGGCAAAATAGTCGACGGCGAGATCGAGCCCAAGCTCTTCGAACTCATAATGCCCGAGGTCGAAGCCAACGAAATAACCGAAGCGGAACTCGAAGACCAATCCCTCCACCAGCAAATCCGCCAAAAATACTTCAAGTAGGACCGACCTCGCTCGAGCCGCCCCTAATCTTCCAGCACCCCAAAAAGATCAGTCCCTTCAACGACACCGAACAAAGAATCATCCAGTCAGTTTTCCAAAGATACAGCAGTCATCAGACTGCCCTCCACAAAAAGCTCATCAGAGCTTCCCTAGATTCCTCTCAAATAATTCGCGTTCATCCGCGGTAAAAAACGACAACCCAACCATCCCCCATCTCTTGTGACTTCAGTGCTTCTTGTCGTTAAAAAACACCCAACCCCATTTCACCCATCGCATCGGTGCCTGTCCCTCCTCGCGCTTCTCTCCCTCTTCACCCTAACCACTCCACTCCCTGCCTCCACCGAAGACGCCCCATCCCCATCCCGCGACCTCTCCCACGCCTACCTCTTCGCCCCCAACAAAACCTTTCCCTACTTCGAATCCTGCGGAAAACTCGAAGCGAACACCCCCACCCACTTCTCGCCGAACAACGCCGCCATGCTCGCCCAGTGCTGCATGCTCATCTACGTCAAAGAACCCGAATTCATAAAAGAGACGCTGCAAAACGCGGGCTTTCAAGACTCCGAGTTTTTCGACATCGCAGGCACCTACGCCTTCCTCGCCGAAAGCCCCAAGCATATCGTAATCGCCTTTCGCGGGACAGAGACTGGCGACCTGACAGACTATCTCACCGATGCCAAGATTCACCAGCGTCCATTCACGGAACACGGGCGCGCCCACTCAGGCTTTCTCGACGCTCTTGCCCAGGTCCAGGAACAGATCCAAAAGTCCCTTGCCGCCCGTCTAGAAGCTAGCCCAGAGAAGATGGTCTGGGTCACCGGACACAGCCTTGGCGGCGCCCTTGCAACCCTCTTCAGTATCCAAAATGCGGATTCAATCGATGCCCTCTACACGATCGGCAGTCCCCGCGCAGCCAATCGAAAGCTTGCTGCGCACTGGCACGAACTCCTGCCCATTTTCCGTATAGTCAACAACAACGATCTCGTAGCCCGCATTCCCGCCCCACCCCTCTATCAACACATCGGCCCCACTTACTTTCTCACCGCCGACGGCGATCTCATCGTCGACCCACCCCAAACACGCCTGTGGAAAGAACGCCTGAAAGGGCACGGCCAATTCATCGAAGAACTCGTTTCAGAACACTGGGCAGAAAACGATTTCTCCGCGATTCCAAGCGACTATTTCGTCGACCATTCCCAGCTCCTCTACGTCGAAACCCTCATCGCTCTCGCCGCCTCATCGGAAAACGTGCCCCAATAATCCAGCAAACCAGCCCCTAAGACCGCGATCCCGCGTCTTTCATCAGCTCGCAATCCTGCACTCGCAAAAAAAATCCGCCATTGCCCCCGGCATTCGCCTCGCTAGCATTCACGGATGCCTTCTGATCCCAATCTTCCGCCACGCTCCATGGACCGAGCCTATTGGGATACCGTATCCGAAAACTACCGCGAAGAAGTCCTCAGCGTCTACCACCACGATACACTCCACCTCATCCAAGACCGGATCGTCGCCTCCGGAAAAAGCAATCCCCACGCTCGCGCCGCCGACCTCGGTTGCGGCGTCGGACACTTTACTCGCGCCCTCGCCCAAGCCTTTGCCCACGTCGATGCCTGCGACCTCTCTCAAATCGGAGTCGAAGCCACCCAAGAACGCACCTCAGGCTTCGAAAACGTCACCTGCCATCAGCTCGACCTGACCTCCGACGTCGTCCCTTTCGAACCCGTCGACTTCGCTCTCTGCATCAACGTCCTCATCATGCCGTCGCTCGACGAACGCCTTCGAGCCTGGCGAACCGTCACCAACCAAGTCGTCGCCGGCGGAACCTTGCTCATCGTCGTCCCTTCCCTCGAATCGGTGCAAATGGAACTCTACCGAGCCGTCGACGCCCACATCGACGACGGCCAAAGCTGCGCCGACGCCCAACGCCACGCCCATACCGCATCCGCAACCATCCGCGAGCTCCAGCAAGGCGTCCACCAACTCGACGGACTCCCCACCAAACACTACCTTCGCGCCGAGCTCGAAGAGATGCTGCCCGCCCACGAATTCGACATCGAAGAAATAGCGAAAATCGAATACCCCTCCACCTCCGAGACAGCCCTCAACCAATCCTGGGACTGGCTTGTCCTCGCCAAGCGGCGTTAAGACCTAAAACAGCGCCTTCAAATTCACCAAGACGGAGTAACGACGAGACAATGCCGCTCGCATGCCATCGCCTCCTTTCTGCGAACACATCTCACCGAACACTGGATTCAGAAGGACTTCTCCGCCATCCCTTCCGACTGCTTCGTCGACCACTCGCCGCGCCTCTACGCAGAAATCCTTATCGAGCTAGCGGAAAAGGAAGAAGAAATCGCTTCTCCCGTGGAATAAACGAGGGCGCTGCACGCTCCTATCGGGCATGAAACTGCCCTCTCCCCTTGGCAAACCCCTCTTAGCCATCAGCCCGGCCATCCTCTTCGCAGGATGCCAAACAGTGCCCGCCTACCAGCAAGAGCAGCTCTCCAAGCCTGGAATGACCTTCTCCGATTCTCTGGTCGAACAATCGATCTCTAGCCTCACCGCCCAAGTAGAACCCGGCTCCCAAACCTCTGGCGGAGCCCAAGCCTCCGGTTGCTCCGCATGTCGCTAAACAAGAAATCAACTCTAATCCGGACCTGCCTGCCAGGAACGGTCGCCACCATCGCGCTCGCGTCGAGCTCTATCGCAGCCGCGATCGACAGTGCGGAAAGCGCCTTCGAGCTCCTCGACAGCGACTTGACCACCGTATCGCTCCTCACCGTTCATGCGTCGAGCTCCGCCAAGGATTGGGAACTCCAAACCACCGTATCGCAAGCCAGCTACGACATCGATTTCCAGCCAGTCTCCTTCGACCTCTTCGGAATCGCCACTCAACGGGACGAAAACACCGTGTCCACCAACTTAACTGCCTCGAAGCAAATCCAAGACTCCCTCCGGGTCGCCTTCGGAGCTGGCTATCGCGACGGCTTCCCCAATTTCCGTTCCGTTTGGCTGGACACCTATTTCGACCAGCACTTCGCCCCGCTCGAAGGCGTGCCGGGACACGAATTGTACAATGACTTCAAAGCATCCGCGGCGAGTTTCAGTTCCGAGCTCAAATGGGAATACCTTCCCGCCAACGGGGTCGCGAGCGTAAGCTTATCGCGGATACAGGACAACGTTTCCCCGGGGTACGAAATCGATTTCGACGGAATTCGCCGCGGAGAGCTGGTCCTATCCACGACCTCCCTCAGCCTCGTTTCCGAAAACGTGCTCACCCCGAGCATGCGTTCGCGGGTAGCGCTCTCCGCCAGCGAAACCTCTGCCCGGGAAACACGCTATTCGGCCGAGATCGCCATCAACACAGCTCTTGGAACCCATTTCATCTGGCGAAACAAAATCGGTGCCTCGACCGAAAATCCGACCTTCGATGCCCGCTTTTTCGATACGGCTATCGAGTACCAAGCCAGCGATTCCTTCGCGGTTTACCTTCAAGGTCGCCACTATTCCGATACAGGAGAAATCGAAGACGCGCTCCTCTTTTCGACCGCTGCGCCCGAACTAACAAACGATTCCATCGGCCTCGGACTTCGCTACACCGGCGATTCCTGGTCGAGCAAGCTCGGCCTAATGCACTCCCGCTCCGATTTCGCCGAAACCAACCCGGCTCTCGACTTCTTCAAAAACCTCTACGTCGACGCAGACTGGCTAACCGTTCAAATCGCCGTCGCCAAAACATTCTAGAGCCATGACCACCCCTGTCTACAAGGCCCTTGCAAGCCCAATCCGCATTCTCTTAGCATGCGCCGCACTTTCAATCCTACCGAACGTATCCGCCCAACAGTACACGGTTGGCGATATTGTAGAGAACTTCACCCTTGTAGACCGAAAGTCCGGCCAACCCGTTAGTCTCAGCGACTTCGAAGGAAAGATCGTCTTTCTGGAATGGTTCGCCTACTGGTGCCCCTACTGCATAGCCGCAGCCGAGCAGGTAAAGCCTGGCATCGTCGACTACTACAACCAGCGTAACGGCAACCCCAGCGGAATTCCTGTTCTACACGTCGGAATCAATCTTCAAGGCGACGCCGAAAGCCTAACCCAGCAATTCATCGATCGCTTCGGCCTCGGCCAAGTTCTCAACGATTTCGACGCCTCGCTGGCACGTCGATTCCAGAATTTCGGGCAACCAGTATTCGTAATAATCAACGGCGTCGAAAATTCGCCCAGTCACGAGCAATGGGAACTGGTCTATTCTCGCCTCGGCTACGGCGACCTCCAACATCCTATCCAAACGTTTCGCAACGCCATCGATTCCGTCAAAGCTGCGCCTGCCATTCAAGCTCCACTCATCACCGCTTCTCCCACTGGCCAACGAGCCGCCACCGGTTCAACCCTTGAGCTTTCAGTCGTCGCTAGCGGCGAAACCCTGAGCTACCAATGGTTCCGCGACGCCTCCCCCCTTTCCGGTCAAACTGCCCCAACCCTAAAAATCGAGGGGCTCACACTCGCCGACGCTGGATCCTACCTCGTGAAAGTCAGCAATCCAGGAGGCGAGGTTTCCAGCGAATCCGCCCAAATCGAAGTCCTGCTCTCGCTCGACGACTTCCTGGAAAACGCGGGCCTCGCCGTAGGTCAGCGCGGCCACGCCGCAGACCCAGACCACGACGGTTTCAACAACACCTTCGAATACCTAGCCCAGACCAACCCCAACGATTCCAACGACAAGCCGACCGCCCAATTCGCCTTCGTCAAGCAGGACGGCGTACCCGCATTGCTGATACAGTTCTCGCCCAGCTCCGACGCTCTTAACGTTCAGCTAGAGGCGCAGTTCTGGTCGGAACCGGCTTCAGCGGGCAGCGCCACCGTACCCCTTCCCCTTGACGCTCCCATCGCGATTGCGCAACCCATTCCCGAAAACGCAAAAACCTACCTCGCCCGACTCGTGGCGACCCCAACAGCCAACTAGAAGGGCGCCAACGCTCCTCCTCCGTTCACGAGAACCGAACGCGCTTGATCGGCTTGCGCGGGGAGAGGCGATACAGGTCCCCTCGACGCGCCCCTAGCGGTCGCACCGTTCCGACATCGCGCTGCATTGCCAGCGTATTCAGATCTAAATCACAAATAACAACCGTCTCCGCGTTAGGATCCGCTTCACCTGCGATCGCATCAACCGGAAACGCAAAGTCGCTCGGCGTGAAGACCGCCGCTTGCCCGTAGTTGATCAAATAGTTCTCGTAGGTAGGGAGATTCCCGACATTGCCGGCCATCACCACATAAACATAGTTTTCCGTAGCTCGGGCTTGGGCGCAGAAGCGCACACGATTGTAGGCCTTCTTCTCATCGGTGCTGTAGGGAACGAAAATCACCTCCGCTCCTGCCAGTGCAAGCAAGCGCGACGCCTCCGGAAATTCCACGTCGTAAGAAAGCAGGATCGCGACACGGGCCATCGACGTATCGAATATCTTGAGACGGTCGCCCGGGGTCATTCCCCACTCGTTAAAATCCGTAGGCGTGATGTGCAGCTTTTCCTGGAAGTCCACCTGCCCATCTGGTCCAAAGAGGAAGCCCACATTCTTCAAGGCCCCATCCTCGTACTCCACCGGAATCGACCCGCCCACGATGTAGAGTCCATGGGCCTTGGCTTGCTCGGTCATCAATCCAAGATAGCGGTCCTTCATCTTAGCGAGCTCGCGAATCGCCACCTTCGGCTCAAGCTCATGCGGCATCAGACAAAACAGCTGAGCCGTGAAAAGCTCCGGCATCACCAGAAAGTGGCTGTGGTAGCTGCTCGCCGTGGAAACGAAAAACTTCACCGTCGACTCGAACTCCTCCCACGTATGGATACGCCGCATCTCCCACTGAGCCGCGCAAACGCGAATGCTCCGCACCGGACGCTTGAGCGGCGCCGCAGCAATCATGCGGCGAGCCGGATCAAAGGTAGGATTTGGCATCTCCAAATACGTGGAGTAGTTCATGCTCGATTCGTCCGCCATGAAGTCGAAGAGCACCCGCTTGACCTGATAGCCCGCCCGGAGATGGGCGAGCAAAGCATAGTCCTTCAATTCGCCAGCCGTTACCTTCGCCACGAACTCCTCCGGAGTCATCCGTCCCGCGAACTCCCCGTACTGAGGGATGCGTCCGTAGGCAAGCATGCGCCGAAGGTTGTACTTGCCGAGCAACTCCTTGCGCTTCTCGTAAAGCAAGCTCGCGATCCGGCGCCCACGGTATTCCGGACGCACCGCGATATCCGCCCCGTAAAGCGTATCTCCACTGGGCTCGTGCGTGCTGAAAGTGTAGCCACCCGTGATCTCCGAGTAGGTATAGACATGCTTCTCCCCGAGGTCGTCCAGCTGCACGATCAAGGACGTGGCATAGCCCACCACGATCCCGTCGCATTCCGCGAGGAATTGCCCCTCGGGAAAAGCCGTCATTTGCAGCTCGTGCAAACGTTCGTCAAAAACCTCTTCCGGCGAGTAGTCTGGGTAGGCCGCCTCGTGGCAGGCCATGATCCCGGGGATATCCTCGACTGTCCAATTACGTACGACGATCGAGTCTTTTTTGGAGTTCATGTTCCGTTTGTATCAAAATATCCGTTACAAGGTAGTTCACTTTTTTCAGAAATCGAGGCAATATCGCATTTGCATTATCGAAGATACGAAGCTATCGATTCTCTTCGTTGCAAATCGCATTATCCAACCACACCCAGCACTATGAATACTTCTCAAAAATGGCTCTTGCGCAGCCTTCTCGCCTTTTTCGCCCTGACCCTCGCCCACCTCTCGCACGCGCAAGACGCAGCCAAAACCGAATTCGGCCCCTACGTGGCTCTCAGCCGCGACGCCAACATCGTGCACGACGTCAAAGTCGAGGAAAACGGCCGCATCTACCTACTCCTCAACCCGAACTTCAAGGAGAAGGAAATCACTCTCAAGAACTCCTCGGCCAACAAGTCCGGCTACCGGAAGTGGCACAACGGCGAGTTCGAACTCATCTCCCCCGCCAACCAAGGCAAAGCCCCCGGAGAGTACACCGACTGGGTTACCACTAGCGGCAACTACATAGAGTACTACATGGACGGAAAACTCATCCTCCACCTCGCCAAAAAGTCGGTCGCCACCCCCTGAGCCCTAGACGCTCCGCCCCCGTCAGAGCCACCGACCGCTCCGACGCCCAATTCGATTTCGAGTCGCTCGAGCCAACTCGCCTAACAGCCAGTCCGGCTCGAGCTCTTCTGCATACGCGTCTTCTTCAAGCAAGGAAGACGCCCTACCGACCTACCCAGTTTACCCATGGATCCGCACCCTGACCTGTTGCTCCTGATCGCAGTCCTCGGACTCGTATGTCTTTCCGCCTTCTTCTCCGGCTCGGAGACGGGCCTCACCAGTGTGCCCCGCGGTAAGCTCCATCGCCTGAAAATCTCGGGCAACCTGCGTGCCAACGCCGTGAGCAAACTCCATGAGGACAAGGAACGCCTCATCAGCGGGATCCTTCTCGGGAACACTATTGTCAATATCGCGGCGTCCGCCATTTCCACCTCGCTTGCGATATCCCTACTCGGCTCCAGCGGAGTAGCAGCCGCCACCGTAGCGGTCACAATCGTCGTACTCGTATTCGCGGAGGTACTACCCAAAACCTACGCCACCTAAACGCTACCCCAATGTACTCCAACATCTACAAATCCACCGTATTCGATATGGCATGCCAGCAGTTCGACCGAGCTGCCGACATCCTGCAAATGGATTCCAAACTTCGCGAACGCGTTAAAACCCCGAAACGCTGCATGGTCGTCTCATGTCCCATCGAATTGGATACAGGCGAAGTTGTCGTCTACGAAGGCTACCGGGTCCAGCACCACCTATCCATGGGCCCCACCAAAGGTGGACTTCGCTTCCACCCGAAAGTCGACCTGGGCGAGGTCGCCGCCCTCGCCATGTGGATGAGCTGGAAGTGCGCCCTCGTGGACCTTCCCTACGGAGGGGCCAAAGGCGGCATCACGGTTGATCCCCATTCCCTCTCATCGAACGAGCTCGAGCACCTCTCTCGCCGCTACATGCAAGAGATGATCCCTTTCGTCGGCACCAATGTCGACGTCATGGCCCCCGACATGGGTACCAATGAACAGATCATGGCATGGATGATGGATACCTACTCCAGCTACGTCGGCAGCAGCGCCCCCGCCATCGTCACCGGCAAACCGATCGCTGCGGGAGGCTCCGAAGGGCGACGCGAAGCGACCGGTCGCGGGGCCGCGTATCTGGCCCGTACCTACATGCAAGAGCTCAAAATCGATACGAATACCGCCACCGCGATCATTCAGGGATTTGGCAACGTCGGCTCGGAAGCGGCCAAAGCTTTCGTCGAATACGGAGTCACGGTCACCGGTATCAGCGACGTTAGCGGGGGCTTCTACAATCCCAAGGGCCTCGATATATCCTCCGCCCTCGCCTACCTCGAAACAAACAGAAGCCTGGCAGGCTGGAACGGCGGTGACTCGATCAGCAACGAAGAGCTCCTCCTGCAACCCTGCGATCTCCTCATGCCAGCCGCCCTCGAACGCGTCATCACCGTCGAAAACGCTTCAAAGATCCAGTGCCGCATCCTCTGCGAAGCCGCCAATGGCCCAACCACCAATCAAGCGGACCGCATTCTAACCGACCGCGGGGACGTTATGGTCATTCCAGACGTTCTCTGCAACAGCGGCGGTGTCATCGTGTCCTATTTCGAGTGGGTACAGGACCTGCAAAGCACGTTTTGGACTCGCGATGAAATCCTCTCAAAACTCTACGTCATCCTCGAACGCGCAAAGGGCAAAGTCGAAACTCAGAAGGCACGCTATGGCTGCTCTCGACGCGAGGCAGCTCTCACGCTTGGCATAAGCAAAGTAGCCGAAGCCAAAAGGCTGCGCGACCTCTTTCCGTGATCGCCGCAATCCAGCCAATATGAATCTAGAAATCAACCACACCACCACCTATCGATACGATCGATCAGTCCAACTGCATCCGCACCTGCTCTACCTGCGTCCCAGGGAAACGCCTCTGCTTTCCGTCCTAACCTTCGCCCTCGATACCAAGCCCGCCGCTAAACTGTATTGGATGCGCGACGACTTCGACAACCTGCCGGCCAGCATCCACTTCTCCGGAGAAAGCCAAGTACTCGAAATCCAATCGAACTGCCGCGTCGCAACGGCAGACATTCCTCCCTTCGACTTCCTGGTTCGCGACTACGCCCAAAACTTCCCTTTCCAGTACGAGCCCCTGCACCGCTCAAACCTTGGCATCTACCTCGAACCGCCCTTGCCCGCCGAGCAAGAGAAGCTCCGCGCCTGGCTGCAGCCGCAGCTGAATACCGCTCCCAGCGAGACCGTATCCTGGCTCGCGTCCCTCAACCAAGCCCTCTATCGAACGCTCAAGTACCAACGACGCGACGAGCCGGGAATCCAGGCTCCACTGGAAACCATTGCCAAAAATTCCGGCTCCTGCCGCGACTACGCATCCCTGCTGATCGCCTGCGCTCGCACCCAAGGCCTCGCCGCTCGCTTCGTCAGCGGCTATCTCTACGACCCGAACCTGCCGCTCGACAGCGCCGGCGACATGCACGCCTGGGCCGAGATATTTCTCCCCGGCGCCGGTTGGCGTGGGCTGGACCCGACCAACGGAATCTTCTGCAACAACGCCTACGTGCCCGTCGCTCACGCCGTCGTAGCCGAAAGCGTAAACCCCATCCAAGGATCCTTCTTCAGCGCCACACCCGCAGTCACGAAACTGTCGAGCAGGGTTCGTATCACCCTCATCAATACAACCGCACAAAACGAACGATGACCCTAAGGTTTCAACGATCCATCACCTCCCTCGAAACCGTCGACGAACTCCCCAGCGCTTGGCCCGCCGAATCCTGCCGCGCCCTTCTCAAGCAACTCGAATTTTCCGATGCCGACTCCGCCGAGCCAGATCAGCTTCGCGAATACGCCGCCATGGCCTTGCAAGACCTCGAGGTCGAAGAGGTTGCCCAAGCCCTTCTCGACTTCCAATTCGAAGACAAGCTAGCCCGCGGAAAGAAGCAGAACATCGCCGAGGACATGCAGCGAGAGCCGCTTGGAGAGGAGTATCCAGACCTCGCATACCACGAGCCCATCTTCAACCTGCAGCGCCTCCTGAACCTAGGCTTTCCGGAGACGCCCAAACCGGAAGCAAACCGTATCCAAGCCACGCTGCGCCCCTCCGAGCCCAACTCCGAGGCCTACCTCGCCTCCATCCTGCAGAGCCCTAAGCCAGAGGCCTTCCTCGCGCGTTGCTTCGCTCCAGCCCTCACCCTTTTCAGCCCCGAACGCTGGTCGGACAAGCTCGAAGATTCGGTCACAATTCTGTGCGAGCCTTTTCTCGACAAAGCGGAAACCGACTACTAAAACCCACGCCAATGCCAAATTCAGAGCCAACCCTCATCGGTTGGAAAGAGTCTATCGACCTACCAGATTGGGGGATCGCAGACATCACAGCCAAAACGGATACAGGAGCCCGTCGCTCCGCAATCGATGTCGAAAACATCGTCGAACTGCCGGGAAATCGCGTCCAGTTCGAAGTCGCGGCCGACCGCCGCACCGGACAGCTAAAAACCACCGTGGTGGCCGACATCGAACACCAAACCCACGTTCGCTCCAGCAATGGGCAACAGCACGAACGCTACTTCGTGGCCACCCGCGTGCGTGTCGGAAAAACGGTTAAGAAAATTGAGCTCAGCCTCAGCAATCGCAAGCACATGCAATGCCGCATGCTGCTCGGCCGCCTCGCCCTCGACGGCGACTTCCTAGTGGATTGCTCCAAATCCTTCATCACTCGCCCAAATCGTAAGCCAAAAATTGCCAAACGCTAATCCAGCCCGCCATGGACCCACTTAAGATTGCAATTCTTTCACGAGGCCCCCGCCTCTACAGTACCCGCAAACTACGGGAAGCCGCCGAGAAGCGCGGACACAAGGTCAAGGTACTCGATACCATGAAATTCGCCCTCTATATCGAGGCCGGACAACCTGACCTCACTTTCGGAGGCAAGCCCCTTAGCACCTACGACGCCATCATTCCCCGTATCGGAACGTCCATCACCTTCTTTGGCTCATCCGTCGTGCGCCAGTTCGAACAGATGGGTACCTATTGTTTGAATACAGCCGACGCCATCCTTGCCTCCCGCGACAAGCTGGCTTCCATGCAAGAGCTCTCCAGCCACAACGTCGGCATCGCCGAAACCGCCTTCGTGCGCAACCCGACCGACGTTCTCAAGGCCATCCAGGCCATGGGCGGAGCCCCCGTCGTCATTAAGCTCCTGCAAGGCACCCAAGGGATCGGCGTCATCCTCGCCGAAACCAACAAGGTCGCCGAAGCCATTATCGAAACCCTCGGCGCCGTGAAGCAAAACGTGCTCGTGCAAAAGTTCGTCGCCGAATCCAAGGGCCGCGACATCCGCGCCTTCGTCGTCGGCGACCGCGTCGTAGCCGCCATGCGACGCACCGCCGCTGGACAGGAGTTCCGATCGAACGTGCATCGCGGTGGCAATACCCAAGCCGTCACCCTCGATCCCGAGTACGAACGCACCGCCGTCAAAGCCGCCCAGATCCTCAACCTCAGCGTCGCCGGCGTCGACATGCTGGAAGGCAAGGACGGCCCCGTGATCATGGAAGTGAACTCCTCCCCGGGCCTCGAAGGCATCGAAGGCGCCACCGGAGTCGATATAGCCGGAGAAATCGTGCAGTTCATGGAAGAGCAAATCCGCTTCGGAAACATCGACGTCCGCGAGCGACTCTCCCTTACCCGCGGCTACGCCGTCACCGAATTCGCCGTGGAACCAAACTCCGAAATCGCCGGGAAGACCATTATCGAGTCGGGGCTGCGCGAAAAGGACATCGTCGTCATGCGACTCGTGCGCGGGCAAGACCACATCGCGAACCCCAAGGGCACTCGCGTCATCGAAGCCGGCGACCACCTTCTCTGCTACGGATTTCGCGCCGCCCTCCAAGGGCTCCTTCCCGCCTTTGCCAAAAGCAAGCGACGCAAGAAGAGCTCCCTCACCAAAAAGGCGACCAAACGGGTCGATCCAGAATCATAAATGCAAAAAGCGAGAAACACCGTACTCAAAATCGGCGGCGTAACCATCCGTGCCGGCGAAACCAAGGACATCGGCCTCGACCTCTCGGAAACCTACACCGGCGACTCCATCCGCATGCCGGTGCGCGTCATCCGCTCCAAAAAGCCGGGCCCCCGCGTGTTCATCACCGCAGCCATCCACGGCGACGAGATCAACGGCACCGGCATCATCCACGACTTCCTCTTCGGCGAGGCCTGCCCGCTCAAATGCGGCACTCTCATCCTCATCCCCGTGGTCAATGTCCTCGGCTTCGAAAACAACCAGCGCTACTTGCCGGACCGCCGCGACCTAAACCGCTACTTTCCCGGATCCCCAAACGGAAGCATGGCCGGCCGCATCGCCTACAAGCTGATGAACGAAGTCGCCAAAAAATGCGACTACGGCATCGACCTCCACTCCGCCGCCTTCCAGCGCACCAACTACCCGAACGTGCGGGCCGACCTCAGCAACCCGCAAATCCGCAAGCTCGCTTCCGCTTTCGGCTGCGCCCTCGTCATCGACGGCAAAGGCCCGCTGGGATCCTTCCGTCGCGAATGCGCCCGAGCCGGCGTTCCCACCATCATCCTCGAAGCGGGCGAGCCCTGGAAAATCGAGCCCAGCGTCCTGCAGATCGGCGTGCAAGGCATTCGCAACATCCTCATCCATCTCGGGATGCAGGACGGCGAATCCAAACCGCCTCCCTTCCTCGCCACCATTCGCAAGACCCAGTGGGTGCGCGCCACGGTCGGAGGCATTCTCAAGTTCCACATAGCCCCCGGCGAATTCGTGCGCGAGGGCCAAGCCATCGCCACCAACTACTCCATCCTCGGCGAGGAGCAAAACACCATCTCGAGCCCCACTCCGGGAATCGCCATCGGCATGGCCACCATGCCCGCAGTGAAGCCGGGCGAACCCGTTTGCCACATCGCCCGGCTCTCGGAAAGCCAGATCAAGCGTTACGAGAGAAACCTCAACAAAGACAAGAACGATCCCTACAAACAGGCTCAATCCGATCTCGCCACCAACATGGACGTGGTCGAGGCAACCGAGTCCTTGTAGCGCCTCCCTCGTGCCATGAGCGCCGATCTCTCAGAAGAGTACCTCCTGGAATTTCGAAACCTCCAGCGAGAGCTAGTCCTGCTACAACAAGCGGTCCAGGCCGAAGGCAGGCGCCTTCTCGTCATCTTCGAAGGCCGCGACACAGCCGGCAAAGGCGGAGCGATCCGGCGCTTTTCCGAGCACATGAACCCGCGCTTCCTCAAGGTCATCGCCCTCGCCAAACCGACCGAGATCGAAAGCCGCCAATGGTTTTTCCAAAGATACCTCCAGCACCTTCCTAACCCGGGCGAAATCGTTTACTTCGACCGAAGCTGGTACAACCGCGCCGTCGTGGAACCCGTCATGGGATTTTGCACGCCACAACAGCACGAGAGCTTCATGAACCAAGTTCCCACCGTCGAAAACATGCTCATCGACGACGGTATCCAAATTATAAAACTCTGGTTCTCCATCAACCGCCGCGCCCAGTCCGAACGCATCCAACGCCGCAGCTCCGACATCCTCTACCAATGGAAGCTCAGCACCATCGACGCCCTCGCTCAGGAAAAGTGGGACGACTTCACCCATTACAAAGAGCGCATGTTCGAGCGCACGCACACCGAAAAGTCGCCCTGGATCATCGTCGACGGAAACGACAAGGCCACCGCCCGCATGGAAGCCATTCGTTACGTGCTTTCCCAAAGCCAGTATCCCCGCAAGGGAGAACTCGGGGTCAGCCTGCAGCCCCGTCCCGAAATCGTCACCCAGTACAGCGTCCAGTCCATGAACGCCAAGCGGGATTCCGACAGGCCCTGAAAAGCCCCCCCTCCCCGCGAAATCTAAGCTTGAGCGCAATCTAAACACCGATCGTCTAGGACTTGATAATGTCGTCCACTCGGAAAAGCTTGAACAACACGATCAACACTCCGCTCGCGATAGTGCCTCCCACTTCCGCGTGGCAATGCCGATAATCGCCGCCAAGCATTACCCAGACAGATTCTCGAACAAAAAACGGCTTCAAACCTCGACCTCGCCACCCGCAAAATTCACTCGATTTTGCAAAAAGACATCTTGGCAAACTCGATAAGAACCGCAATACATGCACCCTCTAATCACCACACTATTGAGAGTTGGGCATGGACGCGAAACGACCTGCCTGAGAAAATGAAAAACACCACTCCGCGACCGAGTTTGAAGATATCGGCGCAACCCACCGAAACCAGCTGCGGGCCAACCTGCCTGCACGCCGTGTATCAACACTTCGGAGACGAATACGGTCTCGAAAAGCTCATCGCCGACATACCGGAAAATCCGGACGGAGGAACCTACTCCGTCATACTGGCGAACCACGCCCTCAAGCGCGGCTACAAGGCAACCATCTACAGCTACAACCTGCGCGTGTTCGACCCGACTTGGGCCAACCTCAGCTCTGAGAAAATCTCCGCCAAGCTCGCCATCAGACGAGAGCACTCCCATAGCAAGCGGGCTCGTGCCAACCTGTCCGCGTACATCGAGTTTCTCGAAAACGGAGGCCTCATGCGCTTCGACGAGCTCGACTCCGCCCTGCTCGCCATGCTGCTAGCCAACGGAGCGCCCGTGATCGCCGGACTCAATTCCACCCACCTCTACCGCAGCGCTCGCCAGAAAAAGAACGGCAAGGACGACGACGTAAACGGCGAAGTCGAAGGCCACTTCGTCACCCTTTTCGAATACGACCACGCCAACAAGCAAATCCTTGTCGCAGATCCCTATCACAAAAACCCGCTTTCCGATTCGCAAATCTACGCCATCGATCCGCAACGCCTCATCAACTCGATCATGCTCGGCATCGTGACCTACGATGCGAACCTCCTGCTCATCGACAAAAAGTGAAAATGAACTCCCAAGAATCCACCTTCCGCGTCGTCGTCGACTCACTCTCAAACATTCCTAAACGCTTCCAAGAACTTCCGCTCATCACTTCGAGCGAGTATCTATCCTCCGAATACGCAGAAAACAAACGCATCAAGGTTATAAACCTTTGCTCGCACAAGAAGGCGCTTTCCACCAGCTACTACGTCTCCCTCCTCGCCGACGCCCGCAGCCACCGCTGCCTCCCCGAGGCCAAGACCCTCCACCAGATCGAGAGCAAGCTGCTCATCCGCGACGCCATCCGCGAACACGACGAACTCATCCAAAGCTCCTTCAAGCGCCTCGCCACCTCGGAGTTCACCCTCAGCGTCTACTTCGGAAAGAACCTCGCAAAAACTTACGACAAGCTCGCCAAGCGGCTCTATTCCCTCTTTCCCTGCCCACTCGCAAAATACGAATTCACCAGGCGCGAAGGAGGCTGGAAGCTCAACGAAATCACGCAGCTCGGCTTGCACCAAGTTCCAGACGACCACCACAACTTTATCGAAACGGAGCTCAAAGCGCTCTTCCAAAAACGCTGGCGGCGCGACCATGCAAACAAGACCTATCGCTACGAAATCGCGATACTCGCCAACGAGAAGGAAACCAACGCCCCGTCGAACAAGGCAGCCCTCGACGCATTTTGCAAGGCGGCCAACCAGCTCGACATGCGCACCGAAATCCTGACCCCACGCGACCTCCCGCGCCTCATGGAGTTCGACGCCCTCTTCATACGCGAAACCACGCGACTGGACAACCATACCATGCGCTTCGCCCTCAAAGCGGAACGGTCCGGGATGGTGGTCATCGACGATCCCGAATCCATCCGCCGATGCTGCAACAAGGTATTCCTCGCCGAGCTCTTGCGTACCCATAATATACCTACGCCAAATTCGACGCTTGTCATGCGGCGCAACGTCAACGAGCTCGCCGAAAAGTTTAACTACCCGATCGTGGTAAAGATCCCCGATGGTTCCTTCTCCATCGGCGTTCATAAAGTTCGCTCACCCCACGAATTCCACACCCTCTGCAAAAAGCTGCTGCATACATCCAGCATCCTCATCGCCCAGGAATTCGTGCCGACCGAATTCGACTGGCGCATCGGCATCATCGATGGAACCCCCTTGTACGCCTGCCGCTACTACATGAGCAAAGGTCACTGGCAAATCTATAACCACGCCGTCAAAGGCGACGACTCCACAGGCGACAGCGCTGGCGTACCCATTTCTCAAGTACCAGCTGTCGTGTTAGACACGGCGCTCAAAGCGTCCAGCTTGATCGGCAACGGATTTTACGGCGTCGACCTCAAGCAGCACGGCGACACCGCCCTCGTCATCGAAGTCAACGACAACCCCAGCATCGATGGCGGCGTAGAAGACGAACTGATTGGCGAGGAACTCTACCTCACCGTTATGAACACCTTTCTCAAGCGCCTAGAGTCAAAGCACGCCCGCTAAGCTCACGATTTCAAGAAAACCTTCTCAATGTCCAAAAAAACGCTATCCCTCTTCGAAGCTTTCGGCATCGAACTAGAGTACATGATCGTCGATCGCGACACGCTTCGACCGCTTCCGATCGCCGAATCCATCCTCATCGATGAATCCGGAGAAACAACCCAAGAGATTTCCCTCGGCCCCATCGACGTTTCCAACGAACTCGCTACCCACGTCCTCGAATTCAAGACTGCAGCTCCAACAGCAGACCTGGAAAAGCTCGAGGCGGACTTCCAAGACGCGATCAGCGAAATGAATACACGGCTCGCTGCCCACAACGCCATGCTGGCCCCAGGTGGCATCCATCCCTTCATGGATCCACATGTCGAAGGCAAAACTTGGAGCCAAGGCAACCGTACCATCTACGAAACCTACGACCGGATATTCGGCTGCAGCAGCCACGGTTGGTTCAACCTGCAAAGCTGCCACCTCAACCTTCCCTTCGCCAACGAAGAGGAGTTTGCCCGCTTGCACGCGGCCATCATCCTAATCCTCCCCTATCTGCCAGCGGTCGCGGCGAGCAGCCCTATCATCGAAGGCGAGTACCGCGGATTTCTGGATACACGGATCGATGTCTACAAGAACAACCAAGCAAAGGTTCCCGAAATCGCCGGTAATATCATTCCGGAGCCAATTTTCACCTTCGCGGACTACCAAACGGAAATCCTCGAAAAAACCTACAAGGCAATCGCCCCGCACGATCCGGAAGGCATCCTCCAACACGAATGGCTCAACTCCCGTGGAGCAATTGCTCGCTTTGACCGAAATGCCATCGAAATCCGACTTTTGGATACACAAGAAAACCCAAGCCAAGACATCGGAATCTGCTGCTTGATTATCGCTCTCTTGCAATCCCTCTGCGCCCTCGACATCGAAACCCTCAAGGAGTTTACGAAGCGCTACTCGCCCAAGGAGCGCAAAGAACAACTCATGGCGATTGCCCGCGATGGATACGAAGCTGACTTGCAGCTGCGCGACCTCGCCGAACTCTTCGGCCTAAAAGAGGACGAATGCAGCGTCGGGGAACTTTGGGCAAAGATCGTGGACGCCCTTAAACAACATCCCCGCGTCTCGAAGCGCACCCATGCTCTCGGCTATATCCTCCAGGAAGGAAGTCTCGCCGAACGCCTCCTCGCCCGCGTCGGCAAAAAGCCGAGCCAAGAACAACTTCGGGAAACCATGGCCCAGCTAAGCAGCTGCTTGGAAAACGGAGAAGCATTCACCAACTAGGATCAATGGATGACTACCTCATACAAGTTCATCGTCACCGCAGAACACGCATCTGCTGAAATTCCAAATAGCCTAAAGCTCGCGCTGCAAAACTACGCATCGACTTGCCAGACGCACCAAGTCTTCGATCCGGGCACGAAGGCGATCGCAGAGGAAATAGCTCGCAAGTTGAACTGCCCGCTGGTTTGCGGAGCGTACAGCCGGCTCGCCGTTGACCTAAATCGCTCGATCGGAAATCCGAGCCAATTCTCCAAGATCGTCTACGATATGTGCGAAACCGAGAAAGCGCGGCTGCTCAACGAGATCTACATCCCCTTCCGCGAGGAAGCCCGCCTTAGCATCGAGGCCGCCCTGCACGAAGACTGCGTTGTGGTCCACCTTTCCGTACATTCCTTCACCAAAGAGTTCGAAGGCAAAAAACGCGAGGTCGACCTCGGCATTCTCTTCGACGACCAACGCCACTCAGAGGACGCATTCTGCAAAAAGCTCATGAAGCTCCTCAAAATCGTCTTGCCCGAGCTCAGCATCCGAGCGAACGAGCCCTACCATGGGCGTGAAGATGGCCACACCACCGCGCTCCGCAAAAGGTATCCAGAGGACAAGTACATCGGAATAGAATTGGAATTCAGTCAAGCCCTCGACCTGGATCTCGATGCCGAATCCTACGCAACCATCTTCTCGAAAGCTCTCAAAGCCGCAGGTCGTTAAACCCGCCTTCAAGCGGATAAGCTATCCTCTGCCAGACAAAGTCTTACGACACGTTTTCGGTCAACTCGATCAGGATCGACCTACTCCCTCCTGCGAACTGATAGGCGAGCGACAACGTGCCCGCAGGATGGGGAATTGAGCCACTCGCTCTTTTTCAGTTCTCCCGCCCCCGACGCCACCTCAGCCGCCAACTGGCAAGCCCAAAGCATGAAGAGGTTGAGGAATCCTTCGTCCTAGTCGGAGGCATTTTACATTTCATGCTGCAGAAGGATTTGAGGTTAACGAGCGTACGCAGAGGAGACGAAAAGCTTTCCCATATCACTGAGCAACGAATCGCCAAACGATCAGTCCCAAATCGATAAGAGCCACAAGCCCTTGCCAGCCCGCTGCATTCAGCTAAAGTTTCCTAAACAACCCGCAGACCCTATGAAGACTCGCTACCTCCCCTGCATCACTATTATCGCTCTCCTATCAAGCTACGCGTCGGCCCAGGACGGTTGGACCTATCTCTTCAAAGATACGGACCTCAACGAGTTCTATTTCGATTTCGTCGAAGAGGCCGAACCTGAGGACGTTTTCGAGATAGAGCCGGACGGTACCTTGATCATCAAGGGCGCGGATAAACCCGAAGGCTACATCCAAACCTTGGACGAATACGAAAACTACGAGATCAAGTTCGAGTTCCGCTGGCCTGACAAAGAAGGTAAAAGCGGTATTCAGATTCACAGTACATCCGACACCGCTCATAGCATTTGGCCAGAGAGCATCGAGATCCAACTAGAGCCAGAGCACTCCGGAGACTTTTGGTTGCTCAACAATAGTATCGACGTCGAGGAGGAGCAAATGCCCAGCAAAGCGGCCGAACGCAACCGCCGCATCCGCCTAACTCCCAAGACCGAACCGCGTGACTACGGCAAACCCAAGAAGAAACTCGAAAAGGAACCCGACCAATGGAACGCCATGCACATCGTGGCAAAGGGCGACAGCATAAAGGTGTACCTGAACGAGAAGCTGGTCAACGAGGGCAAAAACGCGTCTGCGACCTCCGGCTTCATCACCATACAAACCGAAGGATCGAACTTAGAGATTCGCAACTTTCGCCTCCGCGAACTGGACTGAGTCCAGCGCCCAAGCAAAGCGGCTTTAGCTTAACTGCTGAGCCCCTTCTGGCCAGAAATGGAAAACGGGCGGCTGCACCGCCCGTTTGACGCTCTCATCCCCTGGTTGCGTTATTTTGCAGAGCCAGGCACCGCGCCCTTTTAAGTTTCTATGCTCGTATCTAAGCCCACCGAGCGCCTTGAGTCAACGCCGTCCGGCGAGCGGGATGGAGGTATTAGAAACACCTCCATTGGTATCCGTCGCTTTTATGCCTTGGGCGAGCGAGCCGATCCATAGCTACCTCCAGATACAAGAAGACCGGGGCGGTCCCACATCCGCCCCGGCCAAGCAACGACTCAGTTTTGGAACTAAAATCAGAGAAATTACTTTCGTCCTGCTTTTGTTTCCTGTCCGCTCGTTTTATTGAGCGTGCCAATAGATTACCAGAAACGGATGAATCCGACAATCCGTGAAGGATACCGTTTTTCCTGTGTCTTTCCGCAAAACCGCTAAGCTCCACCCGCAAATCGGCCTGTGAGCGTAAAGGAATTGCGAATTCGGGCAATTTTCCACGAATTCCGGCACAAAATGGATGGACACACCGAGTTCTCCAGCTACCAATTTCACCCGTCATGTCCAAAGTGCTAAAAATCACGCCTAAAACAATCGCCTTCGACGTAATCCTCGTCGCCGTGGTCTGGGTTCTCTTCACCCTCTGGTTCAAGCCACACGTACCTAGCGAAGATCCAACGATCATCAACTTGATCGCTGGCTTCACTGCCCTCCCCGCAGCTGGCACGTTCTACTTCTGCTTGCAGATGTTCAAGGTGACCCTAGCTCACCAGCGCAAGCTCAACGCGGAAAAGAAGTAGGCCCCGCTTACTTATAAGGTTTTCTTAAACCGGCCCCTTTCGAGGCGCCGGTTTTTTCGTGCCCGCTACCAGCTAGCCCAGCAAATCCATCTGGGAATCCTTGATCAGGTCGAAGTTTTTCAAGACGCGCAGGGTCTGCAAGAAGTCGGACTTCTCGTAGATCTGCTTCGTATCGACCCGGTCGATGAGGTCCAGGGCCATCGACTTGAAGGAGACGATCCCGTCCACGCCCTTCTCGCTCAGCAGCTCCACGCACTGCGAGCGATGCGGCTCCTGGGTCGGGAAAACGGGGGCGACCAATATGTTCTTGGGCCGCGTCTTCGTCCCGAAGGTAACCGCCGGGTCGTAGGAGAACCACTTGTCTACCTTCTTGAATACAAAGGCCTCCAGATGCTTCAAAATCTCCGCCCCGCCGGTCATGCTTGCCAAGGCGGCCTTATCCCCAAACCACCCCTTCACGCAAATGATCGCGCTCTCGAGATACCTCAGCTCGCTCGAAAACAGGAGAAAGCTGGGATCTCGGCTGCCTTCCCGAAACACCATGTTGCGAACGTAGAGATCCAAGCCCTCTTCGTTGGCCTTCTTCATTTGAGCCCTAGACTTGCGGAGGGGGCGTACTAGAAAACCGTTTTGCTCGAAGTACTCACGGACAATGGACTCTTCGACGCGTAGCATGGTTTCCTAGATTCGTTTCGCTCACTCAAGCGGCGCCGCACTCGCGCCAGATTTCCTCGATCATCGCCATATCGGCGGACTCGATTGTCTCAGCTTGGCCAATACGCTTCATGATTACAAAGCGAATCACGCCAGCCTTCACCTTCTTGTCCAAACGCATCGCCGCGAGCAGCTTCTCGGCAGCCAAAGGAGCGTTCAGGGCGACCGGCAGACGGTGTTCCGAAACCACTTTTCGGATACGCTTCACGTCAGCCTGCGAGATAAAGCCCAGACGCTCGCTCAAAAGAGCGGCTGCCACCAGACCTATTCCGATCGCCTCCCCATGCAGGTACTGGCCGTAGCCCGCCACATTTTCGATCGCATGCCCAAAGGTGTGTCCCAGATTGAGTAGCGCGCGTCCGCCGCTGGCTGCGGTCTCCTTTTCGTCGGCGTTCACGACCGAGGCCTTGATCTTGCAATTCCACTCCACCACGGATTCGAGCCGCTCGTCTTCCGGACCCGTGATCGGGTTCGCTTCCAGCAAGTCGAAAAGCGCCGCGTCTTGCAGCATCCCGTGCTTGATGACCTCCGCCATCCCGGAGGCGAACTCGCGAGGAGGCATCGTCTTGAGCATTTCGATATCGGAATACACCGCGATCGGCTGATGAAAAGCGCCCACCAGGTTCTTGCCCGCCGAGATGTTAATGCCGGTCTTCCCGCCAACGGAGCTGTCCACCATGGCCAGCAAGGTGGTCGGAACTTGGATAAAGCGAATACCTCTCAGATAAGACGCTGCCGCGTAGCCGGTGAGGTCCCCCACCACTCCGCCGCCCACTGCGAGCACGACACCTCCGCGATCGAGCTTGTTCTCCGCCAAAAAGTCGAGGACTTCGCCGAAGTGGCGAATGCTCTTGCTCGTCTCGCCGGCCGGGACCGTCAAAACCGCAACCTTGTCGCCCAGGGCATCGAACCATGCGGATTGAGCCTCGCGTACATTGCTGTCCGTTACCGCCGCGATACGGGCTCCCTTCGAAGCAAGCTGCTCTATCTCTTCGAGCAATTGACCACCTAGGGAACGACCGACATGGATCGGATAAGTGGAAAGGGATGTTTCTACGATTACCTGTTTTGCAGACACGGGCGTATTCAAAAATCTGATAAGTGGCTAGTTAGCCCGAATCAGGTCCATCAACGCTATGTCTCTATCGCCCAATCCGAGCTGCTCGGAAAACTCGAGGATCTTCATCTGTTCCGGCAAGGGAGCAAACCCATTTTTTGCTCGTTGGTTATTGATGCGCTCCGCCATGAGCGAGTCGAGCATCACAGGGTTGTCGCTCAGGAGCACGTACGGCTCCGAGACAGTGTAGAGGGAATTGAAAATTGGACCGCCTATGTACTGGTAGCGCTCAAGGCTCACGATGTTGAGCTGCCAGGTCTCGCGCAGCTCGGGAATCGCTCCCATTTCCGCCACTGCCACCGGGGCATTCGCCGGACTGTTCAGAAAGCGCGTCGTATTGCTGGCATTCCACAAGGTGGCATTCATGAGGGCTCCGTTCACCCCGAGCACCGGATGGTCCGAGTAACACGGCAGATTGATCCAGAAATCCACTTCGTGCAGCAAGGGCACTGGCAAGTAACTCTTTCTCGCGAGCTCGTCCTCGTCCTTAGCGGGGAACGGGTTCTCCTGAGCGACATTGATCCAGTACTTGGCGGACTTGGCCGGCAGCGGACTGTCGTAGAACCACTTTTCGTGATAGTACTGTCCAGAGTCTAAGGAACGCACGAAGACATGATGAAAATCGTAGGCACGCTTGCTGAGCGGCGGCAAAAAGCCCGAATCCCGTAGCTTGATGGAGCTCATTCCAATGATGAAAATCTCGTTGCGAGCGTAGCCGCGCTTTTCGAGGGCCTGCACCACCGCTTCCACCAAGGGTTCCGGCGTGCTGAGCCCTGGCCCGGAATCGCTGTAAACCTTGAGGCCGACGCGCCCTTTCTCTCCCCGCTCCAGCTTCTTGGCGTTCGCCTGCTCGAAGAGATTGATCATGTCCTCTACCGCTTCCGAATAATCCGACAGCTCGAAACCGGCCAGTTCATACTCGAAAACGCGGTTCGAGGGCGGAAGTGGGCCTTCCGCAAAGAGGTCAAGTTGATCTTGAGCTCTCAGGGAATGGAGCGAGCCGATCAGCAAAACGATCAAGCCCAACAAGGCCTCGCGTCGAACGATGCAACGCATATTGAACAATGGAAAACTGGGGAACGATTTAGTCACTTGAGGTCAGGCACGTTGAGTTGAACGCAGGGAGACTGCCTTTGATTCCATGCAGGATCAATTCGGAACTCGTAGAACGCTGACACCACAAGCAAATAAAAGTTGTCAAAAATCCGCCCGTCTCTCTACAACGTTCGTTGATTGTTACGGTATTTCCTAAACCACCGCACACCTCACCGCCTTTCATCTCAATGTCCACCACTCAGAAGTCGCTCAAACGCGCGCTTGTCCTCCTATCGATCACCTGCCTCGCCGCCATCATCTCCGGCTGCGCCAGCCGCGAGGAACGGATCCAATCCGTCCAGGCGGAGGCCAACGAGGCCCTTTTCGCGGATCGTTCGGACTTGGCCATCGAGATCCTGAGCGAGGGGCTCGACAAGTTTCCGGATTCCAACGAACTCCGCATCGCCCTCGCCCGAGCCGTGCAAAACGCCGGCAAGCTCGAGGAAGCAGCCGCCTTGCTCGAAGAAGCCGTCACACTCGACCCGAACGCTGATCAGCTGTGGGTAAAAATCGGCGAGCTCCGAGCCAGCCTCGGACAAAGCCAAGCCGCCATCACCGCCTTCGAGGCCTACTTGAAAAACCATGCAGGGGACTTTCTGGCGTGGAAAGCAGTCGCCCTCGAAAACGAAAAGCTGGGCAAGCTGACCGACGCCATCAAAGCCGCCGGCAAGTGGAACGAAATCACCCCCTCCTCCCAGCCAGCCCTCAAGCTCGGGCAGCTCTACCTCGCCAGCCGCAACACCGCCCAAGCCCGCTCCTGGTTCAGCCAAGCCGCCGCCTACTCCGACGACGGAGCATCCAAGGACGCCCTCGCCGAACTCATCAAGCTGGAAACCTCCCTCAAACAATTCCAACAAGCCACCATCTGGCTCACCAAATACGGCCAGCGCTACGGCTCGGATTTCAGCGATCCCCGTATTCAAGAATCAAAGACAATCCTAGACAGCTGGGACCGAGCTCGCCGCGAAATCGCCGCCGCCGCCGCCGAACTGGAAAAGGAACGCGAAGACCTAGAAGCCAAGCGCATCGCCGAAGAAGAAGCCCAAGCGAAACGCCAAGCGGAAGAGCTCGCCAATTCGATCGGCATCCCACAAACGCAGGATGCGGCAAGCGAAGACGTAAGCGCCGAGGACGCCAACACCGGCGATGCTCCTGTCGAAAAGGCGCCCATCGCCCTCTTCGAAGACGCCAGCGAAACCGATTCCCAATCCGAGATAGTCCCCGACGCGGACGAGCAAGGCGGCGGCCTCGCCCTGACTCCCTACGATCAAGCCGTGACAGCCTACGAAGCCGGCAACTACGACGAAGCGATCGCCCTCTACTGGGAATTGCTAGGCAACAACGACAACGACCCGCAAGTTTGGTACCGCCTCTCTCAAGCCTACTACGCAAAGGGCAATTGGTACGACGCGGAAAACACCATCCTCCAAGCCAAGAGCCGAGCGCCCCGCTCCGAGGTCATCGCAAACCAATACCTGCGGACCATCATCAACACTCAGAATACCACTAGCGTCCTCGAGGAAATCAAAGCCCTCCGCCTCCTCTTCCCTCAAAGTCCCGCCATCGCGCTGACCCTCGCCCAAACTCTTCGCAACGCGAACGCGCCCCGCTCCATCGTCGCCGCCGCGTACCGAGACTTTATGTCGATTGCCCAACGCGGAGCCGCCGGCTACGAAGAAGCGAAACAGTACTTGCAAAACGGCAACTGATAGGGATTCTCCGCCCAGCCTTGTCAGGCCCCTCATGCCAGCAATCAAACCCAGCAGCATTCGCGACCTCAAAGACCGCATCAATATATATGATGTCGTCTCGCGCGAAGTTACGCTGAAAAAGGCGGGCGCCGACTACAAGGGGCTCAGCCCTTTCAACAACGAGAAGACCCCGTCCTTCTACGTTTCCCCCGACAAAGGCTTCTACAAGTGCTTCAGCTCCGGAAACTCCGGCGACGCCATCGCGTTCGTCATGGAGACCGAACGCCTCACCTTCACCGAAGCGGTCGAGACCCTCGCCAAGCGCTTCAATTTCGAGCTCGAGTACGAGCAAGGAAATAGCCGCGCCCGAGAAGAGCGCAGCCTGCGCCAGGAACTCTTCGAGCTTCACGAGCTCGCCGCCGACTTTTTCCGCGAACAATTTCTCGCCAGCGACAAAGCTGGCGAGTGGATCCGCAAGTACTGGGTCGACGGTCGAAAGTTTTCCCTCGAAATCGCCGAAGAATTCAAAATCGGCTTCGCTCCCATCAACGGCGTCAAACTCGGCGAGCTCGCCGTAAAAAAAGGCTTCTCCCAGGAAGCTATGGAAGCGTGCGGACTGTTCTACGCGAAACGAGGCATCGACCCACATCGCATGGGCTACCGGTTCCGCGGACGCCTGATGATCCCGATTCGCGATCACCAAGGTCGCATCACCGCCTTCACCGCCCGTCAGCTCGAGGTCACTCCCAAGGACGACCCAAGCCACGAGGCAAAGTACATCAACTCCCCCGAAACGCCAATTTTCCACAAGGGCAACTTGCTCTTCAATCTCGATCGGGCCCGCATGGAGGTGAAGCCGGAAACCCCGTTCGTCATGGTCGAAGGCCAACTGGACGCGATTCGCTGCTGGTCCGTAGGCATCACCACCGCCGTCGCCCCGCAAGGCACCGGCATCACCGAATCCCAGCTCCGTCTCCTCAAGCGCTACGAACCAAGGCTCATCGTCCTGCTCGACGGAGACTCCGCCGGCCAAAAGGCCGCCTTGCGCATGCTTCCCCTCGCCCTCGCCCAAGGCGTCGAGGCCGCCTTCATCCCTCTCACCGACAAAGAAGATCCGGACGACATCTTTCGCGAAGGCGGACGCGCTGCCCTGGACGAACTCCTCAAGCGCGAGCTCCAGCCAATCCCGTTCGCCTGCAAGGCCCACATGCCGCCGGGCGAACGACTTACCCCCCAAGGCAAAGCCAAAGCCATCCGCGAAGTCTTTTCCATAATAGACAAGAGCGACTCGGAAGCCACGAAGATCGAGTTCGTCAAACAAGCCGCCGACGCCTTCGAGCTCGATGTCGATGCAACTATTTCCGACTTTCAGAGGTTCTCTGGACAGCAAGTCGAACCAAACCGCAGCGCCCCACCGCCGCCAAGCGCCGCCGCGCCGAGCGCTCCTGCCCAACAAAACGCGGCCCAGGCCGAACCAAACCGACGCAAGGCTGTCTACTCCGTCGAGCATGACCTCGTCGCGCTTTGCATGCTGGAACCCGAGCTCGGCGTTCAAATAGCCCACCTCGTTGACCCAGACTGGATTAACAATACCTTGCCGGAAGGAAAACTGCTCAACTTCGTTTTGAACGAATTCCTCCACGACATGTGGAATGGGGCCGATTCGCTTAACGAACACCTCGAAAGCGCCGAAGAAAGGACGCTCGCCTCCTCGATCTACTTCGAGGCCAAACCGCAAGAAAATCCAGAACGATTCGCGAACGAGGCCCTCAAGCGTTTGGTCGTCAAGTTCGTAGAACGAAAGAGCAAGGAAATAAAACTTGAAATCGGAAGAAAACAGGCAACCAATGACGATCCCGCCGCGAGTGCCCTCCTCGGAGAACTATTTGCATTAAACCAACTGAAGCATAAACCGCCTCAGCTTGGTTCTTTATTTTCATAAGACAGCACCAGATCCAGCAACATGCCACGCAAGAAGAAAAGCGAAGAAGAGAAGAAGCCTAGCCTTAGCAAGCATCAGGTCAACGAGCGTATCCGCTACCTGATCCGTCAGTCCAAGGAACAGGGCTACCTCACGCACGGCGACATCAACGAAGCTCTCCCAGAAGGCGTCGATAGTCAGGACGACATCGACAACGTAATCTCCATCCTGCAAAACCTCGAGATCGACATCCTCGATCCCGAAGAAGTCGATAACTTCAAAGCAAAGCAGGAAGAGGCGGAAGAGGAGCAGACCAAAGCCAGCCAGCACGACATCCTCGATGACCCCGTTCGCATGTACCTCAAGCAGATGGGCCAGGTCCCACTGCTTACCCGCGAACAAGAAGTCGAAATCTCCAAGCGCATCGAAAACGCCGAGCAAAAGGCTCAGGAAGAGCTCTTCTCCGTGGGCATGATGGCGGAGTTCACCATCGACCTCGCCGAAAAGCTGCTCAACCGCGAGGAGCGATTCGACCGCATCGTAATCGACAAGAAGATCGAAAATCGAGAAACCTTCTTCAACGAACTCCCAATCCACGTCGAAAAGAGCCAAAAAACCTATGGCCGCATGATGGCGAGCTGGGAAGAGCTCCAAGAGGAAACCGACGCGGAGAAGAAGAAGAAAATCCGCTCCCGCTTCCGCAAGCAGGAGAATACCCTACGCGCCTTCTTCCCTAAGTTCTTCTTCAAGCTGAAGGTCTTCGAAGAATACATCGACGAGACCATCAGCAAGGACCTCAGCCGTATCAACGCGATCTACCGCAAGCTCGACCGCGCCAAAAAGCCCAAAAGCACTGCGGACACTCACATCAAGACCGAGCCCCTTCTCGAAGAACTCGAAGCCTACCACAACACTTACCGCCTCGAGCCCGAAAAGCTGCTCGAACTCATCGCGAACGTTCGCAAGCACCTCAAGGCCGCCCACAAGGCCAAGACCGAAATGGTCGAAGCCAACCTTCGCTTGGTAATCTCCATCGCCAAGAAGTACACCAACCGTGGCCTCTCCTTCCTCGACCTCATCCAAGAAGGCAACATGGGCCTCATGAAGGCCGTGGAAAAGTTCGAGTACCGCCGCGGCTACAAGTTCTCCACTTACGCCACGTGGTGGATCCGCCAAGCGATCACTCGCTCCATCGCGGACCAAGCCCGCACCATCCGCATCCCGGTCCACATGATCGAAACCTTGAACAAGGTGATGCAGGTGCAGAAGCAACTCCTCCAAGAGTACGGCCACGAGCCCACTCCGGAGGAAGTCGCGGAAGAAATGGCCCTCCCCGTCGAGCGCGTGCAGACCATCATGAAGATGGCCCAACAGCCCATCTCCCTCCAAAGCCCCGTGGGCGACGGCGACGACACCAATTTCGGCGACTTCATCGAGGACAAGTCCGCCGAAAACCCGTACGACCAAACCGCATTCAGCCTCCTTCGCGAAAAGATCATCGACGTTCTCGACTCGCTCACCGAGCGCGAACGCCGCGTGCTCTCGCTACGCTTCGGCCTCGTCGATGGCTACAGCCGCACCCTCGAAGAAGTGGGCAAGCAGTTCAAGGTGACCCGCGAGCGCATCCGCCAAATCGAGGCGAAAGCCCTTCGCAAAATGCGTCACCCAACCCGTATCCGCCAGTTGCACGGCTTCTTCGAAAACGAGCAATTCGACGGACCAAACACCTTCCTTTCCGGAGCCGAAGACGGCGGCAAGGAAGAAAAGAAGTAGCCAACTTCGCCTACTGCTCTCCCGCCAAATTGGCTTTACACGGGAGAGCGCTAACGATTCAAACACATTTAGATGCAAGCAAGTAACGCAGTACTCGGTTTTATGAATATGGGATGGCCGGAAATCACTATCGTTATCGTGATCTTTATTTTGCTCTTCGGAGCAAAGAAGCTCCCAGAACTGGCCCGCGGCGTCGGGAAGTCCATCAAGGAATTCAAGAAGGCCACCAGCAACATCGAGGAAGAAGTCCGCAACGCGATCGAGGAAGAGCCAAAATCATCTGCACCCAAGCCCACAGTGGAAAAGGAAAAGTCCACCACTGAAAGCTAGGGGAAACGTTCGTCTCCGATTCTCAAATACACTTTCAGCCAGTTTCCCAAAACGGAAACTGGCTTTTTTGCACACGCAAGCACGCGAACTAAACTCCATCGCTCTCGCAGCAAATAAAAGCCTCCCTTTACAAATTTGCATTTGCCTAGGGCCGCGTTTAAACACTTGCTTCGAAAGGTCCTTTTATTGAGCATCTTAGCTATCCATGTGGCGTAATCTTCTCGGTCTCTTCTCCAACGACATCGGCATCGACTTAGGAACAGCGAACACCTTGGTCTACTCCAAAGACAAAGGTATAGTTCTCCGAGAGCCGAGCGTGGTCGCAATCCACAGCGCGACACGCCGTGTCCTCGCCGTGGGTAACGAAGCGAAGAAGATGCTGGGACGCACACCGGGCAACATCACCGCCATCCGTCCGATGAAGGATGGCGTCATCGCCGACTTCGATATCACCGAGGCCATGCTGCGCTACTTCATCAAAAAAGTGCAGACCGCGAAAATCATCCCGCCCCGCGTCGTCATCGCTATCCCCTCCGGAATCACCGAGGTGGAAAAGCGCGCCGTAAAGGAATCCGCAACTCACGCCGGCGCGCGCGAAGTCATGCTGCTCGAAGAACCGATGGCAGCAGCCATTGGAGTTGGCCTCCCCGTAGAAGAGCCAGCAGCCAACATGATCGTGGACATTGGTGGCGGTACGACCGAAGTAGCCATCATCTCCCTCGCCGGCGTCGTTTACGCAAAGAGCATCCGCGTCGGCGGCGACGAGCTAGACGCCGCCATCATCAACTACATGAAGCGAGCCTATAATCTCCTCATCGGTGAACGCACCGGTGAAGAAATCAAGTTGCGCATTGGCTCCGCCAACACGCTCGACGAAGAGATGACGATCGAGGTGAAGGGCCGAGACTCCGTTGCCGGCCTGCCCAAGACCATTATTATTTCTTCGCAAGAAATCCGCGAAGCCTTGGCCGATACCGTCAGCGCCATCGTAGAGGCCGTGCGCAGCGCCTTGGAACGCTGCCCGCCTGAACTTTCTGCGGACCTCGTAGATCGCGGATTCGTCCTCGCAGGTGGCGGTGCCCTCCTCCGCGGCATCGACCGCTTGCTCTGCGATCGCACAGGGCTGCCGGTCACCATCGCCGACGATCCTCTTTCCGCCGTAGCAAACGGAACCGGGGCCGTGCTGGCGGAGCTCAACGACCTCCTTCCCTACGTCACCAGCAATGCTAAGGACTAGCGTTGCGGTACTCTCGAGATCCCCTCAAAGCTAAGGATTGAGCCTTGTACAGAAAGCGACTCGGTCAATTCAAGCCCCTCATCGTCCTTGGAGTCGCGACCATGGCTTGGCTGACGCTTCCCGTCCTCTTCAAGTCGTTCGCGAAAACGAGCTTCTACGAGTTCCAAGCGCCTGTATCGCTGGCCAGCTCCTACGTGCGCGACCTGCAGGATTTTTGGGCAGCGCGCACGAAATCGAAAAACGAACTCTACGAAGCCGGACAAGGACTCGCCCGGCTCAATGCCGCCTACGAGCTAACCGCGCTTGAGAACAACACCCTGCGAGACGAAATCTCGCGCTTGGAAAACCTGCTGCAGCTTCCCACCCGCCCTGACTACCAGTACGAAATCGCCCGCGTGGTGGAACGCGATTTCAACGCCTGGTGGCAGCGCATCATCATTCGCAAGGGAAGAGACTATGGAATTCCCCTCGGCGCGCCCGTAGTCTTCGTCGGCGGAGTGGTCGGTCGCGTGAGCGAGGTACACGCCTACACCTCCGTCGTGGATATCATCAGCAACAACCACCTACGCCTCGCCGTCGTGATCGAAGGCGACAACCGGCCCATGAGCTACCGCGGAGGCGGAGCCGAATCTTTTGCCAATCCAGTGGGGATCGCCGAGTTTATCCCGGTCGATATTCAGATAGCGGACAAAGACAACCTCCCAGTACTGGTCACCTCAGGCATGGGCGGAGTCTATCCAGCCGGCATTCGCGTCGGCGAAATCCGCCGTCTCAACAATGGAGCTGGTGGAATGTTCTTCGATGGAGAGGTTCAACTCGACGAGCGCCTCGCTTCCCTGACCGAGGTAGCCGTCATGATCCAGATTCCGCCCGAGCAATGATCAGCATTTCGAACAATCGTTGGCTTCTCGTCGCCATCGGGCATTACGTCACCCTCTTCTTCCTAACCCAGGCGAACTACTACCTTTCCTCGACAGGAATACAGCTTTTCGTCCTCGGCATGCTCATCTCCTTCAGCGCTCTCGAACTCAACTACAAGCAGGGCCTGCTCTCCATAGTGCCCGTCACCCTGGCCATCGACAGCAAGCTGCCACTCCCCTTCGGCTTCACCCTAATTTCGAGCATCACACTCTTCACGATCGCCCACGTCCTCCGCTCGCGGGTAAGACGCGAAGTCACGGCATCAGCCCTCGCCACATCCATCCTCCTCAACCTCGGCTCCTTCGCGGCATACACCTTCGGAGCTATTCGCCACTTCGGATCCGAAGCGATACACTTTGGGCCACTCGCCTTGAACCTTTTGGCCAGCACGCTTGTCGTTCTAATGATCAACCGATTTTTCTTCGATACGCAGATCGGAGTTCTATCGATTTTCGGAATCAATTTGGCAGCAGAACAGCGCGAGGCACGATGAAGGCAGAAGAAAAAATGAAATACCAGGGGCGTCTGCTCCTGTTCTACGCCCTACTCGCCCTGATGATCGCCACCCTGCTGGGAACAGTGGGCTATCGCCAACTCATCGAAACCGACCAGTTTTCGGAGCGGGTTAAAGTGCAAAACCACCGCCGCATCGTCACCCCCGCACCACGAGGCAACATCTACGATCGCGAAGGCCGGCTCCTCGTAGGCAATAAACCGAAGTTCTCTGCTGTCGTCTACCTGTCCGACGCCGGCGTCCGTGCAGCCTTCCGCAACGAATACCGCGTGCTCGTTCGCGACTACCGCGAACGGCACGAAGACTACAAAACCGGACGCCTGCAAAAGCAGGCCCGCGCAAACGTAATCCAAACCTATCTCGACGACGTCAACCGCATGCTCGGCCGTGAAGACACCGTGGATGTCGAAAAGGTGTCCACTCACCTCAACTACAATCCACTGCTTCCCTTTCCGATCATCGACGACCTTACGCGCGAAGAGTTCGCTGTGCTCCTCGAATCCCTCCCCGTCCAATCCCCCGTTCAGGTCTACGTATCCAATCAACGGAACTATCCCTACGAATCAACCGCGTCCCACACTCTTGGATACGTTTCGTCAACGATACTCACGCCCGACGAAGGGCTTCCCGGCGAGGACCTTACGACCTTCGCCGAAAAAGGTACCTTCGGCCGCTCTGGAGTTGAGAAGCAATTCGACGACATTCTCCAAGGCGACATGGGCATGGAAATCTGGGTCGTCGATCCCTACGGTTTCCAAGTCGAGAGCCAAGAACGCCGCTATCCCACCAAAGGGCAGGACATCCAACTCTCGCTCGATATCGATATCCAAACCGCAGCAGAGGACGCGTTCAAATACTTCGACAAGACGGAAAACGTCGAAAAGGAAAACATCGGAGCAGCGGTCATGCTCGACGCCAACACGCTCGAAGTATTGGCCATGGTCAGCAAGCCGGACTACGACCTAAACGACACCACCCCCTTCATCAGCAACGAAACCTATGCCAAGATGAAGGAAAACAGCGGCCTGCAAAACCGAGCCATCCAAGGCGTCTATCCGCCGGGCTCCCCTTTCAAGCTCCTCACCTCCGCCGCCGCCCTCAAAGCCAATATCATTACCGCCGAAACCGAACACTACTGCCCCGGCTACTACCGCTTTTCCAGTGGAGCCGTACAGTATTGCTGGAATAGAAACGGTCACAAAGAACATATCCTCTGGGAAGCCATACGCGACAGCTGCAACGTTTACTTCTACCTCACCGGACTCGATACCGGCGTCGATATTATCAGCAACGAAGCAACCTACTGGGGACTGACCAATCGTACGGGTATCGATTTGCCACACGAGACCGGGGCCATGTTGGTGCCGACCAAAGAATGGAAACGCGAACGTCTGGGGGAAGGCTGGTATGCGGGCGACAACACCAACCTCGCAATCGGCCAAGGCTTCACTCGCGTCACTCCACTGCAAATGGCCGTTTTTGCGGCTAGCGTGGGCCGCAACGAAATCGTCACCAAACCGAGCATCCTGCGCCTAAGCCCTCAACAAGCCGCAGAACGTCCTCCCCCAAAACCAACGGGCCTGACTCCCGAGCAACATCAAGTCCTCGTCGAAGGAATGGTTGGCTCCGCAACGATGGGGAGCAGCAAAAAGATCAAGGTGGATGGACTCTCCATTGCCGCGAAAACAGGTACCGCCGAGGTCCGCAAGGACGGAGGAAAAATTGAGCTCGCTTGGATCGTCGCCTTTGCTCCCGTCGAAGATCCACAGGTATCTCTCGCTGTGATAATTGAAGGGCAAATCCTGAACCAAAATTTCTTCGGAGGAACTCATGCAGCCCCGATTGCCCACGCAATGCTCGAAGCTTACGTCGAGAAACACCCCGACGCCCTGACGCCCCCTAGCGCAACCGCCGCGCTTCCCTGAAAACGTGCCGCGCGTTCGGCCAGCTGTCTTTCGAACCAAACCTGAGCCGCTGCAGATCCGCCACCACCTTTTCGAAACGTTCCGAATCTCGAAACTCACGAGAGGCAATGCGACCGAGCAACTTACTGGCCTTGCGGCGAATCGGGTCTCCTCTCCTAAACGGAGCAAGGATCAGCTCCCTCACGTTCAGCGTCATGTTCCGCTGTACCATAAAAGCTGCTACAAGGATCGCTCCCAGGAACACCATGTAGAGGATTCGCCAAAATCCCCAAGGCGAGGTTACCCAAAAATACAAATAGTCCCCGGTATTCTTAGCCCAACGTTCCGCAACCGCCACGTAGGCGAGGAAGAAGTCCTTCAGCTGGATAGCCGCTTCCTTCTGGGCAGCTTCGTCGAAATTCACGATGCGCCTGTACCAGAGGAGCCGTAAACTGTCCAAAAACGCGGAAGAATCCGCTTCGCCATAGCGCTCGCTCACCGATTCCGTCACTGGATTCATGACCGGAGCTTCCGAGCCCGGAGTCGGATCGACTCGTATCCAACTTCCAACTCCATCGTAAATCTCAGCCCATGCGTGCGCATCTGCGTTTTTTACCATGAAATACTTTTCGTAAGGATTCCAAGCGCCCCCCTTGAAGCCAACAACCACTCGGGCCGGATAGCCTGCGGAACGGGCCGTCAGCACAAACGACGACGCAAAAAACTCGCAATGCCCTGGCAGCTCGGAACGAAACCAGCGAGCCACCGGGTCCTTCATTCCATCCACCTGCGGCAGATCGACAGACATCGAATAGCTGTGGTCCTTCCACAAATACTGGACCGCTCGGCGGGCGAATTCCAAAGGCCGCAGCTTCTTGCCACCGGAGACCTCAGCCGCCGCCTTCCTGAAAACCGACGCCGCAGCCTTTTCCGCAGGCAAGGACAAAAGCGTTTCCGGGTACTTCACCTTGCTCTTCTGAGACTCGTCCATAAAGGACTCCGTCAAGAATTTTGGATACGAATTCGCCGGAACATCCGGAACAAGCCCCGAAAAGTCCACCCCTTCCAACTGGTAGGAAACCATCTTGGAATTCGTCTCCTTCAAGGCCACCGAGTGCATGTGCGGTCCAATCGAAATATCCGACAGGCTCGACACCGTCATGTGCTTGAAAGTACCGAGGATCGGCAGGTAGCGACTGACCTCCGGCTCTAGAAAGAACGTCCAGCGGTCGCGATCAAGATTGCTCGGCGATTGGGCGAAACGGCGATCCGGCCAGTAGCGAATCGCGTGATACGGAGACGCAAGCGGGCTATCCTGAAGCGAGCGCAAGCTTTCCGACAGCTTGAAGGAACCGTTGTTATACTCATCGAGCGCCAGCATTCTCCAATACGGCGTAAGCGGTACGGAAGCGTTTTCCGGAACGTCCACGCGCAGAGCCACACTGTCGTCGTTCTTGATA
>JBNKSG010000005.1:0-44035 GCA_050297195.1 Opitutaceae bacterium | reverse complement strand
GCAAAGTCCGAGAAGAAACCCAAGCCTTCGGGCACATCGACCAGTAAAAAGCCCAAGTCTTCAAAGAAAGGGAAGGCTTCCAAGAAGGCGAAAGCGAAGAAGGGTAAGAAGTCGGATGAGCGTAAGGAGTCTAGGAAGAAGTCGTCCGCCAAAAAATCCGGCAAGAAGAAGTCAGGGAAAAAGGGAAAAAAGAAGAAGTCCAAGAAGGGGTAGCTCTTCTCTGGCGGTGTCGTATCGGCGGTGTGCGGGGATGCTGTAAAACTGTTTTCTCGCTGTGGCCCTATTGTGATGCTTGAGCCATCACCTTTTCGACATGGCAAAGCACCTCGTTGTGTTCTTTTGTGGGGCTGAATTCGACGAACTTGGTATCCTTTTCGACGATAGCGGTATGACCGGAGGGCGCGTAGAACATGTCGCCCGTTTCGAAGACTTCTTCCGACCCGTCGTCGTAGATGAATTTGAAAGCCCCCTCGAGGATGTATCCCCAGTGGGGGCAATGGCAGCTATCGTTAGCGAGGCCTTTCAGGAGTGGAGTGAAGTCCGTTCCCTTGGGTAGCTCGTGAAACACTGCATCCATATCTCCGAATCCAGACATTCGTCTCATCTTGGTGCCCGGGGCTTCCATGATGATGGGGATATCTTCTTTTTTAATTTTCATAGGGGGTGGTTTTGAGGTTGCAGTGGATCGCTTGAAACAGCGGGCGATGACGTGTTCGTTGCTGCGTCAGTATCGCATCGTTTCTCATCTTTTCAATTGGCCCAGTCCCGACCACGGATTCAGCGAACCTCTATCGTTTGCCCGACGGCTTCCACGTAGACCTTTTCCAGAAACTCTGACTGCGGGCTGGCGACGCGCTGACCGACTCGCGAGGCGAGGTACAGGGAAAGGGCGATTACTAGCGTTCCCGAGAACACCCATAGACCCCAGGCAGGCACGCCAACGAACAGTTGGCAGGCGCCGAACATGCCTGAAAACATGGCGACGATTCCGATGATCAAGTAGCCGTAGAGGTAGAGCGCCCAGACGTTCGCGTTGGGTCCGAAGGTGCCTCGGGCTCGAGTGTTCCCCGATTCGTCCGCCTCTAGGCTGATGTGGAGGCGAGGGGTCCAGAAATGACGTTCCTCTTGGGGTATTCGTATGCAGACGAAGCCCGGGTAGCCCTTAACTTCGCAGTTCGGATGGTTGCGGCCTACTTGTCCGACGATGAGCTCTTGGGCTTCCTCGAGACCCATGGCGAGCTCTTGGCGAAAACTGGGGCGGAGTTTCCAAGAGATCATTAATAGGAACCATTAGTAAATGTGATCACTTGTCAATCCAGCAGGGGCTGAGGCTCTTGTTCGATTTGCCCTTCGCTTCCTGGTCCTATCCGTGTGGCGCGAAAGTATATCGATGGATGCTCCGTGTTATCGAACGACTGAATGTGTCGAGAAGAGATCTTCAGGGCGATGCTCCGGAACTCTTGGTTGCTTGGGGGGGGGCTGTATCGAGAAAACGATTACAGAACGGAATGCTTCCGCGCTAATGGGGCGTTGCCGCCGATGGGGGAGATGGGATTCGATGAGAGGGGGCGTGGGGGGCTGTCGAAGTCTTTCGACGGAATCTATGAGAGCCGCTTGAGAGTGTAGTTGTGGGACGCTTTTACGCTGGTAGCGTGCATCTCTCGTGGCTCTGCCTATGGTTTGCGCGACTTGGCTCAGGCTCGAATGATAGCCGATGGTGAGCGCGTGCTCGCTCCTGATCCAGTCAAGGGTTTTAGTTGACGGTTCCTCTCGGCGGGAGTTGGCTTTCAGGGCCTTTGGGAAGGCGGTCTTCGCTTGCGCTTTTCTGCGAGTCGGACCTTGTAGGTCGGGTCGTCTTTAAGTGTATCCGGAAAGTTGATGCGGGGACAATTCTGCTGCGTTGGGCGTTGTTGATCTCCAGTCAATCCGCGTCAATCGTCCATCCAGCTCGTATCGGGGAGTTTCTCCAAGCGTTCGATATATTGCTTTTCATCAAATTCACGGCCTTGGACACTTATCTCCCACATTTCAGCAGCTAGTACGGAACCCAATAATTTCATCACATCGTCTTTATCGATGTCCAGAGCGAGGAGGCGGTTGTAGTGTTCTCTTACATACGGAGATTCTGGTGAATTGATTTGTTCTTCGACGGCGGCGAGAATTGCGGCCTTTGCCCTTGGGTTTTCTTCCATCTTTGACGCGAGTTGTGAGCTTATGTTTTGGTTTATACCACTTACGAAAAGACCCCCAAACAGGCAGAGGGGGCTTCAATAAAACTGAAAAAGCCTGGCCAAAAAGGCCAGGCTTTCCAAGGAATTATTGCTTTTCTGCTACCCGGTAGCGGATAAATCTGACTGTATCGCCGGTATCCGGTATCGGATAGTCGACGGTGACGGAGGTGGAGCCGTCCTGCTTGTCTACTACCTCCACGTTATCGAATGAGGCGAGCGCGACGCTATCCCAAGTATCCAGATCCGTACTGGTCTCGATGAAGTAGTCGTAGGTGGCGAGTTCTGTGGCGCTTTGGTCGAAGAGGAAGTGGACATGAAGCGCGCCTTCGACTTCTTCTACGGAGAACGCTGCTGCGCGGAGAAGGACGTATTCCGTCGCCGGAGCGATGGTTATGACGAGCGTTGCAGTTGGCCCTGAGCCTACGCCGTTGATGGCTCCGAGTGTTACGTTTACGGTGCCGGATTCGGTCGGGGTGCCGGTGATTTTGCGCGTTTGGGAGTTGTAGCTCAAACCGCTGGGCAGACCCGATACCGTGAAGGTGGTCGGGTTGTTGGAGGCGGTGAGCAAGTAGTCGTCCATGACGACGCCCTGTTGAAGCGACAAGGAGAGGGAACTCGAAATTTGCGGGACGTCGCCGATGGTGATGGTGAGGGTGAAGACGTCGCTCCAGCCGAACTGATTGCGGGCGCGGATGCTCACTTGGTAAGTCCCTTCGCTCGTCGGAGTTCCCGAGATGAAGCCGGAGGCGCTGTCGTCCATATCGACTCCGAAGGGGAGGTTGTTGGCCTCGTATTGGGTCGGGGAGTTGCTAGCGGTTATCTGGTAGGAGATTTGCTGGCCAACGTCGCCAGATAGGGTGGCGGAACTGGAGATTTCCGGGAGGTCTCCGGCAGGGTTGATGGTGAGGGTGAGGGTGAAGTCCGCTCCGGTGCCGATGGCGTTGTTGGCGCTGATGGTGAGGGCGAAGGAGCCCGATTCGGTCGGCGTGCCAGTGATTTCCCCGGTGGTGCTGTTGGCCGATAATCCGTTGGGGAGCTCATCGGGGTCGACATTGAAGGCGGTAGGGTTCTCCGAGGCGGTGATCGTGTAGGAAAAGCTTTGGCCGGCAGTGCCGACGGCAGCTGAGGCGCTGTCTATGACCGGCGTTCCGGTTTGAGGGTCGATGGTGAAACTGAAAGTTAGATTATTCTTTTCGCCCTCGTAGGAGAGGGTAATGGTCGAGGAGTAGTCGCCTGCGGTTTCGGGGACACCGGTGACGAATCCAGAGCTTTGATTTATCTGGAGTCCCGGAGGTAGAGGGTTTGAGCCGACTGTATAGACGACGCCCTCGGGAGGAAGGCCCCCGCCCCAATTGACGTCGGACCTGAGATCGTAGGAGTAGTCGGCTCCTACTTCCCCGATTGGGGGACTTGCAAAGCTAGAGACGGTGAGGACTAGGGCCGCGGCTACTGCGAGGCAGCCGCGAACCAAAGCCCGCGAGAACGGTTCGGGGAATGAGCTCATATGTCGTGGGTGAATGAGGTTAACAAAGGTCAAATAGTGACTATTTCAGATATGCGAGGGGTATTCTCCCGGCGTTGTATTGACGGTAATCTCGATGCGTGAGCTTATTTCGAAGACCACGATGGCGGCGTCGCCCTTGCCGTTGGCATTGGCGGCGAGCATGACGATCTCGAAGGATCCCGAAGCGGACGGGGAGCCGGAGATTTCGCCGGTAGTCGGATCGAGGGTGAGGCCTGCCGGGAGTCCGCTTACCGTGAAGGAGGTCGGGTCGTTGGTGGCTTCGATCTGGTAGCTGAACTCGTTGCCGATCTTTCCGGTGGCTTCACGTTCGCTGGTGATCTTTGGCGTTTCCGCGGCCGGGTAGACTACGATTTCCAGTGGAGCCATGTCGCTGGCGCCGGATTCGTTTTCGGCGAAGAGCCCTGCGTAGTAGGTTCCCGGTTCGGTTGGCGTGCCCGAAAGCTTGCCGGTGGCGGTATTGACGCCGAGCCATGAGATGTCGTGATCCGCGTCGTAGGAGTTTGGCGAGTTGCTGGCTACGATTTGGTAGCTGAAGCTCTTGCCGACCTGGGCGGAGACCTTTTGAGGGCTGGAGATGACCGGGGCGTCTAGGGCTGCCTGTATCTTGAGGTACATGTACTTCGGATTGCCCTGTCCCGTCTCGTTGGTCGCGACCAAGGTGACGATGAAGAGACCGGCTTCTTCCGGGGTGCCGCTGATGATACCGGTGGCTGCGTTGACTCCAAGGCCGCTCGGTAGCCCAATCGCGTCGAGTTCGGCGCTCGGGGGAAGCGGACGGTCTTCCGGCATATTGGAGGCGGTGATTTCAAAGCTGAATTCGTCTCCCACCTTGCCGGAGGCCCGGAGCGCGGAAGTGATATTCGGCGCTTCGAGCGACGGGTCGATCTTGATGGTGAGCGGCTGCGGCATGCTCGTACCTGCGTCGTTTGTGGCGCTGAGGTAGACTGCGGATACTCCAGGCTCGACCGGAGATCCCGAGATGAGACCGGTGGTCGGGTCGAAGTCGATGCCGCGTGGCAGATCGCCCTCTACTTGGTAGCTATCCACGGATTCAGAGGAGACGAGGATCTGGTATTCGAAGTCTTCTCCGACTTTTCCGCCGGCGTAGGGGCCGCTGGTGATGCGCGGCATTTCCGCGTCAGGGAGTATGAAGAGAACCAATACGGCAGGTTCGCCAGAGCCAGCGTCGTTGGACGCCTTCAACTCGATGAGGAACTCGCCCGCTTGTTCCGGTGTGCCGGAAATGAGGCCGGTGGAGCTATTGATGCTCAGGCCTTGCGGCAAGCTCGGAGTGAAGAAGGAAGTCGGCTCGTTGGTGGCGAAGACTTGGAACTGGAACTCGTCTCCGACCTTGCCGATCGCCTGTCCGCCGCTGAGAATAACGGGAGCCTGCGCCGCTGGGAGAATCTCGAGGATGACGGCGCGTGGCAGGCTTTGGCCGGCGCTGTTGGTGGCGACCATTACCAGAATGACGGGCTCGGAGGTAGCGGTATTCGGCGTACCTGTGATGAATCCAGTGGTTTCATTGAGCGTGAGGCCGTCCGGCAGATTTTCCACTGCGTAGGAGGTTGGCGTGCCAGTGGCGAGGATTTGGTAGACGAACGGTTCGTTCACCTTTCCGAAGGCCGTGCCTGAAGACGTGATTTTCGGCATTTCCAGTGAAGGACGTATCGCTATGATGAATACGAGGCCGTTGCCGGATCCGCTAGCGTTCGAGGCGCTGAGGATGACTTCTGTGACACCCGCTTTGGCAGGCGTGCCCGAGATGAGTCCTGTTGACGTGTCGAGGGAAAGCCCTTCCGGCAAGTCGCCAGCAACTGCGTAGCCAGACGGCTGGTTGTTAGCGGCGATCTGGTAGGAGAACGCCTGACCGACTTGACCCTTTTGGTAGGGGGCGCTGGTGATCATCGGCGCTTGGAGTCCAGGAAGGATGTCGAGAATGAGGAGTTTCGATGGACCCCAGCCAGCTACGTTGCGAGCTCGGATGTGGAGGTCGTGGTAACCTGCGCTGGCAGGCGCGCCTGAGATGACTCCTGTCGCGGTATCGATGGAGAGACCTTCTGGGACGTTGTCCGCAGCGTATTCAGTCGGGCTATTGTTAGCCACGATCTGGTAGGAGAACGACTGACCGGTGGTGCCGCGAGCAATCGAAGAACTGGATACGAGCGGAGCGTCGAGGGCCGGTACGACCTTGAAGTAGACCGGAGCGATGACGGAGCCGCCAGGGCCCGTGATCTCAAGCTCGACGATTCCGCTGAGCGTCTCGGTGGGCGTGCCGGAAATGAGGCCTGAGGTTTCGTTAATGCTCAAGCCATCCGGGAGCGCGCTTGGCGAATCTTCCGCGATTGCCCATGCGGTGACATCGCCTGCGGCAGGCGGAAGGAAATTGAAGAAAGCGCCAACTTTTCCGCCGACATGGGTCGGGCCGGTGTAGCTCGGAGCGAGCGCGGCGCGCTTGACCAAGATCGATGTATGGAAAACTCCCATACCCCATTCGTTGGAGGCTTCGAGACGTACGTTGAAGAAGCCGTCGCGTGTTGGGGTGCCGGAGATTTCGCCGGTGTCTTGATTGACGCTCAAGCCAGCTGGGAGCCCCGTGGCGTAGTAGCTATCTGGAGACTCGGTCGCATTGATTTGGAGGGCGAACGCTTCGCCGACCTGAGCTTCGAGATAGAAGGGAGCCGTGACGATCGGGAGACGCGGCTTTTCTTCGATGAAGAAGAAGATGCTACGCGTTTCGCCGGTGCCGGCGCTGTTGCGAGCGCTGACGGTCGTTTCCACTTCTCCTCCAGTCGTCGGAGTTCCGCTGATCAGTCCCGTCGCGGAGTTGAGTGAGAGGCCATCGGGGAGGTTTTCCGCGAAGAATTCGATCGGGAAGTCCGTGGCCTGGATTTGGTACTGGAAGTAGTTTTCCTGATGACCGACCCACCATTCCGGGCTGATGATGACCGGAGTCGGCTTTGCCGGGGCGATGCCGATGTTGAGGGCGAGGGCCGGGAGTTCGCCATCGTCAACATGAACGTAGACGAAGTTGAAGCCGGGAGCGGTCGGTGTGCCGTAGACGCGGCCGGTGACTTCATCAATCGAAAGCCCGTCCGGTAGCTGCGTGGTGAATCCGCCTGGATCCTCGCCGACTAAGAAGGATGAGCCTCGAACGAAGCTAGGAAGTTCGAAATCGATTTCCTCGTCGACCGTCCCGTTTATCTGTAGGGGGATATCCGGGAGGAAGCCGCCGTCTCCGCCGTCTCCGCCGAAATCGCCGAGAACGTCTACGTTGAGAAGACCGTATCCGATGCCGGTGTCGTTTTCAGCTTGGACAAGCATGGTGAAGAAGCCGCCGAACTCGAACTTGCCGTTAAGCACCATGGTTTCCGCGTCGTAGCTGAGGATGCCAGGAACGTCGAAGAAATCGATTTTCGAAGAAGTCGGCTCGTTGGTAGCTTCGACTTGGTATTCGAAGTTTTCGTTCGGTACGATGGTGATGAAATCAGGGCTGGTGATCACTGGCGATCCCTCGGGACCGCTGACGATGACCGGCGCGAAATGGGTGCTGACGTGGCCGTGGTCGTCGACCTTGACCCAAACCGGGTAGATGCCGCTGGCGGTTGGCACGCCCGAGAGAATGCCGTCGGTGGCGTTGAAGGTGATGCCCGGAGGCAGCTCCGACTCTTCGCCGTCCTTGCCGTTGACGATTTCGAAGAAGATATTTTCCCCGCGGATTGGCGCTTCGAAGTAGAGGCGTTCTCCGACCTTTCCGATGATCGGCTCGACATGGCCGTCGTCCGGTTCGTCGTATCCGGGACCAGTCGGGAAGCTGCCGTCGTCGGGGATGGTGTCGTGAGTGTATATTTCGAAGATAATGTGTTCGCGACGGGTGAAGCCGAATTCGGTAACCTCAATATGCAGGTCGAAGAATCCAGGCTCGGAGGGGATGCCCTTGATGAGGGCGTAGTCCGGCAAGTATTCAAGGCCTGGAGGTATGGTTGACGGAGTTCCATCCGGGGCGTTTACGAATTCGACAACGCTGCGGGCTGGGTCGGCTGGTAGTGGGAAGTCCAATATCTCCTCCACGATTCCGAAGACGTTGATCGGGTATACTTCGGTCGGGTCCTGGAAGGATCCGTCGTCCCAGACATCGATCTCAATGGAGAGGAAGCCTTTTCCGTCGTCGTTGCTGGCGACAGCGAGGAGTTCGTGGAATCCAGGTTCGGTGAGCGTCCCTTTGAGGGTTTTGGTGGTCGCGTCGTAGCTGATGCCGGGAACCTCGCCGACGATATCGATCGTCGCTGGGCCGTTGGCGAGGATGAGAGGCAACTCAAACGGTTTGCCTACGCCAGTGTGTATGTAGTCGCTAGATACGAACTGAGGAGCGGCTGTGCCGTCGGTGATGAAGAAGGTGAGGATGACTTCGGTGACTTTTTCTCCTTGTGTGATTGAAATATGGGTACGGGTGAGGCCTGCTTCTGTCGGAGTGCCGGAGATGACCGCGTTTTCGGTAGAGGAGAAACCGAGTCCGGCAGGGAAGACAGAATCTCCTACGGTCGCGAATGTGGCGTCTGCGAACTCTTCTGGCGCTTGAATGCGGAATGGCACTCCCACTCGACCGACAAGCGGCTCGAGGTCGTTCTCGACGTGGTCCGGGTTTTCGTTGCCCGGCTCAGGACCTTGGAACTGCGGGTCGAAGACGTCGAGGGTGAGGATGCCGTAGGCGTCGCCCGCCGCGTTGGAGGCTTTGACGATGAGGTCGAACTCGGCCTCGTGGTCGAGGCTCCCCGAAACAGTGCCCGCTGTAGTGTCGAACGTCAGTTCTGCTGGCGTTTCTTCGAGAGCGTACTCTGTCGGAGTTCCTGATGCGAGGATTTGGTACTCGAACGATTGGTTGATCGAGTATTCAGTTTCCGAGTACCGAGATAGTTTTGGAGCGCTGCCGGCATCGCTGACGAGGAAGAGGACGAACTTGAGCTTTTCAGTTCCATCCGCGTGTTCGATGCGAATAAGGGTGTCGAAGATACCGGATTCGGTAGGAGAGCCAACGATCGCGTTGGTATCCGGATTGTAGGAGAGTCCAGTCGGCAAGCCGAAGGTTTCACCCTCCCATTCAGTTGGGAGAGAAATGGTTTCGGAGTCGCTAGATGGGAATTTGAAAGAGAAACGAGTTCCAACGGTTCCGAAAATGACGGTCTCATCATCGTCTTGGAATTCGGGAGGATTCGGGCCGCCAGAGTTGGGGTCTCCACCGTTGTATTGGTATTGGATATCGAAAAAGACGGGGACTTGGCGTACGTCCTCCCCTTCGGTGATTTTGATCATGGAGCCGAAGAAGCCGCCTTCTTGCGGGTAGCCGACGATCATACCATTGGCCGCGTCGATTTCGATGCCCACCGGGAAGGTCGCTGGAGTGCCGTCATCGTATGTTCCCAGCTCGACGGTTGCGAAAGAAGGATCGATCGGCAGTCCGAAAGTGATGAACTCGCCAACGAATCCGAAAATCTTGAATTCCTCGTTGCCGCCGGGCCCACCTGAGTAGTCGCCGAAGATGTCGAAGAAGACAGGGACGCGGACAGGGGCTTCGCCGATCTTGCCGTTGAGTCCGGTTTCAAACCAACCTGGAGCTACCGGAGCTCCGCTGAGTTTCAACTGAGATTCGTCCCAGGTGATGCCCTCGGGAAGATAGTCCCAGCCGAGTTCTGTCATGCCTTCCGGGAGCTGCAAGTAGAACTCGAGATATTGTCCGACATCTCCGATGATATTGACCGGAGGAATGTGGTTTCCAGTGCCGTCGTCGTAGCCGGCAGGAGCGATGTCGAAGTCGAAATATTCTTCGTGGGTCCCCCCTCCATCGGTGACGAGAAGGATGAAGAAGTAGTATCCAGGGGCTTCCGGAATGCCTGTGAATTCTCCGGTAGCTGCGTTCAGCTCGATGCCAGGAGGAGGCATGGAAGGGGTGCCGTCTTCGTAGGTACCGAAATCGAGGCCGACTGCAGTCAGGTCGAATGGCAGTGGATAGCTGAGTGGCTGGCCAGCGACACCGTAGACCTTGTAAGGCTCGGGGTGGTGCTGTTCCGGTGGATTCGGGTTGTTGGGATCACCGGGGAAGTTTTCAGCGAGAAAGGCGTCTATATAGACTGGCATGCTCATCGGTTCGCCCAATTCTACGAAGTCCACTTGAGCATCGAAGTGCCCTTCGGTGTCGAGGGTTCCGGTCAGGCGAAGTAGTTCCGCGTCGAATACAATGCCTGCAGGGAGGCCGGTGAAAACGATATCGGTGATGTCAGGACCTGGCTCGAGCGGGAAGTCGAGGGTTTGTCCGACGATCACGTTCACGTGAAGGTTGTCGCCCTCCGGTGGTGGGTTGTTGGGATCGCCGCCGGCGGTTGTCGAATCCGAGTGGATGAAAATTTTGAGAGGGATGGACCGCGCTTGGCTGGCTTCGTTGAAGTCGACGCTGCCGTAGTATTCACCCTGTTGTGACACGGATCCATCGATCGCTGCATCGGTGCTGTCGAGCGTCAGTCCGTCTGGGAGCCCGTTGATGACAAGGTCTGTTATATCGGAAGGAAGCGGCAACTGGTGGTGGATGTATTGCCCTACCATCGCGTCGATTATGATGTCTTGAGGTTCGCCAGGACCGTTGCCTGGGAAGGTCTCCGGGGTGAAGATGCCGATACGGATGGGTATGGAGCCCGAGGTGCCTGTAGCGTCGACGAAGTCAAGTTGAGCGAAGTACTCGCCGACAGTGTCGATCTGGCCGGTGATGGATAGGGAAGCGTCGTTGTAAATGAGGCCGGCTGGCAGGCCTGTGACTGAAATACTTGTGATTTCGGCCGGCGGATCGAGGGGGAAGTCAATCGGTTCGCCGACAATGCCGTTGAGAACGAGCTCGTCCGGCTGGGTGCCGTCGCCGGGTCCACCGGTGGCGGAACCATCTACGAAGATTTTTACTGGGATGCTGTGCGGTTGGCCAGCTTGGTTGAAATCGATGCTGCCGAAGTAGTCGCCAGGTTGAGAGAGGGAGCCAGAGATCGAGTTTTCCGTATCGTTGTACGAGACCCCTTGTGGGAGACCAACCACGTTGAGGTCTGTCGCGTCCTGCGGGACGCTGACTTGATAGTAGATCGGATCGCCGACATTGACATTTATCACGATCTCGAAGCCAGGTTCGCCTGGGAAGTCCTCCGGGGTGAAGATGCCGATACGGATGGGCATGGAGCCCGAAGTACCGGTAGAGTCGACGAAATCAATCTGAGCGGAGTACTCGCCGACAGTGTCGATCTGACCGGTGATGGACAGGGAAGTCTCGTCGTAGGTGAGCCCAGCGGGCAGCCCCGTGACAGAAATGCTGGTGATCTCGGCAGGCGGATCGAGCGGGAAATTGATCGGTTCGCCGACGATGCCATTAATGATGAGTTCGTCCGGCTGGGTGCCGTCGGGCGGGGGATCTTGGGAGAGGGCGGAGTTTTGTAGCAGGAGGAGGAAACCAACGCTTACGAGTTGAAGCCAGAGTCGACGGAACGATCGCGGAGTGGATTTTATCATGTTTTCAGGTCTCTTAAGTTGTCGCGCCGACGGGGCTGGAGAATGATTGAGGAGATTGTTTGTCAGCGTGATAAACTGGCCCCTCCGCTAGATTTGAGCTGGCGAAAGGATTTTTGGAGCTATCGGAAACGGGTAGACCTTCGAAGTCTTGAGAATGCAATCAGCTGTAGGATCCTCTTTATGTTCAGTTTACAGAACCTGTTCTAGACACCCCTCTAAAGGGGAGGGGTATTCCCCTTGGTCGTTTTACAGTTCGAGCGTGTTACCAAAGGGGAATTGGTAGAGCACTCCAAAGGTTCCTAGGGAGCGTGAAGTCGGGACGCAAAAAGAGCGCGGCCGAATCAAAGAGACTCGGGCCGCGCTGGAAGTCGTGCTGCCAAGCGCTTTGCCTGGTACCGTCTTTTTTGCTGCAGTTCTTTTACTTTGGGGAGCTGGCCTTCAGGGCCTTCTGGAAGGAGGTCTTGCGCTTGTGCTTTTCTGCGAGTCGGACCTTGTAGGCAGGTTCGTCTTCAAGTGTATCCGGAAAGTCGATGCGGGGCAGCTAGCTCTGCGAGCTTGTGCCAGTAGTCGGCCGCGTGGTGGTAGGCTTTGCTGCGGGCAGTCTCGAGAATGTCGTCGAGAAGCTTGCGATAGAGAAGCGTTGCGACCAGTGGGTGGTTTGCTTCGAATGTGTGGGCGTACTGCGGAAGGATCTCCCAGTATCGTCCGCTGAGCCGGTCGATGTGGCGCTGCGCCCAGACTGCGGCTCGATCGATCTCGTCGATCTGCATGAGAAAGCTGAGGATGGTGTAGGTATTGCAGCTGCTGGATTCGGCGGCGGGGAAAATCCGACCGTCTTTGACGTCCTGCTTGCCCGCCATCTTTCGCTGTTTCCTTGGATCGGGGCCATGGTTTAGGCTCGAGTTCTTCAGGGTGCGAGTAGGCTGCGTGGGGGCGGATTTGGTTTCCGTTTACCAAAGTCGATTGCTTGCGAAGGCCATGCCGAAGTGGGTCTTTAGGTAGCGTTCGAAGTTGCGGGTGTTTTGTTCGGAGTCGAAGGCGAGATAGGTTACGAGCTTCTAAGGCTTGTGTCTTGCTGTGTGGACGGATTGTCCGGCGTTGTGGGCCTTGAAGCGCTTTTTAAGTCGGTGGAGAAGCCGCCGTAGGTTTTCTCGTGGCGAGGGATCGAGCGGAGAAGGTAGACGTAGAACATCTGGGGTAACCTGTGAGGGCAGGGGGGGCGAATGTGTTTGCCCGTGCTTCGCCTTTGGTGGGGAAGGCGTGGTTGGGGCTGGCCATCGTCTATGTAAATGTGGCGCCAGCCGCGCGTAGCCCGGAGGGCGAAGCGTGGCGGAGTTCCCAGTCCGCGAGGACGACAACTCTTTGCTCATCGAGCAAATACATGCCGAGGAGCGTAGTGACGACACTTGAGGAGCGTCGCGACGAAACAAGGGAGTATCCCTCGGGCGAAGTGCTTTTGCCTGCGGCAAAAGTGGCGGAGAGAGAGGGATTCGAACAGTGGGAAGACCTTCACTATTCTTCACAAACGTTTGTGGTTTATGATTTTATGTAAATTCCGAGGTGCGGTAAAATGCCTCAGGATGAGGCTAAAAAACTTCAGATTTGCAACGAATTGGCAAAGCTGACTGCCAACGTGCAGTGCCTCTGAATCCAAAGACAGGGCTCAACTAAAATTGACTTGAGGTTGAGGAATCCTGAAGGACCCTTCCTCCACTCTCGTTTATAAAAACTCTCAGGCAAATGCTTCTAGCTCCCATCTCTATTTGGTCAGGCGTTGCACGCAATTGGACTCTAGCATATTGGCCTTCTTTGGTTAGTACGAAGAAATTCGTACTTAAACCTCCGATGTAGTCATCTGATAGCCTTTGGTGCTCAACGCTCCAGGTGTCGGGATAAGGTCCTCTCGGTGCTATTAGGACAGGTTGACCTTCTTGGACCTCCAAAATGCCTCCGCTGGGAACTTCTATGACCAAGGTCCAATCGTACATTCGCTCGATCTTTTCTCCTCGGCTAGCTTTAATGAGTATATCTCCGCCTTCCTCTACGACACCTTGCCTCAAATTAACGAGCAACTCCTCTCCCTCCCAGGGAGTTGCGATTTTGTAGGTATTTTGATAGAGATCGATTTGATTAATGTCTTTTACCATGTAGAACTCTACAGGCTCAGGATTCTCCTGGAAACGTATTTCACCTGAGTAATAATTGAACTCCTGACTCTGCTTCGAAAGAAGCGTGTAGCCATCCCTAGCGATTTCTTTTATATCCAACCAATACCCAATTTCTCCCAAGATTTCGAAGATGCCTTCACTATTCGTCGTCAGTTGTAGGCTCTTGGTATCTTCACCCAACTCAGTTGATGCAGCTAGTGTCGACTTTCTGATTTTTGCTAATACGCTAACCCCCGATAGGGGGGTGTTGTTTTCATCCAAGACTATTCCCGTCAGATTTATCGTTGTGTTACGTGCCTCAACTAAACCAGACAACAGATCAGCCTTTCGAACTCCAATCGTCTGTTCTTCTCTCGGTGCCTCAGGATTATGGTTTTCTTGCTGAGCAAGAGGCTGCTCTAGCCTGCTGAAATACAACAGGGTGAGGGCAATTGTAGCCGCGAGTACAATCAATGGGGCTAATGCTCTCCTCTTTTTATTACTCATGGATATATAATTCCCATGTCATCAAGGGTTCTGCTCCAATACTCCCATCTTTCTTGGATGTAAGACCTAAACTGGGCACTATGTCCATCCCTGTCTCCTCCAAAACCAAATTCTGTATTCAGATCTACGCTAGGATAGGCTTGAAAAAGACCATCAGCGTTTCCTTCGGTCGCTATCGCTTCTGAAACCGATTCTGCAGCGTACGAAAAAATCTCAAAACGATCATCCGGAAACCCTAGACTTACGTTTATCGAAAATTCGTTCCGCTGGAAAACTCCAAAGTTTCCGGATAGGGATGTATAGTAACTATAACCAGCATCCGGCTTAAGTACTTGGTTGGTCTCCCATCCAAAAGTAGAAACAAACGCATAATCTAAATCATTGTATTGATTCACATACCTCGTTCCAGAAGGCATGTAGCTCGGATGCATGTACTCGTTGTTGTTAGAATCATCCCACATGTGGGGTGAAGTGTTGCTGCTAGAGTTCCAGTAGTAGCTGTAAATGTCTGGGGTTACATCGTTTAGAGGTAGAGAGGCTGCTTTAGCTTGGGTCGTCTTATCCCAAACGTGAGCTGATATCGCACCCTGTGCAGATATGTAAGTATGGACGTAGTTTCCTCCATTCAAGTCTCTGAGGGGGAGAGTAAAAAAGTGTGAGCCGTAAAAAAGTGTCAATCCTTACCATTTGACATTGGTGTGAGGGCCTTGTTTCTTTGCTCGCATGTCAAGGAAGTTGAGATTCGAGCGTGCGGGAGGCTTGTACCATGTGTTGAACCGCGGGAACTATCGTAAGTGGATCTTTGAGGACGATGGTGCGAAGCTGTCGTTCGAGAAGGCGTTGTTCGAGACCTGCGAGCGCGCGGGATGGGTGCTGCATGCGTATTGCGTGATGGGCAACCACTTCCATTTGGCTCTGGAAACTCCGGAGCCGAACCTGAGCGAGGGGATGCGGCTGCTGCAGAGCGTGTTCTCGATTCGCTTCAACAAGTACCGGAGCGAGAAGGGGCATATCTTCCAAGGGCGTTTCAGGAGTATCGTGGTGGAGGACCTGGATCGGCTCGCTTGGCTTTGCCACTATATCCATCTCAACCCTGTACGGGCTGGTATCTGTGGGGTGGAGGAGCTTCGGACGCTGGGCTTTTGCAGTTACCGGCATCTCTGGGATAAGCGCAAACGGCCCCGTTTTCTTGAATTTGAAACCTGCTTAAAGGGAGCAGGCGGGTTGAAGGATACGCCAGCGGGCCGGAACAAGTATGCGGAGTACCTCTCGTGGCTGGTGGAAGACGAGCCGCGTCAGAAGGCGATGCTCTTTGATCGTATGAGCAAAGGATGGGCAATGGGTTCGGGCGAATTTAAGGCAGCCTTGCTCGGAGACGAGAAGAGCATGAAGGCGTGCCTCGAGCTGGGAGTCGACGATGCGAGGGAAATGCGTGAACTCGTGTGGGAGAAATCGCTTTTGTCCTGCGCCGGGACGCTTGGGGTCGACTTGAAGGAAGCTGACGCGTCGCTGAAGTCAGCGGACTGGAAGGTGGCAATTGCTGGCTACCTGAAGAGGCGGTTCATGTGTCGTAATGGGTGGTTGGCTGCGAAGTTGAACATGGGTACTGAGTTTGGCGTAAGCCGTTACGTCAAGGAGATGCTCGAAGGCAACCGGAAGAATGCGAGTAGGTTGTATGATTCGCTGATAGCAAAGAGTAAGGATTGACACTTTTTGTCTTACACACTTTTTGTCTTACACTGATAGCAAAGAGTAAGGATTGACACTTTTTGTCTTACAGACACTTTTTGTCTTACAGCGCGAAAGTGAGGGGAGGATTGGCATTGTTCCCGAATTGATGACAGGAGGAAGAAGCTTGAAGGCTGTGAAAGGGCAAGACGAGCGTATTCGGAAGAGTCTGAGTGATGGATATGGAATCTGCTTGTTGGCAACGGGCTCATTCCTAGGGGAAGGTTATGATCTCCAAGAATTGGATACGCTCTTTCTCGCGATGCCTATTTCCTTCAAAGGGCGTCTTGTTCAGTACGCCGGGCGTTTGCACCGAAAATGCGAAGGTAAAAGCGAAGTCAGGGTGTACGATTTCATTGATGAAAATTTGCCGGTCGCGATGAGCATGTTTCGAAAGCGGAAGTCGGCCTACAAGGAGATGGGCTACGTCGAGGGGCCTGAGCGCTCGGATACCCATTGAAATGACGCTCGAGATAGCTGCCTTGACAGGAGCCCCGTTTTTTGCGAGATATCGCGATAGGCAAGCGCAGAAGATGTAGAGGTCGCTCTCCTTGAGTGGCAGCCCTTTATGGGTGGGATCCTCGGTTTCTGGGGCCTACAATTTTTAGAAGCTCTCGAAGTTCTCAACTTCGGGAGTTTTTTGTTTTACGGTCTCGAAGTCATCTGGCCAAAACTTGATGCCGTAACCGAAAGCCCTACCTTCATGGCGATAAACCGACCGCTTTAGGTGCTGGAGGTAGCTTGGTTCACTTTCTCCGTACTGGTTGCGCTTCACCGCGAAATGAACTCCCGATGCGACTGCATCTGCGACTTGTAACCCGGCGAGTTTTCCGTGTTCAACGGATCTAATCCTTGTAGGATCAATTACTGATTTATCGATCTGTACTTGGGTGAGGTTGGGATCGCTCTGTTCCAGTAGAACACGTAAGTAGTCCTAGATGTCCTCATATGACATGATGCTTCTGTTTGAAAAGATGATATCCGCGAAGCCGTTCCCTTCGTCTTTCTTCCGATGATCACGGCAAAGCCAATATGTTCTCTCGAGGAGTAGTCGCGTTGCATAGCGGTACAGGCGGAATTTTTGACTTTGGAATTTTTCGGGTTCTTTGATCGAAGGTTTATGAATCAGTACGCTGACGGTTCTGATCGGCAGTTTTCCAACACGCTTGATGTAAGGCACTCTCTGCTCGTGCTTCAGGTCGACGAAATGCAATGGCGTCTTTGGCTTCTTCCTCAGTACCTCTCTCGTTTCCTTGAGGCATTCTACCATCTTGAGATCATTCGACTTTCGAATGACTGCAGCCGATAGGACGAACCAGCGTGAGCTCCCCGAGCCATCGTCGTAGAAAACGAATCTTTCTTTCCTTGAGTATTGGGGAATCAGAAGCGGGCCGTCGCAGGATTCAAGCGGAACAGCGGCCTTGCTTGTTGAAGTCCAAGGCGAGTAATCTGGCAATAGGCGGAGACGCTGGGGTCCGCTACTGGTCAATTGAGACCGGGGTTCATTTCACTCAGGAGCTTTCTTGAGTGGCTGTGGGATAAGGCGACACCATGGTATGCATGTGCAGTTTAGTGGGGGTATCAAAGGTGGCTTATCAATGAAATAAGTTTGGTTGGTCGTTTCGTTGCAAGCCGGACAGTCTTCACCTGGGGTTCCGATCACCCTCAAGTACTCGTATCCCATGCTTTTAAACTGCGCAATCTTCTCGGATGACGGAAATTCTTCTTCCATGTATTCTGGCAACAACCTCCATCTCTTCAGTTTCTCTGAGTAGAACTCGGCTGTCGAATCGATCTCATTCCGTTCCCTCATCATGAAGACCTCTTTGGTCGTGAAGAGTCCGAGCTCTTCGCCAAGAAATCGGATACGCCTTTTTTCGTCCTTACTCATTTTTTAAGAAGTCTTAGCGATCTCTTTCGCTTTCTTGACTGTCCTCTTCTCCGCTGATGTTGCCCCAGAGCTTGTATAGTGCGCAAGCGACAAGCGCCGACCCGATGAACGCTGTTATACCTGTTTTGGCGAAGCCGATGACTGTTGCCAAAAACCAGACTCCAACCAGCAGGTAAAAGCAGATATAGTAAGCCGTCCTGTTGTTTCTCAATACGCCTGAGTCCTTGTGGATAAGTATTTTCATCAACTTCAATGGGAGGTAGGTCACTGCAATCAGAACTACTATTCTTTTCCATTTCTGTGTGTCTGAGAGTGGGAATCCGGCCGTGGCCCAGTACGTCGCAAACAGTCCAACTGGAAAGATTAGATGTGTAGTGAAAAACAAATACAGCTTCCCGCTTGACGATTCATTAGTCGATGGTGCCGTCATTTTCGCTGGTATTTGTGTGGGCTGTCATTGGTTTTAACTTCCCTTGCTGGTCTTGTTTCTCGGCTTTGTATCTTTGATGCAGGAGGATGCTTTATGAGACTTCGGGGACAGTGGTTCTATCTGTCTGTTGTATAAAGAAAGTGGATATCGATTGTTCTGAAGTGAAGCGATGCTAGCCAGCATGCGGGGGGGGGGGAGAATATGTGAACTTGGGGGATTGGTTGTGAGTAGCGGGTAGGGGTTGAAGTCGTTTGTTGCCGCCGAACGTTATGCTTCGCACCGTACGGGGTTTGACAGCGTTTTGATTTCGATTCATTCTGGCATGGAACTAGCATGGCCTTGATTGGTGGCAAACGACTGTGATTTTCTCTAAAAAGTCCGTTTTTACACTTTTAACCTTTAATGTTACGCAAAAACGCTTATGCATTTGTTCGTTTGTAATCCCCTTCCCTTCAATCCTCTAGCTGCTAAGGACTTAGCTTGCTGAATCAATGAGTTGGACGCATTGGAACCCTTTCCGGTTATGTCCAGTCTATTTGCTTAATGCTTGCATTTTTTTAAAGTTCTAGAAAATAGCGCCGGTTCTCAAGGCTTTCCTTGTGCACCAAAAAAATCAAAGAAAGACTCCCTATGGCACTCGCATTGACTCGAAAACTTAAAGATCAGGACTTTCCTAAGTCGAAAATCGACGATCGGACCATGCAGGTTACTCACGCGCATAGCATTCGATTCCGAGGAAGTGTTCGAGCGGCAACCGGAAAGATTGTTACCGACGATCAGTTTGCGGAAATGAAGCGCAAGGACGCTCAAAATTCTATGCCTTGATCCTGAATAAAAATTTTAACTGAGGCGACAGTTGTGAGGCTGTCGCCTTCTTATTTGCTAATCCCCACCTCTTGATCGTGATCATCAATCCCTGTTCCTCTGAAGAAAAATCCAAAATTGAGACTATCGCTCGCCTCCATTTTTATACCAAGCGATGGTACATTAGGCTGGAGGAGGCCAACATAGATTTGGCTTTGGGTAGTTTTATGCAGCCTGTATTGGAGATGCGTGCTGCATATGATCACTTTGTCAGAGCTATCGATTGTGAGCTTGGCACGGGCTCTGAGGGTTCTCTAGGTGATGAGGTTCTTGATTGTGGGGGATATGTGTTGGGCCAGCTCGATAAGGCGTTGGGCCACCAGTATCGAAGCTTTTTCGATGTTTGTGATTTTCTGGGGGTCGCTATGCGTGAGCATGTTAGCGAGTTGCTCAAGCCTTTTACTCCGGCTGACATAGAGAAGGGAATTCCTTCATATTACCCTGAGATTAAGCCGAGAATGATGACTCTTCGGGATGGAATTGCTAAGCTTCGAGCGAAGAAAGACATCGGGAAGGAGTCTGCTCTTTTGGATACTGTTGAAGAGTATGATGGGGCTTTGGATCGATTGTTCGAAGATTTACGATTGATCGAAGCCTCGGTGGGGTCTTGCGTCGAATTTAAAAACCAGCGTGAGGATCTTGAGGCTAGGGCTTTCGCTTCCGAGGAAAGGGCGATCAAGGCTGAAGCTAGGGCTGAGGAAAGCGAAAAGGTCGCGTCGAGACGTTTTGTGATCAACACTGTTGTTGCTCTGTTGAGCATAGGTGTTGGCGTCGCTGTTACTTTGCTTGTGCAGGGCACTGGTTGATTGGGCAGGTTCTGGTTGCTTGAGGCGTGCTGCGGCAATTTGAGGGGAGGCGTGACTGGCTCCTTTCAGGCAATGGTTCCTGCTTGTGGTCTTGCACTGAAGTCGTGACGTCAAGAACTACGGCGGCCTATTACGAACTGAAGCGAACAGTGTATCGCTTTGTGTGCTAAATCGTGATTGTATGGCCTCGGTTGCTTTTGTAAGTACCTATTCCCCGGTGATTTAGGTGGATGTTGGAGAGTGCCGAGGAACGTAGTGACGACGCTTGAGGAGCGAGACGACGAAACAAGGGATTGGCTCACTTCGTTCGGAGCTTCGCCCTAATGCTGCGCATCCCCGTTCCGGTTCGCTCCACAAACCCCTCTGCTCGGGTTCTTCATCCCGCTATCTCGCCATTCGACTTTACGCGTCGAATGGCGGAGAGAGAGGGATTCGAACCCTCGGTACCTTGCGGTACACACGCTTTCCAAGCGTGCGCATTAGACCACTCTGCCATCTCTCCATGACTTAATCCTAAAGGCCTCTCGGGGAGGCCCTAGAAAAGAACGGCCAAATAAGGCGATTCGTTTCTCCTCGGTCAATGACTTTTATCAAAAAATAAATTCGCGGACAAATCCCTCTGTTTTCGGGCAGATCCCGCTTGCATGTTACCTAGGGCGACGTAGGTTCGGGCGTTTGAAGCATTCTGAGAAAAATGGTCTCTTCTAACGCAGATATAGGTTACAACAGCAAGGTCGAGGGCGGCGTGATCGTCTCTAAGGCCGATGCGGTTATTAACTGGATTCGCACCCACTCGCTTTGGCCGATGCCAATGGGGTTGGCGTGCTGCGCGATCGAGCTCATGGCCTCCGGGGCTTCGAAGTTCGATATCTCGCGCTTCGGCGCCGAGGTGATGCGCTTTTCCCCTCGCCAATCGGACGTGATGATCGTCGCTGGCACGGTTACCTACAAGATGGCCCCTGTCGTGCGTCGCATCTACGACCAGATGGCGGAGCCGAAGTGGGTGATCGCCATGGGAGCCTGCGCGTCTTCGGGTGGTATGTACCGCTCGTACGCGACTTTGCAAGGAGTGGACCGTATCGTTCCGGTAGATGTTTACGTGAGCGGATGCCCGCCGCGGCCGGAAGCTTTGCTCGATGCCCTTATCAAATTGCAGGACAAGGTCAGTACGGAAACGTCGGCCAAGGACCTCTTCAAAGTGAAATCCTGATCTGCTCGCACGATGATTGCTCAAGATCTACTCGCCGCCCTGCAAGGAGTTAACTCCGAAGTTGCAGAGCGGACCTCAGCCGATTGGCCCTCTTTTAACTGCCCGATCGACGCTCTCGTCGATGTGCTCAAGACCCTTCGCGACAACCATGGTTTCGACATGTTGGTCGATGCGACCGGTATCGACAACGGGGTGGAAGCGAGTCCTCGCTTCACGGTTGTCTACCACCTGCAGTCGACGGCCAACGCGGTCTACGTGCGGGTTGCGGCGGATTGCCCGGATAGCGAAAATCCGGTGGCTCCAACGGTGTCGCATCTTTGGCCGGCGGCCGATTGGCACGAGCGCGAATGCTACGATCTTTTGGGGATCAAGTACGAAGGCCACCCGGATCTTCGCCGCATTCTCATGTGGGACGGCTATCCCCACCATCCGCTACGTAAGGACTTCCCGCTCGCGGGCCACGAAGGCGAGCTTTGGGATGGCGAGATTAGCGAAGTGACCGGCACGGGCACGATCGCGGCCCCGATGGCTGGCGGTCCGTTCGTTTCGAGCTGCTCCAGCTTCGAAGCGGAAAAGGAGCCTCGCGCCAAGGACGAGAGCTGGAACGAGAAGAAGGAAAAGCCGGAAGGCTGAACGCGACCCTGTCATAGCTTCCACATCCAAACGAATTTAGCCAATGGCGACCGAATCTAAAGAATACACGATGCCCGACGCGGCGACCCGCGCGGCGCAAGCTTCGGAAGAGTTCGAGACTGAAAAGCTCGAGCTTAGCATGGGCCCGTCTCACCCGTCTACGCACGGGGTGTTGCGCCTGAACCTCGAGCTCGACGGCGAGATCATCCAAAAGTGCGACCCGGTGCTCGGATACCTCCACCGCGGCGACGAGAAGATTGCCGAAAACATGACTTACAACCAGTTCGTGCCCTATACGGACCGGTTGGACTACCTCGCTCCGCTGGCCAACAACGCCATCTATGCGATCGCGGTCGAGAAGCTTACGGGCATCGAGGTGCCGGAGCGTTGCCAAGCGATTCGTGTGATCACGAGCGAGATGGCCCGCATCTCCTCTCACTTGCTGGGACTGGGGGCGTATACCATGGACGTGGGCGCCTTGACCGTGTTCATGATCACCTTCACCGAGCGCGAAAACCTGTACACGCTCTTCGAAGAGCTCACCGGGGCCCGCTTCACTACCAGCTACAGCCGTATCGGCGGCGTCACGCGTGACATCCCCGAGGGCTGGACCGACAAGGTGCTCGATTTTTGCACCAAGTTCCTGCCGCTGCTTGACGACGTGGAGAGCCTGCTCTCTCGCAACCGCGTTTTCGTGGACCGCACGGCGGATATCGGTGTTATTAGTAAGGAAGACGCGATTGCATACGGCATGACCGGCCCGAACGCCCGCGCCTCAGGGGTGGACGTCGACCTTCGCCGCGATGCTCCATATTCTGGATACGAGAAGTACGATTTCGAAGTGGTCCTCGGCGAGACTGGCGACTGTTACGATCGCTACGTGGTTCGCATGGAAGAGATGCGCCAGAGCGTGCGCATCATTCGCCAGGCGATCGAGAAACTGCCCGAGGGGCCTTACCGCGCGGAAGACGCCAAAAAGATCATCCTCCCGCACAAGGACAAGACGCTCACCTCTATGGAGGAGCTGATCCAAAACTTCATGATCACGACCGAGGGACCGCAGATCCCCGCGGGTGAAGTTTATTTCGAGGGCGAAGCTCCGAAAGGGGCTCTTGGATTCTTCATCCACTCCAAGGGTGGAGGCGTTCCGTACCGCATGAAGATCCGCGGGCCTTCCTTCTGTAATTTGAGCATCCTTCCAAAGCTTTGCGTAGGCTGCATGGTGTCGGACATCCCGGCGATCCTCGGCAGCTTCGACTTCGTCATGGGGGAATGCGATCGGTAGATCTTTAATTTTCGCCCACGAAGCGCGCTAAGTTCACGAAGTGAGTGACGTTGAAATATGAATACAAAATCTTCGTGTTGCTTCGTGACCTTCGTGGGAAGAGAACAATTTTAATAAAATGGACTTAAAGCCAGAGACGCTAGCTGAGATCGAAGCTGCGATTCCGAAGTATCCGGAAGCGCAAAGCGCGGTCATGCCCTTGTTGCACGCGATCCAGAAGGATCAAGGTTTCATCTCGAACGAGGCCGCCGAATGGGTGGCTGAGAAACTAGGCATCGCACCGATCAATGTGCTATCGGTCGTCACCTTTTACCCGTTCTTTCGCCAGCATAAGATCGGCAAGCGCCACATTCGCGTGTGTCGCACGCTTTCTTGCGCGATGGCAGGTGGAGCGAAGGTTTGCGATAAGATGCTTTCGGAATTCGAGGCGGAGCTCAATCAAGTGTCTCCGGACGGAGAAGTAACAGTGGAATTCGCCGAGTGTCTTGCAAGCTGCGGCAGCGCTCCGGTCATGTTAGTCGACGAGGATCTCCACGAGAATCTCACCGTCGAGAAGGCCAAGGAAATTTGCGACAAGATCAAAGCGGAGGCGAAAGCGTAGTTAAGATGGCAATACATCCAAAAGAACAGCGTCTCGTCCTCAAGTACGCCGACGAACCTGGCTATACGCCGCACATCGACAGCTACTTGGCTCACGGCGGCTACGACATGCTGAAGAAGGCGGTCACCATGGAGCCGCAAGCGATCATCGACGAAGTGAAGGCATCGACCCTGCGCGGTCGGGGTGGAGCCGGTTTCCCTTGCGGACTCAAGTGGAGCTTCGTGGATCGCAAATCCGGCAAGCCGATCTACTTGATCTGCAACTGCGACGAATCCGAGCCCGGTACGTTCAAGGATCGCCAGATCGTGCACAAGGACCCGCATCAGTTGATCGAAGGCATCATGATCTCTTGCTTCGCGAACAATGTCGCCAAGGCCTTCATCTACATCCGCGAGGAGATGCCTTACGGAGCCAAGATTCTCGACCAAGCGATCCTCGAGGCGAAGGAAAAGGGATTTGTCGGAGATAACGTATTGGGATCTGGATACAGCTGCGATATCGTAGTGCATCGCGGGGCGGCTGCCTATATTTGCGGTGAAGAAACCGGACTCATCGAATCTCTCGAAGGCAAGCGGGCGAACCCTCGCATCAAGCCTCCTTACTTCCCAGCGGTGCTCGGCCTCTACAATTGCCCGACCATCGTCAACAACGTCGAAACCCTCTGCAACGCGGTCCACATTTTGGACATGGGCGCGGAAGGCTTCAAGAAGATCGGCCGTCCTAATAATGCGGGTACACGCATCTGGTGTGTGTCCGGCGGCGTGCAGCGTCCCGGCTACTACGAAGTGGGTGAGATGACGCTTGGCGAGCTGGTTTACGATATTTGTGGCGGACCGCTCCCAGGCCGTACGATCAAGGCGATCATCCCTGGCGGGTCTTCCATGAAGATCCTCAAGAACGGCGAGCGCTACAAGGGTAAGAGCCCAGACGGCAGCGAATACGATTGGGGGCTGGAAGACATCCCGCTCGACTACGACGGTATCGCGGCGGCCGGCTCCATGTCCGGTTCCGGTGGCATGATGGTTTTGGATGATTCGGTATCCATTCCAGCGGCGCTGGCCAATTTGATGGCCTTCTACGCTCACGAATCCTGCGGGCAATGTACCCCGTGTCGTGAAGGTTCGCTCTGGTTGAAGAAGATCACTTCTCGCATGGTCCACGGAGAGGCTCGTCCGGAAGACGTGGATCTCATGCTCGATGTCGCGGGCCAGATCGCTGGCCGTACCATCTGCGCTTTCGGTTTTGCGGTGGCGTGGCCGGTACAGAGCTACATTGCCAAGTTTGAAGACGAATTTAGAGAATATGCGGCGCACCTCAGCGATCCCAAAGCTGACCGCCAAGCCATAAAGGAACTCGCGTGTAATGGCTGAGGAAAAGAAAGATAACCTGATAACGGTCAATATTGACGGGCAAGACCTGCAGGTGCCTCCGGGCACCAACATGGTCGAAGCTGTCAAAATGCTCGGCAAGGAGGTCCCGCATTACTGCTACCATCCGAAGCTCTCAATCGCTGGTAACTGCCGCATGTGTCTCGTGGAGATGGGCATGCCAGGCAAGGACCGCGCGACCGGCGAGCCGATGCTCAACGAGGACGGTACTCCCAAGATCATGTGGATGCCCGGCCCCGCCATCGCTTGCGGCACCAATGCGGCCCCTGGAATGCACATCAAGACCAGCTCGCAGAAGGCCATCGAGTCTCGTGAGTCGGTAACCGAGTTTCTCCTCATCAACCACCCGCTCGACTGTCCGATTTGCGATCAGGCTGGCGAGTGTAAGCTGCAGGAGTTTTCCGCGTCTCACGGCCGTGGATACAGCCGTTTCGTCGAGGAAAAGAATGTTAAGCCTAAGCGCACGCGCCTCGGGCCAAGGGTAACCCTCGACGACGAGCGTTGCATTCTCTGTTCCCGCTGCATCCGTTTCTCGCAAGAGGTGGCCAAGGACGACGTGCTCGGCTTCACCGATCGCGGCAGCTACTCGACCCTCACTTGCTTCCCCGGCAAGGAGCTCGCGAACAACTACTCTCTTAATACAGTAGACATTTGTCCGGTAGGTGCGCTCACCAGCACCGACTTCCGTTTCAAGATGCGCGTCTGGTTCCTCAAGGAAACGAAGAGCATCGACTTCGAAAGCAGCGTTGGCTGCAACACGGTGGTTTCCTCTCGCGAGGGCAAGGTCTACCGCGTGACGCCACGTCGCAACGACGAGGTCAACGACACTTGGATGCCAGACTCGGGCCGCGAGCTCTACAAGCAGGTCGAAGCGGAAGATCGCCTCTCGTTCTCGACGGTCAACGGCTCTGAAACCTCTGCGGTGGAAGCGCTCAAGGCTGCTGCCGAACTCCTGAAAGGGGAGGGCGTGGCAATCGTAGGGTCTGGGCGTAACACGGTCGAAGAGCAGTTCGTGCTCAAGCAAATCGCTGAGCAGGTGAACGCGAAAGGCGTGTATCTCGTTGCTCGATACGGTGACGATGATGGAATTCTCATTTCAAAGGATCGCAATCCGAACGTTCGCGGAGCGCTTGCGACCGGTTTGATCACAGATCTCCCTGCTGAACAGCTTTCTGTCTTAGGTTCCCAAATCGACAGTGGCGAAGTTAGCACGGTGCTCGCTACCAAGGAAGATCTGGTAGCGGCCGGTCTCAGCGAAGAGCAGCTCAAGAAGGTAAAGCTCGTCGTGATCGATACGCACGCTTCCGCTACAACGAAGGCTGCGGATGTAGCGATCGCGGGTCTGACCCAGTTTGAGAAGTCCGGTTCGTTGATCAACCAGCAGTTCCGTATCCAAAAATTCCACAAGGCGGTTCCGGGGCCGGTCGGTTCGATCGACGATCTCGCCGCGTTGTCTGCTATCCAAGCCAGCCTTTCCGGTGAAACCTGCCCTTCGGTAGTGGGAACGGTTTGGGAACAGATCGCAGCGGAAGGAAGTATTTTCGAAGGCCTCACCTTCAAGGGTATCGCCGACACCGGCGTGTTGCTGGATGGCTCGGCTTTCTCAGGGCTCGCCTTCGTCGAGGGCAAGTCGCTCCACTTTGAACCTCAAGTTGCGGAGGTAGCGAAGTAATGAATTCACGATTTAACGTAGCGCGGAGCTTTAGCCCGCGTACTCAATGCAGGATCAATCCTCTGCGGACGCGGGCTGAAGCACCGCGCTACGCGCTCTAGCGTCATGGAACTCACTGATATAGCAATCAAGTCGATCTACGCGGTTGTCGTAGTGAGCGTGCTGATGGGCTTTTGCTCCTACGCCGTTCTCGCGGAACGCAAGATTTCCAGCTGGATTCAAGGTCGTGTCGGCCCGAACCGTACTTCCCTTCCTATTCTGGGGTCGATTCCGTATGTGGGTCGTTTCCTCACGCGTCTTGGCGTGTTTCAGCCGATCGCGGACGGAGCCAAGTTCCTCTTTAAGGAAGACGTCACGCCCGGACACGTTAACAAGTTCTACTTCATTCTCGCTCCGGTGCTTTCTCTGGTGCCGGCCTTGACGACTGTGGTGGTCGTTCCATTCGGCTATTTCGAGAACGCGGCGGGTGAAGTTGTGACACTCGTCCTCGCGGACTTGAACGTTGCGATCCTTTTCCTCTTCGCAATCTCGTCGCTTGGCGTTTACGGCGTCGTCCTCGGTGGTTGGGCTTCCAATTCGAAGTATCCATTCCTTGGAGGCATTCGCGCCTCGGCTCAGATGATCTCGTACGAGCTTGCCATGGGGATTTCTGTTCTGCCGGTTTTCATGTGGCTTAACGCTCCCGGTACGGATGGCACCTTGAGCTTGGTCGATGTGGTCAATTCCCAAGGCGGCGCCCTTTGGAATGCGATGTGGATGCCCGGTTCGTTCCTGATCTTCGTCGTTTGTATTTTCGCAGAAACCAACCGTTTGCCATTCGACATGGCGGAATCCGAAACGGAATTGGTCAGTGGCTTCCACACTGAGTACAGCTCCTTCAAGTTCGGTCTCTTCTTCGTGGGCGAATACGCTCACATGCTGGTGGGATCTGCGGTTGTCGCGATTCTCTTCCTCGGCGGATGGCATCCCTTGCCGTTCATGACTTGGGCGGACTTCGGTGTTCACGGCTGGCTCGCCGGTCTTCTCTCCGTTGGCACCATGATCGCGAAGCTCTGCGGCTTCATGTTCTTCTTCATGTGGATCCGCTGGACGCTTCCACGTTTCCGCTACGACCAAGTCATGCGCATCGGTTGGCAAATGCTTTTGCCGCTCTCGATCGCCAACCTGATCGTGTACACCTTTGTAATTTACTTTTTGGAGAGACCTTAACCCACACGAGCCATGGCTATCGTCGTTAAGAGAAAACCGCTTACATTTTTAGAAAAGCTCTACATTCCGGAGATCGTTCGCGGTCTCACGGTTACCTTCCGCCGCATGTTCTTTGGCGAAACCGTGACTTTGGAATATCCGGAACAGCGCCCGCCGATCCCGGCCGGCTATCGTGGAGTGCCCACGCTGGTTCGCGACCCTGAGGGCCGCGAGAAATGCGTATCCTGCCAGCTTTGCGAATTCGTTTGTCCACCGAAGGCGATCCGGATCACCCCTGGAGAAATCTCGGAAGAGAGCGAGTACGCCCACGTCGAAAAGGCTCCCAAGGAATTCGAGATCGATATGCTCCGCTGCATCTATTGCGGAATGTGTCAGGAAGTTTGTCCGGAAGAAGCGATCTGGCTGCAGAACCAGTATTCGATGTCTGGTTACAGCCGTGCCGAAATGGTGAACAACAAGGCGAAGCTTTACGAACTCGGGGGCACGCTCCCTGACCAACACTTCAAGTGGAACAAGAAGAAAGAGGCGGCTGAAAACGGCGGCGGCCACCACTGATTTGAATTTTCCTCCCTCCTCAGATGACTGACCTGTTTTTCTACATATTTGCGACGATCACGCTTGGTTGCGCTTTTGGTGTCGTGTTCAGCCGCAACCCGGTAAACGCGGCGATGTTCCTGATCATGACCTTTCTTGGCATGGCATCGCTCTTCGTTTTGCTCGAAGCCTACTTCCTCGCGGTGATTCAAATCCTCGTCTACGCAGGAGCGGTCGTGGTGCTCTTCCTCTTCATCATCATGCTTCTTGATGTAAAGGAGGAGAACAAGCACCGCGTGAAGCCCATCACTTGGGTGGCGAGCTTGATCAGCTTTGCCCTGCTTATTCTTGGAGTCGTTGCGATCACTTCCAGTGACAACATCAAGGCCGCGAGTGATTCGCTTCCGGAAGCCGCGGGCGCCTCGCTCAAGAATTTTGGCTACGAACTCTTCACCACCTATCAACTGCCCATGCAGGTGACCGGTTTCCTTCTGCTCATCGCGATGATTGGCGTCATCGTTCTTAGCAAGCGTGTGAAGGCTGACTAGGCCTTCTCGTAACTCCTCTCTCTTTCACGACAACCTCTTCTCTTCCACAAACGATGACCGTCGGACTTGAACAATACATTGCGGTGAGCGCCGCGCTTTTCGCCATCGGTTTCTTTGGCGTCCTGCGCCGCAAGAACACGCTCGTCATCTACATGTGCCTCGAGCTCATGCTCAACGCCTGCAACCTTGGGCTGATCGCCTTTTCCCGCTACCACGGTGGCATGAGCGGTTCGGTTTTCGTGTTTTTCACCATCACGGTGGCAGCCGCCGAAGTCGCGGTGGGACTCGCCATCATCGTGGCCCTTTTCCGCAAGCGCCAGACCGTCCAGGTGCCAGACCTCAACGCCCTGAAGAATTAGCTTCCCGATGAATCCTGAAATATTCGCATACGCTCTTCTCGCGTTCCCATTGATTTCTGCGGTAGCAATTGCCTTTGGCCTGCGTCGCAACGGAGCATTGGCCTCAGGCGTATCCGTCGGCGCGGCTGCTCTGATCCTTGCCACTGCGGGACACATCATCTTCCGCCTCGATAATTTCGAGTTCACCACGAACTGGATTGTTATCGGTCCGCTCTCGCTCGACTTCGGTTTCCTGGTCGACGACCTCGCGAAGCTCATGCTCTTCGTGGTCGCGTTCGTCGGTTTCTTGGTTCATGTATTCAGCCTTGGATACATGAAGGAAGATCCAAACAAGGCCCGTTTCTTCGGCGGTCTTTCGATCTTCATGTTCTCCATGCTGGGTCTTGTGATGGCCAACAGCTTGGTCACGCTCTTCATCTTCTGGGAGCTCGTCGGTTTTAGTTCTTATATGTTGATCGGTTTCTACCTCGATAAGCCCAGTGCGGCTGCGGCGTCCAAGAAAGCGTTCATCACGAACCGGGTAGGGGACTTCGGTTTTCTCATCGGTATTGCAATGGCGGTTGGCTTGTTTGGCACGGTGAGCCTCAGCGAAATGCGCGAGCTCGTCGTTTCCGGCGATGTCGTGGTCCCGTCCGCTGCTCTTGGTCTGCTTCTTTTCTGTGGTACGGTCGGCAAGTCCGGTCAGCTCCCGCTGCATGTCTGGCTTCCGGACGCGATGGAAGGTCCGACTCCGGTATCCGCTTTGATCCACGCGGCCACCATGGTTGCGGCTGGTGTATTCCTTCTCTGCCGTACTGGTTTTCTCATGACAGCCGATGCGCTGAACGTGATCATGTGGGTGGGCGTGGCGACTGCGATTTACGCCGGTTTCACCGCCATCGCCCAACGCGATATCAAGAAGATCCTCGCGTACTCCACTGTTTCGCAGCTCGGCTATATGGTCGCAGCTTTCGGACTCGGCAGTATGGTTTCCTGGGAAGCGGGCGTTGCTGCAGCGATGTTTCATTTGACCACGCACGCTTTTTTCAAGGCCTTGCTCTTCCTCGGTTCCGGTTCCATCATCCACGCCTGCCACCACGAGCAGGACATCTTCAAGATGGGTGGACTGGCGAAGAAAATGCCAATTACTTTCCTCTGTTTCACTGCTGGCTTGTTGCCGCTGATCGGAACGATCTTCACCTCAGGCTTTTATTCCAAGGACGCGATACTCGCCTTGGCGTATGAGCAGAATTCGGCAGTTTTCTACCTGCTGGTTTTCGGTGCCTTCCTGACCGCGTTCTACATGATTCGTCTTTGGAAGATTGTTTTCCTCGGAAATACGAACTCAGACAACGCGAGCCATGCTCACGAAAACGGTTTGGTTATCACCGTGCCGCTGATTCTCTTGGCGATTTGCGCGATCCTCGGCGGTTTCACTAGCCTGTATCCACATGCCCTGAGTCCAATCGTCGAGGCCGGACATCACCTCGTGACTGAGGAGCTGCACACTACGATCATGGGCTTCGGCGTTGGCGCGTGGGCGATCGGTCTGGTAATAGCCTTCGTCATCTACGGCGCGGGCGCGAAGGAAGATCGATTCAAGAAGATGATCGGGCCGCTCTACACCGTGTTCGAGAAGAAGTTCTTCTTCGACGAGGTTTACGATTTCTACATCGCCAAGATTCAGCAGCGGGTGGCCTTGACGCTCCACTTCTTCGAGCAGATCGCTTTGTCCGGCTTGATTATTCGCGGCGCGGCAGGTGTGGCTGGCTTGGTGGGCATCGGTCTCAAGAGCCTGCACGTCGGAAGCCTTCACCAATACGTTTATTGGTTCATCGCTGGCTTGGCCCTTTTCTGGTTTATCGCAGGCTAATTTGAAGCGAGATATTGTATTTATTTTCTAACCACAGATGACGCAGATAACACAGATTTCGAACGTAGCGCGGAGCTTTAGCCCGCGTCTTGATTCGGGCTGTGCTACGCGGGCTAAAGCTCCGCGCTACCAATCATGAACGACTCCGTTTCACTCCTCCATTTCGCCATAGCGATTCCATTGGTCGCAGCGTTCGCCACGCTTTGGGCGGGCAAGCTCGGTCGCCCCGCGGTACAGATCGTTTCTGTTACCGGTTTTGCGATACCTACGATCCTCGCCATCATTGCTTGGGTTTTGTACAACCCTGAAGTTGCCGGTGGATACGATTTCGTCACCCGTCACAACACCGGTCTCGAAGCAGTAGGCATTAGCCTTCACCTCGGCCTCAATGGTGTGGCGCTTCCGCTTTTCGTAATGGCAGCGGTTGTTGGTCTGGCGGCCGGACTCTATGCAGCCCAGTCCAAAGCTGAGAACCTATCCCGTTACTTGTTCTGCTTGCTGGTCATGCAAAGTGGGTTGATGGGCGTCTTCGCTTCGATCGACGTTTTCTTCTTCTACTTCTTCCACGAATTGGCCCTCATCCCGACCTTCGTAATGGTGGGGGTCTGGGGTGGCCGCGATCGCGGTTACGCTGCGATGAAGATGACCATTTACCTTACGCTGGGAGCGATGCTCTCGCTCGCTGGTTTGATTGTTCTCTATGTAAAGAGCGGTGCCGACTCTTTTGATCTGATCACGCTGAAGGCTCACTTGGCGGCGGCTCCCTTGAGTGAAACGGTTTCGCATTACGCCTTCGGGCTTTTGCTTTTTGGCTTCGGCATTTTGGTATCGCTCTGGCCACTACACACTTGGGCTCCTCTTGGTTATGGAGCGGCTCCGAGCTCGGCAGCGATGCTGCACGCCGGTGTTCTGAAGAAGTTTGGCCTCTATGGCTTGATCCAAATCGCGGTTCCTTTGATTCCTGGTGGAGTCGGGCAGTGGGAAGGTTGGATCATTTGGCTGGCTCTAGGAAACGTAGTGATCGTCGGTCTAGTGACCATGGCCCAGCGCGACCTCAAGCAGATGCTCGGTTACAGTTCGGTGATGCACATGGGCTATGCTTTCCTCGGAATCGCAGCAATGTCGGTTCTCGGCGTCGGTGGCGCGGTCATCATGATGGTGGCGCATGGATTGACTGTGGCTCTGCTCTTCATGCTTTCGACTATGATCCACCATCGCACCCAGACTTTCGAAATGGAAGAGATGGGCGGGCTGTCCAAGAAGGCTCCGGTGCTCAGCGCTTTCTTCGTTTGCGGTATGATGGCTAGCATCGCGCTTCCCGGTCCCGGGCTTGCAAACTTCTGGGGCGAGTTCGGAATTTTTGTGAGCCTCTGGCAGTTCGAGCCGTGGGTGCTCTGCGTGGCGGCGACAGGTGTCATCATCTCTGCCATCTACGCGCTGCGTGCCATCGCTCGCGTGTTCTTTGGAACCGAGTCCGAAGATTTCCAGGAGGTGCAAAAGGAGCACACCGTTACCGACATGAGCTGGGCGGAACGTATTCCCGCCATCATCCTGCTCGTCGTCCTTTTCTACATCGGCTTCTTCCCGAAGACCATTTCTTCCTCAATCAACGACGCGCTTGAGAGCGAACCCGTCTACGCGACGACGGAAGCCAGCAAGTAATTATTATTTGGATATACGATGCCAACTGATACTCTGAACTCCCTCGGCGAAATCGCTGCTACCAATACTTGGGGCGCGATCTACCCTGAAATGATCCTCGGCTGCATGGCTCTCCTGCTGCTGGTCCTCGAGGTGATCCTCCCGAAGTTCGCTCATGGCGCGATTCCTCGAATCTCGATTCTCGGGCAAGTCCTGTTGCTCGGCTACATCTTGATCTTCGATCCGACCGGTTGCTGTAATGGTGTTGCCTTTGGCGGAATGATCGAGCTGAGCGGCACTTCGCAAGCTCTGCGGATCTTCTTTCTCCTTTCTTCGATCTTCGTCAGCTACTTGGCGATGGTGAGCTTCGAGAACAAGACGCTCGCTCGCATCGAGTACTTCGCGATCACTTTGGTGGTCACAGGGGCTTTGTCCATCATGGCGATGGCGAACCATTTCTTGATGCTGTTCGTGGCCCTCGAAACCGCTACTGTTGGTTTCTACATTTTGGTAAGCTACTTCCGCCAAAACCCGCTCTCGCTCGAAGCCGGCCTAAAGTACCTGATCATGGGGGCCCTCAGCTCGGCGGTCCTGCTTTTTGGCATCGTGCTTCTTTATGGGGCGGCGAGCAATCCGGCGCTCGCTGGAAGCAGCCAGGACGGAATGAACTTCCAGAACCTGCGGACCTTCCTCGAAGCGAACCCGACGGATAGCTTGGCCATTATCGGCATGCTTTTGGTAATCTCTGGCGTGGCCTTCAAGATCGGAGCCTTTCCTTTCCAGGTCTGGATCCCCGACGTTTACCAAGGCGCACCCGTTCCTACGACCGCATTCCTGGCGGTCTCTTCCAAGGCGGCTGGCTTTGCCGTGCTGCTCACCTTGGTTAAGGTCTTTGCTCCGCTTTCCAGTGTTTTGATTCCGGTGCTTAGTGCGATTGCCGCCTTAACGATTCTCTTCGGAAACTTCGCCGCCCTGACGCAGCGCAACCTCAAGCGTCTCATCGGTCTTTCCGGTGTCTCGCACGCTGGTTTCTTGCTTATCGGAGTGATTGCGGCCCAAACCGTTCCCGCAGCCACGAATTGGGTGCTCTTTTACCTTTTCGCTTACTTGCTCGGATCCATGGCGGTTTTTGCGGTTTTTGCGCACCTGCCCAAGGAGTGGGATTCCGATCTCGAGCTCGACGATTTGGGCGACCTCGCCAAGCGAAACGGATTCCTCGGAATCGCCTTGGCGATTGGTATCGGCTCGCTTGCAGGCATCCCGCCGCTGGCCGGGTTTATCGGTAAGTTCCTGATCTTCGTGGCCGCCTTCAAGGCCGAGCTCTACACGCTCCTGGGAGTTGGAATCGTGGGTGTTGTGATTTCGATCTACTACTACTTTGGAGTGATCAAGGCAGCATTCTTCGAGGTCTGGCGCTTCACGGACGAAGACGAAGAGGGTGAAGCGGCTCCGGCCCTGCCAGGCGCGACTCTGACTTACCTCGGCAAGCTGACCATCGTGGTCGCTATTGCCGGCTCGGTCGTACTCGGTTTCTTCCAAGGTCCGCTTGGATCATGGCTATCTGGCCAATAGTATTTCTTATAAGCTCCTTTGTCCTATTTGTTAAGCCCGCCGGAACATGGCGGGCTTAATTGCTATCATCTTTGTACTGGCAACCTTTGGAGATTACTTCAGTTTAGCAGTTTTTGACTCCCAAACTAACGCATTTTTCTGAATGAAAGTTACTGGTCTAGCGATCGTCCCTCCTGAAACCGCCGCAAATGAAGCCCAGGTCACGCCCGAGCTGCTCGCGTCTGTATTGGCTCGTTACTCCCGCAGTAATGAAGGCATCGATACGATCATGGCCAAGGTCGACCTCAAGAACGCGGACAAGTCGATCGACCGGATCCTGAAGTTCGTGGACTACGGTCATGCTTCCATCGGTGGCTTGACGGGCGGAATCGCGGTGGCGATTGACGACGTATCCATGTGGATGGCGTACAAGCTGTTCGAGGTTTCCCAGATGTGCGACGGGCAGGAGTCGAGCACCCGCTATATCGCTATGGATCCGCAGAACATTCCTACTCCTGACGAGATTGGAATGCCGGTGGACCTAGCGGAGGAGTGGCTTTCCGTCATCAGCGAGGGATTCGAGTGCTACAACAAGGAGTATGATCGTCTCGACAAGGTGGCGGAAGCGGACTCCAGCGTGGTGCGGGCCCCGGAAGGGACCCCTGAGAAGGTGCTCTCCCGCATGCGCAAGAATTTTGCCTTGGACCGGGCTCGCTACTTCATCCCGTTGGCGACCAAGACCAACCTGGCGCTCGTCATGTCTGCTCGCATGTGGGCGCAGACGATCAAGCATATCGCTTCGCTTCCTCAGAAAGAAGCTCAAGTCGTTGCGGAGCTGATACGGGCGGAGGTTGCCAAATTCGCCCCTCGTCTCGTGAAGCACAGCAAGGCTGAAAAGTCGTTTCAAAAGCAGGCGCTGGAGGAGCACAACCGCAGTTTGGACCTTCTCAAGACCCGCCTCTCTATCGAAAACCTTGAAGATGATGTCTGGGTAGATGTCGCGAACAGCATGCCGCCATTCCTTGCGGAGAAGCAGTCGATCGGAAACGCATTGAAGTATCGAGCAAATCGATACGGTTATTGCGGGACCGCTATTCGTCGCATGCGGGTGTCTTTCGCTTGGAACAACATGGCGATCGCCGAGTTGCGTGACTTGAACCGCCACCGAACGGGACACCGCTATACGCCCTGTATCCAAGCCGGATTCTACCTTGCTCCAGAGACGGACCGCGAGGAGTTTCGCCCCTTTCTCGAGAGACAGAAGGCGTTCTTAGCGAAGTTGATGGATCGCGGCGAGGCGGCTTATGTGTACGGCTTGATGCTCGGTAGCCAGACTCCGTTCGAGCACTCTACGCACGGGGACAAGTTTATCTACGAGGCAGAGCTGCGCACGGGCTTGGGCGCCCACTACCGTTACGCCGAGCATTTGAGCAAGGCGCTCGCCGAATTCTACAAGCAAGTCCCCGATGCCCGTGAATGGGTGGTGGAAGGGACTGCCGAACCTGAGTGATGCGCTGTTCTCGGATTCTTCTTTTGTTCGTTTCGCTCGCAGGGCTCTGCGTTCTGGCGACGCCTACCGAAGCGGCCAAGAAGAAGCAGGAGAAGATGGTTCCGGTGAAGATCGTCAAGCCGAGCGAGACGAAGTACAAGCAGGCCAAGATCGTTCAGAAGAAGACGGTAGAGCGAAAGGGATTTCTCTGGTTCAAGAAGAAGGAACCCAAGGTATTGAAGCAGCCAAAAAAGGAGATCGCTCCGGAAACGATGCCGGTGCTCAAGAGACCACGGGTCGAGCAGAAGCCTGCGCTGGTTCCCGAGTCGAATCTTGTAGAGCAGAAGGAACCGACGAGAGTGGTCGAAGGGGTTGAGCTTCCAGAGAAGGTAACTCCCGAAGTGAAACCTGCGAAGGACGCCGCTAGGGACTGAGTCTTTTCCTTTTAGCGCCCCGCAGGGGGGCGGATTCTTCCCTCGTGGGGTGAATCTAGCTTGATTGCGTATAAGTGCTTATGTAGGTCTCTGTATATGTTCCTCCGTCTTATCCCCATTCTAGGCCTTGTTTGCAGCCTCCTCTTTGTTGCACCTGCTTCGCTTTTAGCTCGGCAGTCGGAACTCGCGAAAGGGGGGTGGGATGAGATACCGGAGGAGGAATTGACGGCAATGGCGCCGAAGATCGACCCTGCCGCCCACAGCGAGTACACCTATCGTCGGGTGACGGTCGATGACAGGGAGGCATATTTATCGATCCATCGTTTTCACAATCGAATTAAGTTGTTCGACGAGGCGGCGGTTCGGGAGTGGGACAAGGTCGATATCGAGTACTTCGAGGGGATGCACGTGACGAAGATCAAGGCCCGCGTCATCTATCCGGACCTCACGGTGGCGGAGCTAACCTCGCGGGATATCGTGAAGCGCAAGATCTTCAAAAACGATTCGTTTAGTGGGTACGCCAAGAGCTTTTCGTTTCCCGGACTCAAGCCCGGTTGCATCATCGAGTATTCTTGGAAAACAAGTATCGATGCCTGGTTCAAGGGGGTGACGCTCGATTTGCTGAGCGACCATCCGACCTGGCGGTACGATGTTTTGATAAAGCCCTACCGCGGGTTGGCAGCTAGCGTGAGAAGCTACAACGGCGGCACGAAATGGGAAAAGGTTGCGGGCGGTTTTGAGACCTATGCCAAGGATTTGCCTGCGAAATCAGAGGTGCCGTACGTGGGGCCTTACCGTGATTTCGAACCGTTTGTCCTGGTGGAGTATTCCTCGGAATTGAAGGCGTTGGAGCAGGAGAAGTATTGGAATTATCGTGCCGGGCGACTGGACGGCGTGAATGATGAGCTCATCAGAGCGAAGGCGTCGCGGGTCAAGAAACTTGCCTCGGAGCTCTTTGAGGGAGTGGGGCTGAACGAGGAGAAGGTGAAAATAGCCTACGACTATTGCACCACTGAGATTCTCAATATCAGCGAGCCGAACACGGTTTACACCGAAGAGGAAATAGAGGACCTCAAAAAGAACGAGAATCCCGCCCAAACATTGAAAAATGGATACGGAACGGCGTTTGATATCAATTCGCTCTTCGCATCGCTGCTCGCAGCGGGCGGTTTTCAGGTGTCATTGGCGGAAGTCGAAGACAAGAACACTTGCACCTACCATATTGGGAAGCTGGGTAACTTTAACCTCTCCGATTGGGCTGTCGCTGTGTTGGTGAATAATGAATACAAGTTCTACGATCCGGGTAGCAGCTTTTTGCCTTGTGGGGTGTTGAACGCTGGGAACACGGGAGCGAACGCGATATTGATCAAGGGAAAGTTTTATCGTGATGTCGTCACGCCAGAGGTCGCTGACGACTTTTCGCAGGTTTCACGAATTGCGAATGTGGAGATCGATGAATACGGCGACTTGGAAGGCTCGATCGCGATAAAGTACGATGGCTACGAGGGAATTGCAATAAAGCGGGCCTTCGCCGGGCAAACCGATGATGAACGCGAAGAATTCGTTTTGGAGAAGCACTGGAAAGCGCGATTGCCTCGCGCTGAAATTAGCGATTTCAAGATCAAGAACGAAGATTCGCGGGAGGAAGGATTGATCCTTCGTTACACGGTCAAGATTCCTGGATACGCGGATGTTGCGGGGGATCGTCTGGTGTTGAATCCGTCTCTCTTCCAAGAGGGAGCATCACCCGTATTCACGGATGAGACGAGAGAAGTTCCGATCGGATTCCCACACCGTCCAATATTTATGGACAAGGTTACGATCAGCGTGCCGGAAGGGTTTGTCTACGAAGCAAGCGCGGGCGCGAGCACGGAGTTCGAGGGGGCAGTCATCAAGCGCAAGTCGCTGGCGACGATCAATGATTCGCAGGAGCTTGTTTACCAGCGTCACTACACTTTGAGGAGATTGCGTGCGGATCCGAGATACTACTCTCGCGTTAAAGCTGAGTTCGATGCCTTGAACGAATCGGACCATCGCCCGTTGACCTTCGTTGCGAAGGATGAACTCCTGACCAGCAGCGCGGAATGAGAACCTTCCTCTATGCGGTAGCGTGCGTGACGCTCCTTCAGGTTCCGGTCTTTGCGAAGTCCAGCTATCCCGATTGGGTAGCGGAGAGCATCGACCAGCCGGCGCTGATCAAGAAATACGAGGAAGATTACGATGCCTTGGCCTTGCGCGACGAATCGGAAATTGAATACAAGGGGCGGGGGCAAGTTGTGGAAACGGTTCGCCGCGCTTTTCACGTTTACGATCGGGACGGCCGCAGCTACGCCTCGGTCGGGATTCCGCTCTCCTCCGGTTCGAAACTGAGCCGCTTCAATGGATGGATCATTTACGCCTCAGGCAAAGTCGAGCGCCTTAAGAAGGCGGACCTTGTGGAGATCGCTGTCGATCGGGACATGCTTAAGAGCGATTCGATTTTGTTGCAGTTGGATCGTTCCGAGTCGATGAGGGAGGGAACTGTATTCGCATTTGAATACGAGGTCAATCGTACGCAGATCTTTTTGCAGAGCGGCTGGTGTTTCCATCTGGAAATCCCTGCCGCGCTCTCTCGCGTATCGATCAAGCTGCCAGAAGAATGGGAAATTCAATCTCACTTGTTTGGGGCGGACTTTGCGCAAGCGAAGACGATCGGGACGACCCATATCTGGGAAGCCCGCGATTTGAAAGCGGTCGAAGTCGAGGACTATCAGCCGTTTCGTTCCCTGATTACTGGAAATCTTGTGTATTCGGTTTATCCTGACAAAAAGGAGCGATCCCGCTTTCGGTATGCGGTTTTCGACGATTGGAACTCTGTGGCGCGGCATATGGATGAAGTGCAATCGTCCCGGATCGATCCCGAGGATGCCTTGCGTGAAAAGGCGGAGAGCCTTGCCCGCGGTAAGGACAACCGTTGGGAGGTGATTTCCGCGATCTGCGAATATGCTCAGTCGCTAAACTACTTGGCGGTGGCTATCGACCTCAACAAGGGGGGAGGCTACACGCCGGAGGATGCGAACAAGACTTTCGAGACGCACCATGGCGATTGCAAGGACATGACGGCGTTGGCCCGGGCTATGTTGAAGGCAGTGGGTATAGAGTCCTTCGCGGTCGCTGCCCAAATCGGCGAGGACTCTTGGATGCATGACGAGTGGGCGTCGCCGCATGCGTTTAACCATTGTATCCTTGCGGTTCCAGTTGGTGAGGATGCCCCGGACCTCTCGGGCGTAGTGACGCATTCGGTACACGGGAAGCTCCTCATTTTTGATCCTACGACAAAAAATGCGGCGCCGGGTGTGTTGCCCTACTATTTGGAAGGAAGGAAGGTTTTGGTCTGCAGTTCTGTGGATCGCGATCTGCTTGCCTTGCCTAACTACAGGCCGGAGGAGAATCGCGTGGTGAGGGAGGTCGAGGCAACGATCGATGGTTTTGGAAATCTGCTGGGCAGTTTGCGGGAAAGCAACTTCGGGGCGAATGCTCAAATCTTGCGAGGCTTGCACCGAAATTTGAAGAGGGACGATTTCGAGGATCTGATCCGCAATTGGATCGCCCTTGGCACTCGGGATGCCAAGATCGAGGAGCTCGTGTGCGAGGACTTCTTCGAGGAGAACCGTTTCGAGCTCAAGGTCACGTTTTCCTCGCAAAAGTATGGGCGTTTGATGAATCGCGGTGAGATGCTGCTATTCAGCCCCGTTTTCTTGAGCCGTCTGGAGTGGGTTCCACCGGTGGAGGAGGAGCGGCAAACGCCCTATGTCGTGACTGCCCGGAATTTGGAGGAACACCTTTCGATAAAGGTGCCGCCATCCTACCGTGTGGAAAAGCTGAAGGCCCCGGATGCGGTGGCGGCCGACTTCGGCGACTTTTCGATGCAACTCGATTTCCAGGACGACTCCTTGAAGATGACGCGTTCCTACGTCTTGCGTTACACCGAAGTCCCTGTCGCCGACTACGACAAGGTGGTGGACTACTACGAGACGGTTTCCCGCACGGAATCGTCCAAGGTCGTTTTCAAGCGGGAAGGCTAGTGTCCTGTCATGCGTGAAACGTAGCGCGGCGCTTTAGCCCGCGTCGCTGCTGCAGGATCAATGCTCCGCAGACGCGGGCTGAAGCATCGCGCTACGACAAGCGACACTCGATGCCTGAGGTGACGCTAGGCTCCTTCGCGGATCGCGTCTTTTTTGGTTTCGCGCTCTTCTTCGAGGCGGGCCCGTTCGCTGGCGATCTGCTTGCGGATGGCCTCGGCCTCGGAGCGGTCGCCGCAGGCTTCGGCGGCTGCTAGCTTGGGGGTGAGGAAGACCTCGCGCTCGGCGATCTTGGCTTGGTACTTTTCGTCGATTTCCGCGAGCTTGGCCTTCTGCTCTTCGGTTACGACTTTTCGGTCTCCGTCGCTAGCGGCGAGGCGTTCCATGGCAAGTTCGTAGGCAGATTTCATAGGTGAGAAGGGAGTAGGCAACGCGAGCTCGGGGTCAATTGAAATGCAGCGAGAGGAAGGGCTGTTCACAGTTGAATGGTCGCTAGGATCCATAGTGCGGGAGATGTTCGCCTTGCAATACCTGGAGGTCGTGATCGCGTGTGGCAATGTGATGCACGCTCTTTGGCTTTGTTCGAGGACTTGTTGTTTCGGTCGGATGGCCTTGCTGGAAACCGAGGCTGAGTATTCGCCTCGCTCCTACTGGAGGCAGGGGTGCCTTGCCTGTCGATGGCCATTCCGTGCCGGTGCAGTGAGTGGAGCCTCCTTCCGTTTGGGAAAAGAAGGCTACGGAGCGACGGTCTTTTTCTCGCGGTGGCGTCGTGCCTAGTTGAGCTCGATCAGTCGCTGGATTTCCTTGACGAATAGTTCCTTCGCAAATCGTTGGCTAGAATGGATTTGCTGGAAATGGGGATGTTTGGTGGTGGCGACTGAGAGCCGGAGCGTTTCGGCATTGAGGTGTTCGGTCGCGTTTCTGAGACGACTGTCGAGTTGGAGCGAGAGGCTGCCCTTGGCCGCATTGTATTCTCCGACGATTTGCGAGAAATCTTGGTCGCTGGGCGTTTTGTTCTCTCGCTCTTGACCGGTGGAGATGAGCAACTCGCTTAGTTCCAGAAATTCGTCACTCGCCGTTTTTAGAGATTTCATAGCATACTTTATCGGATCGATAGGTCTGCTCTTGAGTGAAGCCGGAGGCGCTTCACTGTACTAGGAGAGCCGCCCTAGCGGGTCAAAATGAGTATCCAGGCCGAGCAGATGGCCACGGTTCTTAATTGCCAGCGTCGCTGCCCTCTTTGCCCGGATAGGGAGTAGGTGTAGCCAATCAAGGCTAGTGATGACAGAAGGGCGGCTGCGGCCCAGGGGGCTGGGACTGGGGCTGTTTCGATGCTGGACTCGGGGAGTCCTCTGGTGAATTCGAGGAACAGGTGGATCAATTTTATTAGGAGGAGCGCTGCGTTGTTGAAGAGTTCGCTAATGGGTATCCACTCAATGAGAGGCGAGAAGAGGAACGATAGGAATCCTGCGACAATGGCGAGGGAGGCGATCGGCAGGGCGACAAGGTTGATCAGGATCCCGTAGCTGGGAAGGATCTGGAAGTAGTAGATTCCGAGCAGGGCGGAAATCAGAAACGCTGCCGTACTGACGCCAAGTGCATCGAGTAGCGATTTCTTGGATACTATTAGTTTTTGCTGCAGCCCGTTTTGTACAGCATGGGGAATATGGGGAAAAAGAGGGATCAGTTCGTTGAGCGACTTGCCGAGGGGGAGCCCGAGCAGAAGAATCGAGGTTACGGTGAGGTAGGACATCTGAAAGCCTGCTTGGAAGAGCTGGCCGGGCAGGATGAGAAGGTAGATGAGGGCTGAGAGGGCGAGTGCGTTGATGGGTGAGGCCTGTTTGTATCCGAAGCTGGTGAGGTAGAAGCAGGCGACCATGAGGAGCGCTCGCCAGGAGGATGCCGACCCGCCGGTGATGAACACGAAGCAGGTGATCGAAGCAAGGGCGGCGACCGCGCGATAACCGCGTCGGAAGCGAAGCAGGGAAAGGAGTTGATGGAGGCAGATGGCGATGACTCCGATGTGGAGTCCGCTGATCGCGAAAAGGTGCATCGTTCCATTGGCGAGGAAGAGCTGTTTCTGGTCGGGGGTCAGTTCGCTCTTTTGTCCTAGCATGAGTCCCTTGTAGGCGCCGGTGAATGGACTCTGCGGAATCTTGTTTCGGGAGAGGATCGAAGCGAAGTGTTCTTTCGCTCGATTGGCCAGATGCGAAAAGCCGCTAGCCGATGCGCTTCTTTCTAGTAAGTAGCCTTGTTTGTAGGCTTGGGAGATCCCTTGGTTGCGTAGGTAGGCGTCGAAGCGATCCCCTTCCGCATAGTCGAGGATGGGGCGCACGACGCCGATCGTCGCGAAGCGTTCCCCCTCTCGCGGATAGTGGTCGAGCTGGAGCGTTTCGAGGAAGAAGAAAATTCTCAGGTCGGTGAGCTCCTCTTGCTGTATCGGCGCATCGACTACGCGAGCTAGGCCTAAGGCGGTTTGAGGGTCGGTTGCGTTGAAGAGGGTTTCGATCTGAAGTTCCAGGCTCGCCTCGCGTGGAATTCTGGAAACTTGCTCGTGGGGATCGAGGTGGAGGTCTTGGAATCGAGCGGCCCCGAGGAAGAGGATTGAGGGGATGAGCGAACAGTGCCAAAGCGCCGTTCGCGTCTTGGCAGTTTGGTAGGCGAGGGCCAGCCCGACCGCGGAAAGCGAGAGAAGTATCCAAGAGTTGGGGAGTGGGACGAATCGGCCGATCCCGATTCCGAGAGCGTAGGGTAACAGTATCCAAAGCAGCGGTACGCGACGCGGCTTGGTGGCTTGAGGCATTTTAGGAGAGTTGGTTACTTTCGATGATTTCGAATGGGCTTTGGGGGGCAGGCGGGTGAACACGCCCGGATCGCGGGGCCGCAATGCTCGCTATGGAGCGGAAGGCCTAGAATGTGTTCGAGCATGGAACTTCGGCATGGAAAGCCAAGCCTTGGGAGCGGTCGATTTCGGTGTTGTGTGGGGGGCGGCTTGGTTTATGGGAGTTGGAGCGATGAAGATTGGCTTAACAGGTGGCATAGGATGCGGAAAGTCGACGGTCTCGAAGTTGTTTCGGGAACGCGGCTTTTCTACGATCGATGCCGACGCGATTGTGCATGACTTGTTGTCTTCCGACGAGGAGACGATTGCTGCGGTTGTGGCTTTGCTGGGGGAGTCTGTTCGCCAGGAAAGGGGCGGCATTGATCGCGCCGCGGTTGGGAAGCTCGTTTTCGAGGATTCTGAGCTACTGAGTAAGCTGGAGGCGATCCTGCATCCGAGGGTGCGGGCGGTTTGGGAAAAAGCGGCGGAATCGGGGGGAGATTGCTTGGTAGAGATCCCGCTTCTTTTCGAAAAAAAGCTTCAGAAAAACGTTGATCTTACGATATGCGTGTTCTCTGATCCGCAAACGCAGGTCGAGCGTCTTGAGCAGAGAGGAATGAATCGAACTCAAGCCCTGGCCCGCATGAAACGGCAGATGCCGGTGTCCGAAAAAGCCGAACGATCGGACTTTGTATTGTTGAATGATGGCAGCCTCGATTTCCTCACCGAGCAGGTCGTCCATCTGATCTCGAAAATCAAAAACCTCTAAACCCAATAGCGTGTAACTTTTTGAATGCCAGGCCGATGTGGCCGGCATTCTGGGAACGATAGACTCCCATCCCACTCTAGAAGCATTTCGATATGTCTAGTGACTCTGACTTAAGCAACGACGGCGGACTCCCGCTCGATTACGGTTTCGACGACCTGCCTCGCAAGGCTGCCAAGAAGGCTACCAAGAAGGTGGCGAAGAAGGCTGCCAAGAAAGCGACCAAGAAGGTGGCGAAGAAGGCGGCCAAGAAAGTGGCGAAGAAGGTGGCTGAGGAAGCCCCTTTAGAGGCGGAGGCGCCATCCGCTATGGAAGC
>JBNKSG010000004.1:0-46631 GCA_050297195.1 Opitutaceae bacterium | reverse complement strand
AGAAACGACAAGGCAAAGGAAAGATGTATCCGGTTGAGGGAGACGCGAAAGACCCGTTCGCCCGCACCCCGAATCGAAGGCCACGACACCGCGCCTCGACTCGCAGCATACAAGGCGCCCTGCAAACCGCAGGACAGATCCAGACGAGCGAGAGCCTGGTTGAAGTCGATGAAACTCTCCCGAGACCGCAAGCGGCCCAGCAGCCAAACCATCGCTACCCCAAGCCCATAGCCCCCCAGAAACCAGTACCCGAGATCGAACCACCTCTTCAACAACAAGGCCCCGCAAACACTCGCCAGGTTCAGCCCCAGCCAAAGCGGAATCGTCTTTTCCAGCCACCAGAAAAAATTGACGGAGCGAGCAACCGAACGCGCCCTCCTTCGCCAATATGTTCCATCTTCGGTCACCACGATGCGACGCTAGGTGTTCGCACTTAACTGTAAATTAAAAACGTGGCAATCTGCTAGGATGCAGACCTTTCCGTGAGCCAACCCAAACATAATAGCGATCCATGCCGACGATCAGATCCCCTTAAAACCGAGGCTAAGCCCCTCCGTATTGCTATAGATGGTTGCGACTTTCCCGCCTCTGGATTAGTCTTCTTCGTTCAACAAAGGAGGGACTATGAAAAATCGATACACCCCAATAGCGGGCCTACTAGCGCTTCTCTTATTGGCAGCGTGCAGCAACCGAGTGGATTCTCCACAAGGATTTCGACTCCCCGATGGCGACCCTGCCGCTGGCCGAGACGCTTTCGTAGCAGTCGGCTGCGTCCAGTGTCATACTATTGTCGGCGACACCTTGCCCGAACCGGAAATACCACGTACCCTAAACGTGCAACTTGGGGGTGACGCGCGAAAGGTCAAAACCTACGCCCAGCTCGTCACATCCATCATCTACCCCTCGCATTCGATCAAAGATAAGAACGCTGCGAACTACCAAGACGAAACCGGCAAGTCGCTCATGCCTGACCTCACCTCCGACATGACCGTCCGCCAACTCGTGGATATCACCCAGTATCTACAACCCCACTACAAGGTCGTCATACCCGAATACCCAAGGAACGGAATCTACTATCCGTAGGCCAAACTGAAGCGCACTTGCCCCCCCCCTACACCCAGAACCCAACACTGCGCTTCCGCTTTGACACATCTGTGCCACGTCCAAGTCTATCCTCGCACAGATGCGCTCCCTCGACATAGCCCCTCTCATCCTAGCTCAGCACGGTGACTTGATCGCGCTGAACAAGCCTTACGACTGGCCCACCACCGGCCGCTCGCTGGACGACGACGATTGCGTGCAGTACCACATGATCCAGCACTTCGGACAAAAGGTCTGGGCCGTGCACCAGCTCGACGCCGACACCTCCGGCGTCTGCCTCTTCTCCCTCAACAAGCAACTCGTCACCAAACTGCAAGCCATCTGGGGCGACCCCGGCATGCTCAAGGAGTACCTCTGCATCGCCAAAGGCGAACCCAACTGGGACTACATCGACGAGCATTCCCCCATCGGCAAAGTCGACGAGCGCAGCCTCGGCGTCACCCCCGACGGAAAATCCGCCCACACCCGCTTCCAAGTCCTCGACAGGAACAAGGGCTATTCCCTCATCCAAGCACAGCTCTTCACCGGCCGCACCCACCAGATCCGCATCCACCTCTCCCACCTCGGCCACCCCCTGCTCGGCGAAGAATGGTACACCCATCCGCCCTGTAAGCTTCACCCGCGCCAAGCCCTGCACGCCACCCGCATCCACTTTCCCGATACGGCTCCCTTAGAAACAAAAGAGTTCCACGCCCCCCTCGCCGAAGACCTGAAGACGCTCATGCAAAAGCTGGGCCTTACCCCTCCCTCTGTTTAAAAAGCGAGTTCATCGCGCTCAGAACCCACCACATCCTTTTCGCTGCCGAATCCTTCGTGCCCTTCGTGGGCAATCCCTTCCGCACCACGAACGCATAGCCTATGTCAACCAACTGAAACCACCGACATCACTTCCAAAGAAGACACTTCCCCAAAGGTCACCCGCTACTGCACATCATCTGTATCCATCTGCGTAATCTGCGGTCAAAAAACAACGCAACCTGAATAACAATCCGCTTTCCAAAGGTCCCCAGAGGAAGAGGATGTCTTGGGACAAAACGCGCCACCACTCCTGTACAGGCAAAAGATCGACACATCTCCCGCTATCGGACTCGCGTGGTTTACGAGCCTTCTGTGGTTAAAAAACTCCGCGTTCTCTGCGAAATCTGCGGTTGAGAACCCTCTTTGACTGAACGAAATCCTAATGCTGCAATGAGGTCGCGAGCTTCCGCCTTCGCCAAGGCTCCGGACGAGACGTCGAAAGCGCCGCGCTACGGGCACCGCTCCCACTTCCGCGCCATGCGCAGCATGGACTCCTCGGTTGTGAAATCCGTCAGCTTCTCCAGCTCCACCCACGCGAGATCCAACGACTCTTCGCTCACCGTGAAATCATCCGCGCCCACCGACTGCAGAGCGAAGCGCACGTCGTAATGGTAGTGCTCGGGGTCGCCCTTACGGGCAGGAATCAGATGGATGTCGATGTCGAAGATCTCGTCGCTGACAAAACGCAGCTCGGCCAATCCCGACTCTTCCCGCGCCTCTTGCATCGCCACCTTAGCCACATCCGGCTCGCCGTCGGCGTGGCCTCCCAGCTGGAACCACTGCCCCAGCTTGCGGTGATGGGTCAACAACACATGAGTGCCGACCGTATCGACGATCCAAGCCGAGCCCGTGACATGACCTTCCTGCAGGCTGCGCTCGAAGCAGTCTGGGTTTCTGGATACGAAGTCGAGGTAGCGTTCGAGGAGGGCGATCAAAGGCTGCCTTATCATGAGGCAACTCTAGTCGCGGATGCTCGCCGCCCAGTCAACACACGAAATCGCCTCCGTTCCTTTGTTTACTCTACCGTGTCCGCTTCGAGCTACAGGAGCACCTTGCCTCCCCTTTCGCTAGGGATGCCGGCATCCTCCGCGACCGGAACGTCTTGGTCCGTTCCTACGGAACTGCTCCAGATCGGAGCGGCCGTTTTGGTCGGGATTGCCATCCTCGCCCGCCACGCTGCTCGCGAACGGACAGGCCCTCCCGCACGCCAGCGACGAGGAGTCCCTGCAGATTACCCTCACTGACTTGGCGGACCCATCCACCGTCACCGCTATCCGCATTCCCAGATAAGAGAGCGTCCCCCCAAAAAAACGCAACCGCTCCGCGCACCCCCTCACTGCGGAGCAGGCGCTCCACACTATCACCAAACGCCTCATTTCCAAGACTCCGGATCTCCCTTTCGTATCACTAACCCCACTACAGCAATGAGCGCGGAGAAGATCCCCCCGATCGAAGCCAGCTTCAACCCAAAATGCTCACTTGCCTGCTGCTTCGGAGCAAGCAGCGCCCTCAACGCATGGCTAGCGACGAAAGCTTGCCAGCGAGCGTTCGATGGCATCTCGGTCAAGGTCGACACCGATAAAGACCAACTCCTGTCGACGGTCACCGGCCTCCCCTTCCCAGTTGCCGAGATAGTCAAAGCGGAGCGAGTCGCCAGCCAGCGAGAAGTAGCCGACTCGGTCGGGCTGACGGTCCGTCCAAGCGAAGCCTTTGGCTCGCAGCAGGCCGGGAATACCGCTCCGCAGATACTTCACCAACGCGTCATGGCTCACCGGATACCGGTCTCGCACCGTGAACGTCATTAGCCCATAGTCGCCATGGTCGTGGCTCGCCCCCGATGCCATATCCGCCGGAAGCTCATGCCACGATCCTTGCATCGCCCTTCCGAGATCAAACCGCGCCTCCTCGAAAAGCCGGTCCAAGCCGACTCGCCCCTCCTTCGCCAAAACGATCTCCGCAGAAGGGTTCAAAGCTTCCAAGGCAGCCTTCGAACGCCGCAGCACCGGCTCCTCCACCAGATCCGTTTTATTCAAAACAATGAGGCTGGCGCCCTCGACCTGAAGACTTAGGAGCTCGCCCAGAGGCCGGCGAGGGTCGGAATACAGAAGCAAGGAGCGGCGTACCGGACGGTAGCTTTGCTCCATTCGCTCCCACCAAGCTCGAGCATCCACCACCGTAACCAAGTTTACGATACGCACGTAATCTAGCGACGACGTCCCCTTTTCGTCGAGTGCGGCCAAACTGGCGACAATGCGTTGCGGCTCCGCGATTCCCGACGCTTCGACGACGATGAAATCAGGGCGCCGCTGGGCGAGCGAAACCAACGACTCGCCAAAGGCGCCTTGGATCCCGCAACAGATGCAACCGTTGCTCAACTCTACGACGCCCTTGGCCGATTCCGAACCGACCTCCGCAACGTTCCGAGCCAAGGCAGCATCGATATTGACCTCGCCCACATCATTCACCAACACCGCCACTTTACGGCCTCCCGACTGCTGGAGGAGCTGGTTCAGGAGCGTCGTCTTCCCCGCTCCCAGAAAGCCGCTGAGAATGACAAGAGGGATACGCCCATCGGACGCATCCCTTTTGCCATTGGAATTCTTGGATCCTTCGACCTCAGCCAAAGCGGCGGCCCTCCCTTAGAAGCTGGTGCGCACGCCGAGCTTGAAGCTGCGGCCCGGCATGGGAGCGACGTCCTTAAGGAAGGAAGTGTGCGGGCGCGCTTCTTCGTCGCTGAGATTGGCTCCCACCACGAACAGGTCCACCGTAGCCGTATCGGTCGCGTACATACGAAAACGCGCATCGGCTCCCCAGAGCGTATAGCTGTCGCTAGGCAATTGCTTAGGCCCGAGGTGCGAGGCGCTGTCGTGCCAGCGCCCTTCCGCGCCTAAAAGCCATGGACCGAAGGCGTACTCGTAGCGCAGACCAAGGCGGCGAGCTGGGATGCGAGGCAAGTTCGTATTGAAACTATCGTTGGTCGCTCTGGTTTGATCGTAGAGCAGGTCGATGTGCATGGCGCGATCTGCTTCGTCGAGCAGGTGGTAGCGCAGGTCGACTTCGAAGCCATAGAACCTAGCGTCCACGGCGGTGGCCTGAAAAACGTCGATCCCTTCCGTATCCAATTCCCCATACGTTTCCTCAATTTCCTCGTCATCCAAGAAACGCAGGTAAACGTAGTCGCTGAAGTCCGAACAGAAAGCCGTCACCTCGCCGGTAACCTTGCCCGCGGTGAGCCGGTAGGAAAGGTCCAAGCTAGTAGAGGATTCCTTTCCGAGCGCGACGTCGCCAATCTCGAAACTCTGGGTTCCGGCGTGCGGGCCGAAGGCGTACAGCTCGCTGGCGTTCGGGGCGCGCTCCGCGTAGACGAGGTTCGCCGATACCACGGAACGTTCGCCAAGGCTACGCACCATGCCCGCCGAGGCATTGACCGTATCAAAACTGCTATCGACCAGAGCGCCGTCCACCGGATCGATTTCGACGCTCTCCAAACGGGCCCCGAACTCCCAGGCGCCCCAATCTTGGTTGAGACGTTCCATAGCGAAGATTCCGTACTGCGCGGTCTCGGTGCTTGGGATGAAAGCCTCTTCCCCCACTGCCGCAAAGTCGTCCACCTTGGCCTGGAAACCGAAAGCTCCCGTGAGATCGCCAACAGGGCTGTGCACGCCCGTGAGGCGCAATTCGTATCCGTCGCGTTCGAACACGGTTCCGACCACTTCCCCTTCCAGCTCGCGGTGAGTATAGTCGCCAAAAGTCAAATCAAGCTCAAGGCTTTCCAAAAAGTCGACCGGATCCGCAACTTCCCCACGCAGGGTGAAGCGCGATTGGTCTAGATCGATCGTCACCGCTTCCTCGCCATGCTCGTCGCCGCCCTGCTCGTCGTGACCGTGGGCGTGCGAATGCCCCGGGACGCCATAGTCGTTAGCGTATTCAGAATAGGATACAGCCAAACTGCTGCGATCGCCAAACCAAGCGAGTCCGAGGTAACCAGAGCGCGTATCCACGAAACTGTTCTCCAGTACGCCAAATACCGGCTCCTCTTCGGGGGCGTGCTCCGCTTCTTCCGCTTCCATCTGGTAGGCGGATTCCGCGAAGCCCGGAATTTCGAAGTCGTTGGACTGGCGGTCCAGAAAACCTAAGCTCCACGCGAAATCCCCTTGCCCTCCCTGAAAGGCGGCCCCGATCGACTTCTCGTCGGAAACCGATCCGTAAGACGTTTCAACTTGCCCAGCGAACGGAGCCAAGGCTCGCTCTCTCGGGAGCTCCTTGCCCATGACGTTTACCACACCGCCGATGGCCGCGTTTCCGTAGAGCAGCGAGGCCGGGCCGCGCACCACCTCGATGTCGTCGGCAAAAAGCGGCTCGATACTGACCCCGTGGTCCGGACTGGTCTGCGAGACGTCGAAGCTGTCCGTCCCTTGGTTGAGAATGCGAATCCGATCCCCATCAAAGCCGCGAATCACCGGACGCCCCGCACCGGGGCCGTAATAGGTCGAGTGAACCCCCGGCTCGCCCGACAAGGTTGCGCCAAGGGACGAGTCAGCGGAGCGCTGCAGCGACTCCCCCGTCAACTCCCCGGCAGGAACCACAAGCTCTTCCTTGCGCTCGACAAAGGGGCTGGCCGTGACCACCACCGCTTCCAAATCGATCGTGTCCGTGTCGCCCAGAGCCCTTGGTGCTCCAAGCTCCAGCGACAGCAGAGCAGACGTAGCCAATAAGTAGTGCATTGTTCGCATCCCTCCTTATCGCAAGAGAGTTTCATTTAAATCAAGGCTTTTTGCAATCTACTTTCATTTAAATGCAAAACGCAGGGTCTGACGGGACGCGGCCCTCAGTTGGAGCGAACATTCTCAGACAGATAGATCGCGAGAACGCGCTTTAGCTCATCCACCTTGAGCGGCTTCGAAAGGTAGTCGTCCATTCCGGACTGCAAGGCCTTCTCGCGATCCCCCTCCAGCACGTTAGCCGTCAAGGCAACGATAGGGATAGAACGCTTCGAGTTCTTGAACTCTCGGATTTTCCGAGAGGCCTCGTACCCGTCCATGACAGGCATCTGGCAATCCATCAAAACAAGGTCGTAATCCTCGCCCTCGATCGCTGCGATTGCTTCTTCGCCATTCTCAGCAGAGCCAAAGCCATAACCGAGCTTCTTCAAGAAGCGGGTGGCAATCTTCGAATTGATAGCATTATCGTCGACCACCAGAACCTTGCCTGAGCGAGGAGATTCCTCTTTCTGCGGCTCTTTGATTTCAGCTTTCTTGGCTCTTCGGACCGAAACAGGCCCCGCGCCGACGAGAGATTCAAACGTCTTTACCAACTGGCTTTGCCGTATCGGTTTTCTAACGACGCCATCAAAATTCGAAGCCGCGGCATCGTCCTGCTTCTTGCCGAAGTCTTCTGCGAGCAAAACCCAGGGACGCTTCCCCGATTGCTTACGCTCTAGCCCCTGAACCAAGAGCGTCAGCGCATCCGCAGATACGTCGCTATCCGAAATGACGATATCGATAGCCTTTCCCACGCCATCCACTTGCTCCTCCAATGGCTTCTCGCCATCGATCTGAAGCGCTTGCAAACGAAAGCACCCCCAACTTCTCAAGTGAAGCGAAAGCGAATCGGCAAAGATCGTGGACTTTTCACTCACGAGAAGAAACTGGCGCTTCAACATCTCGCGAGGCATGACACACTCGGGCGCCGCTCCCTTCGGTTGCTTCTCCATGGGAATGGAAAAGGAAAAACACGACCCTTCTCCCAAAACGCTCTCCACGCCGAGGCTCCCGCCGAGCAAGGAGACCAGCCGTTTCGAGATCGCTAGACCGAGCCCTGTCCCGCCGAAGATCCGCGTATGCGAATCGTCGACCTGCATAAACGAGTTAAACAGCTTGCCAATCTTGTCGGCAGGAATGCCAATCCCCGTATCGCGTACTGAAAATTCAACGACAATATCGGAGCCAGACCGCTCGACCAGCCGCACCTTGATTTCGACCACGCCCTCAGACGTGAACTTGATGGCGTTGCCCGCGATATTGATCAGGATCTGCCTGATCTTATGGCTGTCTCCTATCAACAAGCTGGGGACCCCCGGATCGATATCCGTTTGAATCGCCACTTCCTTATCGAACACACGGCTGGCTAGAAGCCCAACCACTCCATCGACAAGCGAAATCAAATCGAATGGATGCGGATCCAGTCTCATCTTGCCCGCCTCCATCTTGGAGAAATCAAGAATATCGTTAATGATAACCAGCAAAGCCTCCGCCGAGGTGAAGGTCGACTCCGCGTACTCGAGCTGCTCCTCGTCCAGCTCCGTATCTAGGAGGAGCTGCATCATGCCCAGCACCCCATTCATCGGAGTTCGGATCTCATGACTCATATTCGCCAAGAACTGGCTTTTGGCGGCATTCGCCTTCTCCGCAACCTGGCGAGCGGCCTGAGCATCGTCCAAAATGTTCAGCATGGCCCGCCCCATTTCGCTGTTCTTCGCAACCTTGCGCTGCAGCTCCCGCATCTCGCCCTTGCGCAAGTTCAGCAAAGCCCGCGACTCGTGATAATCCTTCTCCAAGGAACTCAAGCGATCGTTGCGGTCGCCCAACAAACGCTCCAGCACCTCCGCTCGTATCTCCAATAACTCGCAGAGCGATTGCGACTCCTTAAACGACCGACGACTTCGCCGCAGAGCGATCACCTGGGCTACAAAGGCCAGAGCCAAGGTAATTAACAAAACGCCTAGAATGACCATCCCTCGTATCGCTAGGAGTCTGAGTTCTGCGCCAACACTTCTTCAGCGAAAGGAGCAACGCGACCGAGCTCCATGTAGAGCTGGTTGATTTCACGCTTCAGTTCCACCATTCGCATTTCGCGGTCGATCGCGACCCCATTAAAGGACTCGATCTGGCGAACCTTTTCTTCCAGTTCATCCCGGGCTCTCTCCGCGTCCCGTTTCGTAGCCCGCAGCGTTTCCTGGTAGACTTCCGTTTGCGTTCTATCGCGTATCTTTAGCGTGAATACCTCGCTATCGCCAATGCGTCCTACAGCCGCCTCCAGTTCAGTGGGGAAACGGGCCCCGGACCGACGCACGCCAGCCATGCTGATCGCATCGACCTGGTAGTTCGTGGTACCGACATGCTCCAACAAGGTTTCCAAAGAATCGAAAACCACCTCCGATTCGGTAGCGATTAGATCCCAAATCCACTTCGACTCCAGCTCGTCCGACGCGTATCCAAACATCGCTTCCGCGCCCGGATTGGCGCTGAGGATCCGCCCTTCTCGCGAGCAAGTCAGGATGCCATCCTTCGTATCTCGTATCACCAGCTGGTTGCGGGCGACCGTTTGCTCCAGGGAGTCCAAGACCTCGTTGTACTTTTCGGCGATCTGCCCGATTTCCGTAAACGGTTCCACACTCACGCGGCGGGATGGATCAAACTTCTGCGACTGCAATTCCATTTCGCGCAGCAGGTCAAGATGCTCCGTCGAGACCTTGTGCTCGGCCGCATTCAAGCCCATGACCTCGTCCTCGGCGCTGACCCGCAGCCCCATCACCATACGGAGGCCGGAGAGGAAGAAATAAGAGGGAACGAAGCCAACCGCAGCGCATACCAAAACCCCGACTGACTGGACTCCTAGCTGCTCCCAACGGCTCACGCCATCTCCCAACGCGCTTGCGTCTCCCAAAAGGGCAACCGCAATCGTCCCCCAAATACCCGCCGCCGTATGGACCGAAAACGCGCCAACCACATCGTCCAGCTTCAGGAAGTCGAACAGCTTGTCCGCCCCGATCATAACCAAGGCTCCCACCGCCCCGATCAACACGGAATCGACAGAGGAGACCACATGGCAATTCGCGGTGATCGCCACCAAACCAGCCAGCAATCCATTCGTGATGTACTTGGCATCCGGATACTTGAGCAACGCCAAACTCGCCAGCAATGCGGTAACCATACCACTCGCCGCCGCTAAGATCGTATGGACTACGATAAGTGGCACGTCGCCGCCCCAAGCCAATGTGCTGCCACCGTTAAATCCGATCCACCCGAACGCTAAGATCAAGGTGCCGAGCAATGCCATCGGCAAACTTTGCCCAGGGATGGGCCTCGAACTGCCGTCTTCGTTGTAGCGACCTATTCTCGGACCGAGCGCGATCACAGCCGCCAGCGCCACCCAACCACCGATGCTGTGCACGACGGACGAGCCGGCGAAGTCGATAAACCCCATCTCCGCTAGCCAGCCTCTTTCGCCTCCCATCGCGCCCCCCCAAGCCCAATGTCCGAAAAGTGGATACACGAGTGCCGATACGAAGACCGAAATCAGTAAGTATCCCCTGAAGCTCATGCGTTCCGCGACGGCTCCCGAAACGATAGTCACCGTTGTACCGCAAAACATAGCCTGGAAGAAAAAGAAGGTCGTGGCCCCAGGCGAGGAATCGCTCGTCTCGAAAAAGAATCCGGAAGCGCCAAACACCCCGTAGCGAGTCAGCCCAAACATGAGAGCGAATCCAAAGGCCCAATACACGACGACCGAAATCCCGAAGTCGGTCAGGTTCTTGACCGCTACGTTGATGCTGTTCTTGGTCCGCGTCCACCCACTCTCCAAGCACAGAAAGCCCGCCTGCATCAACAAGACCAGAGCCGCGCACACAATGACCCAAAGTAAATCGATAGATGATTCGCCCATAAAAAGTTGTACTCCCTCAAGGCTCTAGAAGGTCGAACTCCCTTCTCGAGCGCCTCAGTCAGATATTCCTGCAAAAAGGTACTTACACAGCAATTACCATGCCTCTACAGCAAAACCCGCAGTAAAAGGTCTGCTAATCCATCGGCCGTTTCCCGTGAGCGATACTGCTGCCAAGCCCCAGCCCAGCGAATCGGACTTCCTCAGGACAGAACGCCAAAAGGTTTAGCCAATTAGCCGAACGACGGCCAACCGTCCGGTACCAAGAAAGCCACCTCACCGGTCTCCTCGTCCCAAAACAGCGTGCAACGCTCCCTTGCCTGCCGCTTCAACTCCGCAACAGAAACCGGCTCCAAGCCCTGCCTCAACGCCGCGCTCGGCAAAACCGGCCAAAGGCATTTAGGCATGATTCGCACCGTTTCCAGCGACGAACGATAGAGCTCCCATTGCTCTAAATGCAACCACGTTGCCCGCCTGCAAGAGCGACTCACCGCGGGCGGACTCGACTTCCGCGGGCTTCCCATCTGGTCGAAGATGATCCCGTAGATACGCTGAACCGTATTCACGTTTCGTATACCGAAACGCCTTTCGAGTAGTTCGCGCGTTTCCGGCCGCTCGCTCAAACGCAATTGCCGCTCCTGCAAATGCTCCAGCTTGTTCAGCCAATTATCTCGCGGATCCGGCCCCGGATAGCCTTCCACTCCTCCTGCCTCCAAGATCGAAAGGTAAAACTTCACGGCCAACTCCAAGTGCCAAACCACCCCGCTCTCGCGATCCCTCACTAAAAAGTCGAGTTCCCCGATCGTACGCCCGCTCGCGTCGGAAACCTGAAGGTTCTTGGCTACGAGCTGGTAGCGCTCGCTCCCGCGTATCAATAGCGCAAAGGCATCCTCATACAGATGCCCCAATTTCTGCTCGAAGTTCAAAACGTGCGAACCGCCTTTCACCGACAAGGAAACATCCCAAGCCGGAGCCCCCGGCAAATCCCCAACCAACAAGGGAGCCGAGCAAAGGCTATCCAGTAACGCTCTCGTATACAAATCCTCGATACGCATTACCTTTTTCCGATTTCCTCGAACGTCGCCTTGCGGCTCGCGTCGACCTTAAACCGATAGGCCGCCTTCATATTCTCCTCACCGCTACGCGTGAACACAAGCGACCGTTCCCCATCCGTACGTATTTGGATGGTACGAACACAAGGTCGTCTTTGATATATACAATCTCAGCCATAGCAGGATTTCGCGGATTTGAGTTTGGTAAAACAAGAGAGGGCCTCTGTCTACGCAAACGTCAGCCTAGGGTCCAGCTCGCATTGACAATCCCCTCTGCTACGCCCAACAAAAGAGTCACACCCACGCGCAAAACATGGACTGGACAAACATCGAACAAATGGACCCAAACCTACTCGTAGGCGTCGTTAACACTGCCCTGCGCAATCACTTCTCTTCGCTGGAAGACCTCTGCAAATCCCACGGCGTCGATCAAGAGCAGCTCTGCCAGCGCCTCGCGGAAGAAGACTACGAATACCTGCCCGCCGCTAACCAATTTCGCTAAAACGCGCCGCCATGGGTGAGATCAAGAAGGCAATCGTAACCGGCGGGGAACGCGGCATCGGCAGAGCGATCGTCGACGCGTTGCTCGAAGAGAGCTACCAGGTTTTCGTGCTCGGGCGCGACCGGGGCGAAGCCAGCTGCCTTCCCGATTCGGTCGCCTTCCACGATTGCGGCATGGCCGACCCGCAAGCAGTGGCAAGCGCCATCCAAGAGATTTGCGCCCCCTCCGGCCGACTCGACGCCCTCGTCTGCAACGCCGGCATCGCAAATCCCGAACGCCTCCCAATAGAATCCCTCGACATCGCCGACTGGCAACGCGTCCTGGACGTAAACCTCAGCGGGCCATTCTACTGCGCCAAAGCTGCCGCTCCCTACCTGAGCCAAGCGGGCGGGAGCATCGTCAACATCGCATCCACCCGAGCAAGCCAATCGGAGGCCAATACCTTCGCCTACTCCGCCTCCAAGGGCGGCCTCGTATCCCTCACCCACTCCCTCGCCATTAGCCTCGGCCCAAAGGTCCGGGCGAATTGCGTATCACCAGGCTGGATACTGACCAACCCTCAGGAAGCGACAAGCCAAGCCGACAAAGAGCAACACCCGGTCGGTCGCATCGGAACCCCGCGCGACATCGCCGACATGGTCGCCTACCTCCTTGGCCCGAAGTCCGGCTTCATAACAGGCCAGAACTTCGCGATCGACGGAGGCATGACTAAAAAGATGATCTACGCCGACTAGACGCAGTTCGCCTCATCCCACCAAGCAACAGCGGACCGAGCGAACTGCAGCAAGGACTACCCGTTGGCCAAGATCGACTCGATCTTCGCCAACTCTTCAGCGGACAGCGCGGCGTTCTCGAGAGCCTTTAGGTTGTCTTCGATTTGACTGAGCTTGCTCGCTCCGATCAAGGCGGAGGTCACCGCAGGCTGGCGCAAAATCCACACAAGTGCCAACTGCGCCAAACTTTGTCCACGAGCCGCCGCCACCTCATTAAGCTGCTTGAGCACCGCGACGCGCTCCGGTGTCACCGCATCCGATTTCAAGAACGGAGACCCTTTGGCAATGCGCGAATCGCTCGGGATATCCAGCAGGTAACGATCGGTCAGGAGGCCCTGGGCCAAGGGACAGAATGGAATGCAGCCGACTCCATTTTCGCTGAGGACATCGAGCAATCCGTCTTCCACCCAACGATCAAAAATGTTGTAGCGCGGCTGGTGAATCAGGCAGGGAGTGCCCAGCGATTTCAAAACCGCAATCGCCTCGCTCGCCTGTTCCGCATTGTAGTTGGAAATCCCTACATAGAGAGCCTTGCCCGAGCGAACGATGTGATCAAGCGCCCCCATCGTCTCCTCGATAGGCGTATCCGGATCGGGCCGATGATGATAGAAAATATCGACATACTCCAGCCCCATGCGCTGCAAGCTTTGGTCCAAGCTGGATACAAGATACTTGCGCGATCCCCAATCCCCGTACGGGCCATTCCACATGTGATAGCCAGCCTTGGTCGAAACAAGCAGCTCATCCCGGTGGCGGGAAAGGTCAGAGGCAAGCATGCGCCCGAAATTCGATTCCGCGGCACCGGGAGGCGGACCATAGTTGTTCGCCAAATCGAAGTGGGTGATGCCCCGGTCAAACGCGCCCAAGACCAAGGTCCGCTGAGACTCGAAATCGCGCGTGTCCCCAAAATTCTGCCACAAGCCGAGAGAAAGACGGGAAAGCTTCAATCCACTCCGCCCACACCTGCGGTACAAGTCCGCGTTGACGTATCTGTTTTCCGAGGGGTGATAAGTCATAAGTAGCTTCCCTAGCCTGCATTATTCATGAAATTCGTAGGCACGTAGCAGAAGTCTCATGAATAATGTAGGCTAGAGCGAATGCGGCCCTCTAGCAATAGCAGAAACCCTGCAATCGTTCTGACATGCCGAAAACGAAGGCGCCTACGACTTATCGCGCAAACAGATACACCGCCTGAACGAGAAGCAGCGCCAAACAAGCAAGCAGGCAACGGGTTCCACCTCCTGAGTACAAGACCCCGGGCGCAAGGATGCCTAGGGAAGAAGAAGCAAACTGAGCTCGAACCCTGCAATGAACCCCGTTTCTTCCCTATCCAATGCCCCTGTCCATACCGGATTTTCCTAAGTTCGCGCCCCCAGCTTAAGCCCCGGACCAGCCCTCCGTATAAGAACTGAGATAACAGTAGCTGTGAGCGCAAATATTCTCATCATCGATCCAGACCCGAAATCCATCGAGGCCTACCAAAAGGCCTTGGCGGCCAAGGCCTCGTCGTGGTCGGTCCACTTTGCTTCTTCCACAGAGTCAGCCCTCTCCCTAGCCTCCGAAATAGCTCCCGATATCATCGTCTCCGCCCTCAGCGTCAACGGTGGGCAAGGCCTTAAACTGCTCTCAAAGGCCATCGACGCCGCTCCGCTCGCCCACGCCTTCATCGCGGCAACGGAAGCGGACCGCCCCCAGCTCGCCGCCGCATTCGAGGGCGGCTGTCGCTACCTGCCACGCCCCTGCCCGAGCGACCGACTCCTCCTCGAGTTCCAGCGCTGCCTCGCCGTCGACTCCTGGCTCGACAACCCCGTGGTCAAGGAGATCGTGGCCAGCCGCTCCGACTTCGAAAGCCTCCCCTCCCACCACCACCAAATCGTCACCGCCCTCAATTCCCCGGATTGCGCCCTCGCGGACGTCGCCGAAGCCATCGCCAACGACCTTGCCCTATCCGCCAAGCTGCTCGAAACCGTCAACTCCTCCTTCTACGGATTCAGCCAAAACGTCTCCGACATCTCTCAGGCCGTCTCTATTCTCGGACTGTCGAACACCCGCAATATCGTTCTCGCCGCCCACATCTTCTCCCAAGTCGGCAAAGGCCACGAGCACCTCTCCCTCATCAAAGAGATCTGGCACCACAGCATCTCCGTGGCAGGAGCCTCCCGGCGTATCAGCCTCCACGAGACCCAGGATCCCCAAGCCGCAGAGGAAGCCTATTCCGCCGGCCTGCTCCACGATATCGGCAAGCTCGTCCTGCTGGGTGTCGCGCCCGAACCCTACATCGAAGCCCAGCGCCTCGCTCGCGAAGAATCCCACTCCTCCTGGCAAGCCGAGTTCAAACTCCTCGGCTGCGACCACGCGGAGGTAGGCGGATACCTGCTCTCGCGTTGGGGACTGCCCGCAGAACTCTGCGAAGCCGTCGCCCTCCACCATCGACCTGCCAATAGCTGCCACGGAAAGTTCACCACCCTCGCCGCAGTCCACGCGGCCAACGCCATCGTACGCAAACGGCGCAACCCCAAGCACGCCGACGCCACTCCCATCAGCAACTTCCTCATCGAAATCGGAAAATCCGAGCAATGGGCCGACTGGGAAGCGATAGCAACCGGCGCCACTCCCCCTTCCCAGCAAAAACCCAAGCTCAAACCTAAGCTCGCCCCCAAAGAGGACGACGCTCCGATCCCGCAAATCACCACTACGACCACCGCGTATCAGGCCCTCTCGAAGCGAATCGAAGAGCAAGAACTGAAACAGAATCCGCCGATCCCGCCTCAACGCAGCCAAAGCGCCACCCTCGCCTTCGCGGCCGGCATCCTCTGCTGCCTCTGCTGCATCTATTTCATCAGTTCCATCAAGGACGCCCCTGCCCAAACCAACTCGCCAAAAGCCGCAGGCCCAGCCCCGATCGATTCCCGAAAGGACATTCTCGAAGAGATCCTCGAGTCAAACTCCCAGCCAATCGCCAGCCCTCGACAACCACCTTCAGTCCAGCTGGAACCGCCAACACCACCTTTTCCAGACATACAACTGGGGGCCATTTTTCAGCGCAGTACTGGGGCTAAAGCCCAAGTGAACGGAAAAATCCTCAGCGTTGGCGACCGCATCGACGGAGCAAGCATCATTGCCATCCACCGAACCAGCATCGAGGTCGAGCACTACCAGCGAATCCGCACCTACACGCTGGACTAAATTCCTCGAAAGACTGGGCCAGCACCAGAGGAGTCGCGGCATGCCGAAGCGGCAGCCCTACGCTAGGGTGCCCTCACTGCAGCAACTCCACCGCAACCGCGTTCTGGTACTCCTTCGCCAAATCCAGAGCCGTGACTCCGTGAGCCGAAACCACACTGGTATCCACTCCTGCCTCTAGAAGGAGCCGCACCACGTCCGGGCCACCGCTCGCCGCCGCCTCGTGTAGCGGCGTTCCTCCCGCATCGCTCAAGGCGTTCACATCCGCCCCGACTTCGATCAAAACCCGTACCGTATCCGGCTGGTTCTTCGCCGCCGCTAGATGCAACGCCGTCCAGCCCTGCTTGTCGCGAGCGCCCAAGTCCACCCCCGCCTCCGCCAAGGCGCGGCACAGCTCCGGCAGCCCCCGAGTGACTGCCAGATGAGCAGTGGTCTGACCACTGCCCGTCTTGGCATTCGGATCCGCCCCCTGCTCCAAAAGATACAGGGCAATCTCGCTCTTCTTGCGCATCACCGCCTGCTGCAGCGGAGTCATATTGCCTCGACCCGGTGTATTCAAAAGATGGGGATCCACGGAAAGTTGAACTCTCACATCGCTCAAAACATCCCGAGCGATCGCTTCGTCAATCGTCTTGTAGGTAACGATGTTCGGAAAATCGGATACGATTCCCGATTCCGGCAACTCAAGCCCTGCCGTCCATGCGATCCCGTTCAGCACAAGCTTACGAAAAGCGTCGTCGTTCCAGTTGTGATGAAAATGCCCTCCCGTAAACCCAAAGCCGCGCTGCCCCTTCTCGCCCACGCGCCGCCAAGCCAGATGCTGAAACTCTCCCGCCTGCAAGGCCTCCCGCACCGCGGCATTTCCCGAGCGCGGACCATCCGCCCCCAACGAGTCCAAGGGTGGCAAGCCAGACAGCACCGGCTCGAAACCGCCGTCTTCCCGAAAGCGCATGTGGTAGTACCACTCGTCCTTGATCTCGATAGGCAAAACGCCGCGCTCGACTTCGCCGCCGCCAAGCCGCGAATCCTTCAGCTCCCAAACCGGATTGACCGACCAATCCAAATCGAAGTACCCCCCAATCGCCTCGCTCATAAACGCCGCGAGCTCCTCCGACGCCGGCTCCAACGCGTAATGCAAGAAGACAAAGCCCACCCCTTTTTCGTACAGCGCTCGCAGCTCCGCCACGTGCCCCTCCGCAATATGGCCCGCTCCTCCGTCGCAGTAGATCACCACCGCGTCGACCCCATCAAAAGCGCCCTCCCACTGCGGCCAACCGCTATAGACCGCGGTTTTGATTCCTCGTCCGCTCGCGCTCAAAGCATCCGCCAAAACGTGGCAGCCAGCAGGAAACTCGTGCTCGTTCCAGCCATGGCTCGGCTCTCCGTAAAGAAAAAGCGCCCGACGCTCCAAGGGCGACGAAGCAGCAACAGAGACCCAACAAACCGCAGCAATAAAAAGCAGGCATACTCTCATCCCGCAACCGTGGCAAGCAGCCTTCCCCACGTCCAATCCAAACCGTGCCCTAAGCCACGTCGCGCTTCGGCAGCTTACCCGCCAATTCCCGCTTCAGGGCAAGACACTCCGCGTGGGCCAGCCGCTCGAACTTGCCCATGTCGAAGTTCAAGTAAACGCGCTTGCTCAAGACCTTCCACTCGGGCGTCTCTGCAAGCGATTCCGGTTCGCCGCAAACGTTGTCGCCATTGCAACCCACGTGATTGCGACGGCAAAGGTCGCGAGCAAGCGACACCGCCGCTACCAAGTCTTCATCGACCGTGGCAGCCTCCGGATCGTTGATCCAACGGAACACCGATAGAAAACGCGACGGCAAGCCGTGTTTCTCTGCGAAAGCCAAGGCAATGTCATGCGAAGTGCAATCGAGGAAAAGTCGTTCCGCCGCGGCCAACGACATGTTGTGGTTGGCAGCGTGATCCTTGATCACCGGCAGGGCAAACGGATGCAAACGCGTCAGCAACATCTTGCCGAGGTCTTGCATCAAGCCTGCCGTGTACGCTACCGGCGCCAGGTTCGGCATCTCCAAGTAGTTGCAGACAAATTCAGCGAGGCGGCCGGTCGCGAGCTGAAACATGCGAAAGGCGGGCCAATTCAGGTGCGGGCCCGCTTCGAAGTAGCGTTCCGCCACGTTCTCGAAATTGAGGCCGATGCTCGCGAGGCGGTTCTCTCCAAGCAGCCCTACCGCCATGCGGGTTTCCTCGATGGCCGAAGCCTTGTCGTCCTTGTCCTTCTTGAGACGATTCGCAGCGATCAAGATTTCAGCGGTCAAACTCGGGTCCGTTTGAACCAAGTCGAGCAAAGGCGCCAGCGACGTGGGATGCCCCGTGGCCGCCATCTGGAAAGAGGCCGATATCGATTCGGCGATCGGACAGGAGGTCACCTTGTCGAACTCGCGCTCGATCTGGTCGATGCCAACCAGCGGACAGCGCTCCTCCGCAACCGCCGTTTCCCAATACGAGCGCTCGCGGGCCTCCTCCTCGGACTTCATCTCCGCCTCCGACAAGAAATCCTCAGGCACGGAATCCGGATCGAGGTAGGCTTGGATCAAGCGGGACGCGAGGCCGAGCGGGTCGTTGTCCTCATCCCCCGTAGGCCACTTGCCCGCCGACGCCCGCAAGGCGAGGTCATCCAAGCAATAAACCACCCCTTCCGCGCCAGCCTTGTCGGCAACCCCGGAAAGGCGCTTCAGCCAATCGACGATCGGCTTTTGCGGTTCGCCTTCCTGCGCCTTGCGCTTGGCGAGCGACTTGTGCCCTTCCATCAAGGCGCTGCCCAACTTCTCGAGCATCGCGTTCAAGCGCTCGGGCTCCCATTCGGGATTTCCCGCTTCGAAGATCCGATCCAGCCAAGGCTCGGATCGGGCCTTCGAAATCTCCGCGAACACGATCTCCTCGCGGTAGGGCTTCACCAAAAAATTCTGCACCCTCAGCTCCAGAACCTTCTTAACGCTCTCCCTATCCGGGTGAGCCGTGTAGACGACCAGCGGTATCGTCCGAAGCAAGCAATCCGCCTTGAGGTTCTGAACCAGTTCCAAACCGTTCTCTCCCTTGAGCTTAAGCTCCATAAAGACAATATCCACCTTTACGTTTCGGCGAATGAACTTCCATGCCTCCACCACGGAATCTACTGCTGCAAAACGGTTTCCACCGCGCGCGACGATTCCGCCCATGGCCATACGCGCCACCTCATCGGGGTCCACTAAGAGTACATTCGCCATGATTCAAAAAACAGTTTCAGAGCATTCTAAGTAAAACACAGAACGGCCCTAAGCTTTTATCGTCACCGCCAACCGTAGTCTTGACTCTAAGCCTCTAATAATAAGCCTCCCTACTGGGCTTCATTACCTTCCATTATACACAACTACAGCGGAACCTTAGATTCCCGCGAAACCGAAGACTGCTAGGCGTGCCTTCAAATCAGCTCCTTGCTGGCAGGAACCCATTTTTAGAAGAACAAGGCGGCCAAATGGCAGCGAGGAAAAGACTGCTTTTAAAGATTATCGGGCATAGCTTTCATGCTCCCCAAATTGGCAGGAACATGCGCCACGTTTCAGTAGTAGCTTGCCAATACATCACGAGCCTGGGCCGCTAGGGCTTCAGCAAGCTGCTGCATTAGCTTCGCATGCTCCGGGTCTGGCGGTTCGCTAAGCTGCAGCTCCCGCCCATTCAGCGCTCGAGGATCTCCCTTCAACACCTCCCACTGAACCGACCAGGAACTCCGCCCCGGTAGCTCGCGGTCGAGAACCGGCTCCCAACCCGCCCCCTCGAAAACGCGCGCTCGGGCAGGACAGGACAACTCGAAGCGCTTCTCGCGCTTGAAGACCGTGGCCTCCACCTCGAAAGGCTCTTCAGCCGGCACCGGCGGAATCAATTCACGCTTGTAAGCCTTTTGGCCAACCTCCGCCTCGTGCCGCTCCACCGCGACCTCTCCGATGCTCAACTCCAAAAACTGATGCGCCTCCATCTCGCCGAGCTCCCCGCTGGGAACGAAAGCCACGAAGCCGTGCGGGGGATGCGACTCCAGCTCCTTCATCAAAGCCATCATCATGCTTGCCGGATTGAGGCTGTGCCCACGGGCTTGAACCGGATCGACGCCGACCACCAAGGTGCCAGCTCGACGCGCCGCCTCCGCCATTTGCGAAATATCATCGCGTTGCCCCGCAAATCGCATCGCCGCCAAATAATGATCGTAGGCTTCCCTCGCCTTGTAGAGATTCTCCTCTTCCATCAGCGCATCCGCATACTGGATACGCCCATTCGCAGCGTTCGCTCGAGCTTGCTCGATTTCCGTGTGATAGTATACGACCTCGATCTCAGTGCGCTTCGCAAACGGCGTCAGAGCCGCCCGAGACGACAGCCCTTGCAAAACCTCGTAGGCCGAAAGCGCTCGCTCCCAGCGAAAAGGATCACTCGTGTTTTCAAGCGCCTGGCGAGCCCGCCCCAGCCACTCCGCCCGCGCCTGCGGATACGCGCTCAAGAAAATGGCAGCCGCCTTCTCGTTCTCCGGCTTGCGGGCCAAGCGATCCGCCGACACCCGAGCCGCTTCCGCGAAATCCCCCCGTCGAAATGCCGATTCCCCCGTTTCGCAACCGGAAAGCAGAAGGAGTCCCGAGAGCAGGATCAAAGGGGAAGCGAAACGTTCAAGAAAAAGGAGGATTCTGGATTTCATAACGAACTGACTGATGAAGCCTAAGAAGGGTTTGTCGCCGTCCTAGAGGAAAAGAGGATGACCTAGAACTATCGGACACCCCCTGAGACGCCGCAAGCCAGCAACCTATTCATTATTTGGAGGCCCCAAAAACTCCTACCGTTCGCGCCAAGAGCGCCAATACCGAATCGACGCCAGTCAGTAGGCCCCGGTTAAAGGGCCTGAGCATTGCATTCATCAAGCGTGTCCAGAGTCGATGATTACGCTCATACTTGTTATTTGGATACACATACGTAGCCCCCAGTTATTCTGCAGAAACCCTAGTTTTGTTATAAAGTAGCTCAAGCAGACACCGATCTAAGCCGCGTCGTTGCGACTTCCGCAGCGGCCAAAACTCAAAAAGATGTCTACTATGGGAACTCAGCTAAGAAGAGTCGCGTTCGCGGCTATTCTCTTCAGCCTGACTTCTCTCACTCAGCTAGTCGCCGAAACCTTAGTGTCAACAGACGGCACCGTCTACGAAGGAACCATCGACTACGCGAACGAGAAGGAAGTCACGATAAAAACCAGCGATGGCGGATTCGCCACCGCTTCGATCGCCAATCTCGATTCAGAGAGCGCTTCCACTGTCCAGAGTTGGATGGAAGCGAACCCTGACTTGACCGGCGTCTATTCAGTATGGGACCAAAAGCCAGCTGTCGTACGTAGCCGTACCGCAGTGACGCCTCCACAGCTCAATGCTCCCGGATTCAAAGGACTCGTCAGTCTCCAAGTCATCTTGGACGAAACTGGCAAAGTCAGCCACGCCGCTGTATCCAAGTCCACTCACGAAGAGCTCGAAGAAGCAGCGATCGAAGCCATACGCAGATGGTCGTTCAAACCCGCTCAAGTAGCTGGCAAAAACGTAAAGGCCCGCATCGCGATCAGCTTCAAGTTCGAAGCTTAAGGTCTCCCTTCAGCGCCAAATCGAAAAAAATACCGAGAAGAGCTCCACCAGAGCTCTTCTCGGTTGACCGCCGTTTAAACACGAGGGAAGACCGCCCCACGCCCGCCTCCCCCCCAAAAAAAACGTACCCCAAAAAGAAAGCGCGCCACGCGCTAACTCCCATTCGATCTCCTAATACTTACAGTTCTGTATTTTATTCACTGTATAAGCAAGCCCACCAGTACAGACTGTTCCTTATGGTCACAGATCTGTCTACCACGACACTGCCCAAGCTCATACAGGGCGGGATGGGCATCGCAATTTCCAGCTGGAAGCTCGCTCGGGTCGTCGCAAGCCGCGGCCAACTCGGAGTCGTATCCGGAACCGCGATCGATCGCGTCGTCGCTTGCCGCCTGCAGGAAGGCGACAAGGACGGCAGCATCCGGCAAGCCGCGGAGAAATTCCCCGACCAAGGGCTCGCCGCCCGTGTCCTCCAACGCTGGTTCAAACCGGACGGACTCGAACGCCCCGGCGCCTATAAGCTAGTCCCCCTTTTCAGCGTAAGCCCTCCCAAGGCGCTTCTCGAGCTAGCGACCTTCGCCTCCTTCTGCGAAGTCTGGCTCGCCAAGCACAAGGCGTCCGGACCCGTCGGCATCAACCTTCTGGAAAAAATCCAAGCCCCTACCTTGCCCATCCTCTACGGCGCCTTGCTCGCAGGAGTCGACACCGTCCTCATGGGAGCCGGCATCCCTCGCGACATCCCCGGCCTAATGGACCAGCTGTGCCAACACGAACCCTGCGCCCTGCGACTCAACGTGGAAAACGGTGACGACGTGGAAATCCCCTTCGACCCTGCCATCGTCGAAGCGGATCTTCCCACCCTCCAACGACCAACGTTTCTCGCCATCATCAGCTCCCACGTTCTCGCCATGTCGCTCGCCCGCTCTGGCGGCGTGGACGGCTTCATCGTCGAAGGCCCCATCGCCGGCGGACACAATGCCGGCCCACGCGGCTGGAAAGTCGAAAGCAACGAAGACCCTGTCTACGGCCCCAAGGACGAAGTCGACCTCGAACGCATCCGCAAGCTGGGCCTCCCCTTCTGGTTAGCTGGCGGCAAGGACGCCCCCGACTCCATCGAGGAAGCCGAAGCCCTCGGCGCCCACGGCATCCAGGTCGGCACCGCGTTCGCCTTCTGCTCGGAATCCGGAATGGAGCCCACGCTACGCCGTAGAGCTATCGCCTACGCCTTGGCCGAAGACCTGCAAACTCGTACCGAAGGCCGAGGTTCGCCCACTGGCTACCCCTTCAAGACTCTCAACCTCACCGGCACCGAAGGCGGCCGCGACGCCAGCGAACGCGAACGCCAGACCTGCAACCACGGCTACTTGCGTACCGCCTACCAAAAGGAGGACGGCAGCATCGGCTGGCGTTGCGCTGCGGAGCCGGAAGGCGACTACGCGCGAAAAGGCGGCGACCCAGCAGACTGCGTCGGACGCCGTTGCCTCTGTAATGGACTTTTGGCGACAGCAGGGCATCCATTCGCCATGAAGAGCGGCGGCATCGAGTACCCGCTCGTTACCTCCGGCACCATGCGCGACCTGCCACGATTCCTCAACGGCAAGTCCGACTACAGCGCCGACGACGTGCTCGACGAGTTGGGAATCGAGAGAGTCAGATCGATCAAACCCGTTCTATCGGTCTAGGACGCGTCGCCGTACCCGCACCGTCCAGTCTCGATCGGACGAGTGCGGCGCATTGCCTAGATGGAGCGACGCCAAGGAGGATTCCCTACCCCCATCTCGAAAGAAAAATGTGCTGGTCTTTCAATCGGACAAGTCATCGGCTTGTTCCACATGTCCCCTCTGTCTCGCAACATCAGTCTCGTCTTTACGCTCGCTGCGCTCCTTTTCGCGCCCCTATCCCCAGCCCTCGCCCGCAATCCAAGCAAACGAGCGATCGAAAGAGAATTCCTCGTGGCCAACGCGGCGAAACCGGGCATAGTAACGACGAAATCGGGACTTCAGTACGAAGTGCTGCAGGAGGGAGCGGGAACGGAGTTCCCCAATTGGCGCAGTACCGTGAGCGTTCACCTAAAAGGTAGCCTCATCGACGGAACGGTATTCGAAAATACCTTACACCGAGAAAAACCAATCTCCACCAAAATCGGGAAACTCATCGCTGGGTGCAGGGAAGCCATCAAGCTCATGAACGTCGGGGACAAATATCGCTTCTACGTCCCGAGCAAGCTAGGCTACGGAAGCTCGAAGCAAAACGATATTCCGCCCTATTCCGTCTTGGTCTTCGAAATCGAGCTTTTTGAAATTTCCCGATAGCCATTCGCAACAACTCAGTCTCTTCGTATTTGTATAATAGATACAATTACAGCGATTACCACCAACGGCAGGCAGCTCATCAAGAGAACTGACCAACCAAAGCGGTAGAGAAACCAGCCCGCAGAAAGCGCCACAAGCGCCTGGCAACCAAAGACCGAAAAGTCGTTCGCCGCTTGAGCCTTGTAACGCTCGTTTCCTTCGTAAGCCCGCGGCAGCAAGGCCGTTCCGCTGGCGAACAGAAAATTCCATCCCACGCCCAATAGCACCAAGGCGCCCCAAAAGTGGACCAGTTCCTGCCCCTGCAAGCCAATCAGCAAGACCACCGCATAAGCGCAGCTCCCAGCCAGCATCAGCGTTCCCGGACCAAACCGTTTCATCAACCAGCCGGAAAACAGACTCGGCAAAAACATGGAAATGATGTGCCCCTGGATTACCCGTTTCGTATCCACTAGGCTAAAGCCACAGATCTCGTGCATGGTGATCGGCGTAGCAGTCATGACGAAGCTCATCACCGCGTAGCTCAAAGCAGCAGTGGCAGCAGCGATCAAAAACGCCGGCGCCTTCACAATGCTCAAGAGAGGTCGATCGGTCGAAACCGCTGCCGCGATCTGCTTCTTCGGTTCCTTGAAAAAGGAGAACAATACAATCCCCCCGCAAAGCACCCCACTCATCAAAGCAAAGGAACCCGCAAAGCCATACGGCACCTGCAAAAGGTCTCTTCCCGTCGCGCCGATTTCCGGTCCGAGGTAAGCCGCCACCAGCCCACCGGTCATGAAAGCGGATATCGCCGGGCCGTAGTTCGCCGGATCCTCCACGCTTTCCAGGGCAGCGAATCGAAATTGCTGCCCAAAGGCAGTCGCCACTCCCATGCTGTAGGACGAAGCCAGCAGCAGGCCAAAGGAGGCCTCGCGAGCCGCCAGGAAGCCCAAGCCACAGGCCAAGAACCCGAAACCGAAGCCCACGTAGCCACCCTTCTTGCGTCCCAAACGCTTCATCGTGAAGGCAACGGGAATCGTCGCCGAAGCGGTCCCCACCACTACCAGAGCGATCGGCAAGGTCACCAGCGACTCGTCCGTAGCAATATCGGTCGCCAGCAAGCTGCTAACCAGAATCATCATCGGCACCATGCTCATCGCCAGCGACTGGCTCGCAGCGAGGATCCAGACATTGGCCGGCAAAGATCTCAGGACGCTAAGGTTCATTCCGCCTCAAACAATCGAAGCCGCTCTCCGACTGCGAGCCCGATTGCAAAAAGAGCGCTTCCCGCAAGGGGATGCAGGCCCTTTATACATCACCCAGGCACGGGCCAAACAAGCCACCTACCACCGATTCCCCAAAAAACGTCGCTGCGCCCTTGCAAAACCCGCCAAATCCTACATCTGTAGTACTATGTTCTTAAAAGCAATCGTTTGGGGCTTTTTGCTCTTCGGGCTCATTTTTCTCGGAAATGAGACCCAACGGAGATTTCTCTCCGCCAAGCTCGACGCCGAGCACATCCAAGACACCCCACTTGGTATCCATAAATCCGGTACAATCCTCAAATTCGCCGCCAATGCAGAATTCGAGATCCCGCTCCTACCCGCCATCAACACAGCCTACGAAAACGGATTTTCAGATTCCCTCATCCGTTACCTGACTCACCACCACAAGAAGATCGTCCCTTACTGGGAAACGCCCTCCGAACTGCGTTTCGAACTGGACCTGCTGACAGATCGCCTCATCCGAGAGCGCCAGTTTACGGTAGTGAACACCATCACCGGACAACGGCAAACCAGCTTCACCATCCTCCCCGAATCCGATGCCTACTACTACGCGTACGCCTACCAGGACGGCAGCATCTTCTACGAAGACAAGAAGCCTGAGTTCTCGTTCACCCACGTGTGCGGACTCTCATTCGAGCCCATCCGCTACGCGATCCACTTCGAAGACAAACCCACTGGCACCATCTATCTCTGCAAGCCCTGGAGCCGAGCGCCCTCTCCTCCCCAGCTCGCCATGACCCTCGATCACGCCGAACCCGACCTCTCGACCGAATTCCTCAGAGTCCTGGCAAATCCGGACCCAACCGTCTACTGAATCCGTATCCGTATCCTGATTACAGCGAGGCAAAGGAAAACTTGCCCCTTCGCCTCGCTTCGCCACTTTCGGTTTCGTGGACAAATCAAAAGGCGCACGCAACTCCCCCCGGATCCGTTTAGCGATCCTCGCCGCCCTTACCATCGCCCTCGGGCTCCTCTCAAGACGCTACCCCATCGCTGGCAACTACCCCGGCGACGCCCTCTGGGCGACCCTCGTCTACCTGTTGTGGACCTTCATCCTGCCCACACATTCGCGGCGCTTGCACCTAACCCTAGCCGCGAGCACCGCTGCCTGCGTCGAATTCGGCCAACTCTACCACAGCCCTTGGATCGACAGCGTCCGCCAAACCCTGCCCGGCAAGCTCGTGCTCGGTTCCGGATTCGACCCCTTCGATCTAATCGCCTACGCCATTGGCTGCCTGATCGGGCTCGCCTGCGTCCTCCTTTTCGTTCCAAGATCCAACGCATCGAAACAATAGCGACATCGCGAAAGGCTAGGAAAACCATCAGTCACCCGCAAATAGCCCCCTAGCCTGCACTATTCATGAAATTCGTAGGGTCCCTGGAGCGGGACGACGTCCGCCCGTCCAAATTTGTTCACACACAAGAACAGCCTGATTCGCCTTCCATCGATCAGGCAGATGGCTTATTCGTCTTAAAGTCAAATAATCCCCCCTTCCCCCAACAACACGATGAAAGCATCTCTCATTTCAACCCTGTGCCTACTTGGCATCGCCCTCCTGACTAGCCCAGAAAGCCGGGCCAAAACGCCTCTTCCCGACGGCGGCCAAAGCATCATCTCCAGCAACCCTATCACCAGCTACTTCTGGCCCGGCAGCAACAGCATCAACAACAACCCCGTCGCCAGCTCGGAAATCGTTTCCGCAGACCACGCCGACTTCGACCAAGCCCTGCGCGTAACCGTCAGCAACCCAGACGGCCAATTTTGGAATGGGGCCCTGCAAATCAAAAGCACCGCCAGCGTAGCTCAAGGCGACGTCCTTTTCGTACGCGTCTTCTTTCGCTCCATAGAATCGAAGGACGAATCCGGGGTAAGCTTCGCCACCATCTTCTCCCAGGAACGGGATCCCGACTACACGAAGTACTTTGAGCGAGAAATTACCGCTGGCAGAGACTGGGTGGAGTACATGTTCCCCTTCGAGATCGACGAAGCCCGAGCGACCGATACCCTCACCCTGCAAATCGGAGCGGGCGCCGGTTCCAAAACGCAAATCTGGGAAATCGGAGGCATCGAATTCCTCAACTACCGCAAAACGCTCACCGTCGACGACCTCCCCGTCACCCGCCCCAGCTACGCAGGCCGCGAGCCCGACGCCCCTTGGCGAGCAGCTGCCGCCCAACGCATCGAGCAATACCGCAAAGGAGATTTCTCGATCCACGTTCTGGATACAGACGGGACTCCCATTCCCGACGCCGACGTGAGCGTGGAATTCGTGCGACACGCCTACCACTTCGGTTCCGTCATCGTGGCCGGCCGCCTATTCAGCGACGCCCCGGACGACGTGCTCTATCGAGAGAAGTTCCTCGACCTGTTCAACCAGAGCGGTCCCGAAAACGACTTCAAATGGGCGCCTTGGGCGGGCGAGTGGGGCAACGCCTTTAATGCCCAGCAAACCCTTGACGCCATGCAATGGCTGCAGGACCGGAACATATACACCCGCGGCCACGTCATGGTTTGGCCCTCCAAACGCAACCTCCCCAATCTCATGCAGGGCTACCTACCCGAAGGAGACCCCGCAAGCGCCGACCCTGCCGCCAAACAGGTTGTGCTCGATCACATAGACGATGTCGCCAGCCGTAGCGAACCGGTCATCGACGAGTGGGACGTGATCAACGAACCCTTCGACAACCACTACCTCATGGACGCTTTCGGCGACGAAGTCATGCTCGACTGGTTCGCGCACGCTCGAGCAAACCTCCCGCAGCAAGGACTCTTCCTCAACGACTACAGCATCCTCTCGGGCGGCGGACGCGACTCCGCCCACCAGCAACATTTCGAGGACACGATATCGTATTTGGTTTCCAACGACGCCCCCATCACCGGCATCGGCATGCAAGGGCACTTCAGCTCCTCCCCCACCAGCATCGAGCTCGTCTACAGTATCCTAAACCGCTTCCACGACGCCTTCCCGAACCTTGATATTCGCGTCACGGAATTCGACGTCAAAACCGACGACGAGCAAATGCAAGCCGACTACACCCGGGACTTCCTCACCATCCTATTCAGCCACCCCGCGACCATTGGAGTGCAGTGCTGGGGCTTTTGGGAAGGCGCCCACTGGCTGCCCAGCGCCGCCATGTACACCGCCGACTGGCGCGAGAAGCCCAACGCCGCCGCTTGGCGCGAGCTCACCCAAGAAACTTGGTGGAACGACTTCTCAGGCAAGACGAATTCCGACGGGACCTATTCCGCCCGCGGCTTCTACGGCGACTATCAAGTCACCATCCAGCATGGAGCCACCCAGCGACAGTTTCCGCTCCCCCTCAAGCCAGGAGGCCCAAACGTCGCCGAAGTTTACCTCGGCACCCCCAATCCCCAAGTCCTCACCGACCTCCAGATCCGCAGCCAAGAGAATCGCCCTGTAGTTGATTTTCCAGACACCCAATCCGGAGCCTACTACCTCGAAAGATCCGAAGACCTTCTCAAGTGGTCCCCTCTTTTTAAGATGAAGAACCTTCCTTCAGACGTGCGCTACCAAATGCCACTGTCAGCCCAAGGACCTGTGTTTTATCGACTATCGAAAGACTAGAGCATTTTCCCTTTAACCTGTCGCACTTCCCATAGACACAAGTCTTTGTGGGAGCGTGCTCATGACAGGGCGTAGCTCGCTTGCCGAGCGAAGACTGTTGTCATGCGATTCTCTGCGTCGATCCAACCGAAAAATGCTCTAACGATTCCCACCTCCAATTCAGAGTTGAGCCGTTTCGAAAACGCCTTTTGCTCTTGGGAGAATCCTTTCCACTGTGAAATCCAACCCAACACACACATGGATCCCAAGACCCGCGGCATCGTAGCCTATATCACAATCGTCGGCTGGATCATAGCCCTCGTCACCAACAACCCGAAAGCCGAGCAAACGACTTTCCACCTCAGACAAGCCCTCGGGATCCATCTCGCTGCCTTCGTCGGCTCCTTCTTCTTTTGGATTCCCCTCATCGGATGGCTGCTCGGCCTCGCCTTGCTTGTCTTCTGGATCATCGGCTTCATCGGATCTATCGAGGGCTCGCGCAAGCCGCTCCCTTACGTTGGAGACTACTTCCAAGACTGGTTCGAGGGACTCTAAGCCCAAGAGCCTCGGAGCAACTCCTCTCCCAAGCCCCCGCCTTTCGCCTCCCGCGAAACGGGGGCTTTTCATTCCCGCGCCCCGCTCAACCGCATTCCTTACTCTTTTTTAACAAACGGAGTTGCGAGACACACATTCCGCAACATTCTACGGATCAATACATTCCACCTTCCTTTTAACCCAACTACAGATCCTCAGCATGGCTCAAGAAGAAGCAACCACCAACGTGGCCTCGGAAGTCACCGAAACCACCTCCCAATTCCTCGGCATCGACCTCAACGCAATCGGTGAGAGAATAACCGAAACCGTCTCCCTGTACGGACTCAGCATCCTCGCCGCCATCGTCATCTTCGTGGTAGGACGCTTCGCGGCGAACCTCATCACCAAAGGGCTCCGCGGCGTCATGGAGCGCCGCAAGATCGACCCCTCCCTCGTCGGCTTCGCCACCGGGCTTTCCCACGCCCTCATGATGACCTTCGTCATCATCGCCGCCCTCAGCCGCATCGGAATTCAGACGACCTCCCTAGTCGCCATCATCGGTGCCGCCGGCCTCGCTGTCGGCCTCGCCCTGCAAGGCTCCCTCTCCAACTTCGCCGCCGGCGTGCTTATCATCATCTTCAAGCCCTACCGCGTGGGAGACTATGTGGTCGCTAGCGGAGCAGAAGGCGTCGTCGAAGAAATCGGCATCTTCACCACCACGGTCGTCACCCTCGACCATCGCACGCAAATCATCCCCAACTCGGTCGCCACTAGCGGCGTCATCGAGAACTACACCAGGAAAGGTATCCGCAGACTGGATATCGTTCCCGGCGTGAGCTACGGGGACGACATCCGCAAGGTAAAGAAGGTCCTCGAGGAAATCATCGCCGCCGAGCCACGCGTGCTCGCCGAACCCGCCCCCTTCGTAGGCGTTGCCGAAATGGCCGACAGCTCCGTCAACTTCGCCTTCCGCCCTTGGGTAAAGGTCGAAGACTACTGGCCCCTCTTCTTCCACTTCAACGAGCAGATAAAAATCCGCTTCGACGAAGAAGACATCACCATCCCATTCCCGCAGCGCGACGTTCACCTCTTCGAACAAAAGTAGAAGCAGGACCAGACCTCCCATTTCACAAAAGGCCGGAAGCGAAATGCTTCCGGCCTCTTTTTTGCGTCCCGATCTCCGCAAACAACTCTCGACAGTTTAAAAAAAGGATAAAAGCCCAAGCGCGACCTGATCATCCCTCTACTACTGACGATTAATTTCCAACAGCAACTACCCCTATTAAGAGGGAATTCACCTCCCACCACCGACTCTTGAGACATGTTCAACAGACTCAGACTTAGCCTCCGCATCAGCCTCCTTGGCCTCGGTGTCATGATCACCTTCTCGCTCGTGACAGCGACCCTATACCCCCGCTTGAAATCCCAATTCTACTCCGAGAAAAAGGAAAAGACACGCAACCTCGTCGAAGTTGCATCGAGTCTGGTAGACAGTTACATCGCCCTGGAAAAGAAAGGGAAACTCACCCGAGAAGAAGCCCAATCCGCAGCGAAGGACCACCTAGCTACGCTACACTACGACTCGACCAACTATTTCTGGGTAAACGACTTAGAACCCCGTATGATCATGCACCCCATCAAGCCCCAGCTAAATGGGAAAGACCTGTCCGAGGTCGCGGATCCAAACGGCAAGCACCTTTTCGTAGAAATGGCAAAAGTCGCTCGAGCCGAAGGCGCAGGGTATGTCGACTACTACTGGCCCAAACCCGGAAAAGAAGCCCCAGCCGCCAAAATATCCTATATAAATCTGCAGAAAGACTGGGGCTGGATCATCGGATCCGGAATCTACGTCGACGATGTAGAAGCTCAGCTTTCCTCCCTCTTCTTCTACCTATTCGGGATTCTCGGAATCGTGACCATTATCGGAACACTCGCTTTCATCTACATCGCCCGCAGCATTTCCCGCCCCATCGAAAGCATAATCGAAAAAGTGGAAAACGGATCGGAACGTATTTCAAGCGCCAGCCAACAAGTATCGAATTGCTCCAGCCGGCTCGCAGACGAAGCAACCTCCCAGGCGGAATCCCTTGTCAAAGCCTCCAGCGCGATCGAAGAAACAAGCTCTATGACCGAGCGCAACGCCGAGCACAGCGCCCGGGCCCAATCGCTAATGGACTCCACCCACAAGATCATCGCTGAAGCAAACAGCTCCATGGGCAACCTCACCCAATCCATGCAGTCCATGACGGAGTCCAGCCTCGAGACCTCGAAGATCATAAAGACCATCGACGAGATCGCCTTCCAAACCAACATCCTCGCCCTCAACGCCGCTGTGGAAGCCGCCAGAGCGGGCGAGTCCGGAGCAGGATTCGCAGTCGTCGCCGACGAAGTGCGCGGCCTGGCCCAACGCGCTGCAAAAGCAGCCCAAGACACCGGTCAGCTCATCGAGGACACCGTGCACAAAATCGAACAAGGCTCGAAAATCGTATCCGAAACCGCCACCTCCTTCCAAGGAGCAGCCGCCCAGAGCAACCAGCTCAACGAAATTATCCTAGAGATCAACAACGCCTCCCATCAGCAAGAATCCGGTATCAAGGAAATCAATACAACGATTACCAACATCGATTCAATAACCCAGCAAAACGCCGCCAACGCCGAAGAATCGGCCGCAGCCGCTCACGAGCTTAATTCAGAGGCCCGCCAACTCCATCTCCTCATCGACGACCTCGCTGCAATCGTACACGGCACAGGACAAAAGCCACAATCACCCAGCGCCGCGCCCCAGCCAACAAAACCCAAAGCGAACGTCGCGAGCCGAGCCCAAGCCCCCGTGCCGGCGCACTCCGACAACCTCTGGAACTAAGCCACAAGGAAGCAATCCCCTCGCTTCCCAAACCGTATCCCCATCGTTTGCATAGCCGATACAAACGATGAAGCACCCTGCACTTTCCCAGATCGATCACCGCCCGTGGGCCATGCCCGACCGGCCTTGGACCCTCCAGCAGGAGTGGCACGACCTGCTCTTCCTGCATTGGGAAATTCACGTGAAGGAGCTACGACGCCTCATCCCTTCCGCGCTCGAGCTCGATACCTACGACGGAAAGGCCTGGATCGCAGTCGTCCCCTTCCGCATGCGCGGCGTTGCTCCGCGCGGCTGCCCAAAGCCGCGATCGATCAGCGACTTCCCAGAAATCAATATCCGAACCTACGTCATCAAAGACGGAAAGCCAGGGGTCTGGTTCTTCAGCCTCGACGTTCCCCACCGGCTTCCCGTTTGGATCGCCCGACGCTTTTTCCACCTGCCCTACTTTCTTTCGGACATGTCCGTACAGACGCGGAACCGCCAAACCCTCTACCGCTCAACACGCAGCGATCGAAGCTTCGACGCGAGCTACGGCCCCCTCGAGCTGCACACGCCCAGCGAGGGCAGCTTCGACCTTTGGGCCACCGAGCGCTACTGCTTCTACGCTGAAAGCAAAAAGGGCCACCTCTACCGTTCCGAGGTCCAACATCCCCAATGGCCCTTGATGACGGCTCACTGCGAGATCCATAAAAACAGCATGCTCGAAACGTTCTCCATAGGGAAGCCGCATCCGAGCATTCTATATAGCAAAAGCCTACCCGTCGTCGCCTGGTGGCCGCAGCGGATAAGCTAAAGTAGTTACGTTTCAACTACGCAAGGTAACTGCAAACGTATTGGCAAGTGTCGGCCACCTCGATCGTGAAGCCAGAGTTGGCGCCTACCTCGAAGTAAGTCCCTGCCTCGTAAGTCTTGGATTCCGTCTCGCCGTCGAGCGTCACCACGCAAGAGCCACTTGGAATGTCCATGCGCTCCGCTGCAACGGTGTCGAAATGAAACTTACCACCAAGGATAACTCCGAGAGTCTTCTTTTCGCCCTCCGCGGTCACGATCGTGTGCGAAACGACCTTTCCGTCGAAGTAGATGTTAGCTTCTGCATGTGCGGTTACGTTTTCAAACTGCATCCGGCCTCAATCGGGGATCATGCCTGCTTTGGCAAGGAAGAAACCGTAGCGCGGAGCTTCAGCCCGCGACCACACTGCAGGATCACGCCCCTGCGGTCGCGCCCCAAAGCTCCGCGCCACGAAAAAAGAGAAGGCGGCTCGCGCCTATAACGAGCCGCCTTTGGCGGGTGGGGAACTAGAAAACAAATCTACCTATCTTATGCTTGGCTCAGTTTCATCGCCCGGATCTTGCGGATATTGATTTGGATCAACACCGAACAGACCAGAGCGAAGACGAAGAAACCGGCGAAAATTTGCAGCGTCTGCTCGTAGCTGCCCGTGGTCTCGCGAACCCGAGCGGCGATCAGCGGGCCGACCAGTCCGGCCGCAGCCCATGCCGTTAAGATATTTCCATGAATGGCCGAAAGTCGCTTCGTGCCAAAGACATCCCCGATATAAGCGGGAATCGAAGAGAAACCGCCGCCGTAACAAGTCAGGATGAGGAATACCACGGCTTGGAACAAAAAGGAGCTCGTAGTCTTGGGTAGGACGAAGAAGGCCACGATCTGAATCATGAAAAACGCCGTGTAGGTCATGGGGCGACCGATGATATCCGAGAAAGAAGCCCATGAGATACGTCCGATGCCATTGAAGAGCCCCATCAAGCCAACCATGGTGGCGGCTGCCGCAGGTGTAAGACCGGCAATTTCCTGGGACATGGGTGACGCTACCGAGATGACTGCGATACCACAGGTGATGTTGATGAACAACATGATCCACAGGTAGTAGAAGCGGATCGTACCCAAAGCTTCGATCGAACTGAGCTGAGCCAAGTCCTCGGTCTTCTTAACCTTGCCAGCCGCTTTCGCTTCGCTGAAGCCTTCTGGCTCCCAATCTTCCGGCGGAGGAGCGAGGTACTGGGCGGATGCCATCATGACCACGAAATAGCTGCAGCCGAGAACGTAGAAAGTCGTCGAAATCCCGAAGTGAGTGATCAGGTACTGGATCAAGCTACTAGCGAGGAGCGCGCCGAAACCAAAGCCCATGATCGCCAAGCCCGTTGCCAAGCCACGGCGGTCAGGAAACCACTTCACGAGGGTCGAGACCGGGCAAATATAGCCTACGCCTAACCCAACACCAGCAATCGCGCCGTATCCAAGATAGAATACATAGAGCTGGTTCATGGAAACGCCCAGGCCTGCAACGATCAGACCAGAGCTGTAGAAAACAGCCGAGAGCATGCCGCTCTTGCGTGGTCCCATTCGCTCGACCATTGGGCCAAGAAACGCTGCGGACAGACCTAAAAACAGAATCGCGATACTAAAGGCCCAGGCTGTCTGCGTCGGCTCCCAGCCGAGCTCTGCGAGCAATGGTTTCTTGAATACGCTATATGCGTAAACGGCTCCAATCGAAACGTGAACACCAACCGCCGAAGCAGCGATCAGCCAACGATTTTTTATCTTTTTCATCTCTCAAAAGGTGAGGCGAGTTCTCCGAACGCGACTATCTCTCTAAATGGCTGTCACTCCGTGGCGGGCGAAAATCGACCGAGCCCGCTCCACCTCGTCGGCAGTGGGTTCCTTCGTTTCCGCTAGCTTGTACGGCATGTTCAGCTGCTTGTACTTGCTCTCCCCCATCTTGTGAAAAGGGAGGATTTCTACCTTAGCGACATTGCCAAGGCTTGATACAAAACGGGCAAGCCCGTCGATATTGCTCTCCGCGTCATTGAGACCGGGAACGAGCACGAAACGTATCCAAACATCGATACCGAGCGAATCCAGACGCTCCGCAAACGCGAGCGTGGGACTCAAATCCACTCCAGTCACCGTCTTGTACGTCGCCGGATCGTAACTTTTAATGTCGAGCAGGACGAGATCCACGTTCTCCAGCAAAGCATCCGTCGCCTTGTGTCCAAGGAAACCTGAGGTATCGAGTGCCGTGTGCAGACCTGCCTCCTTCGCTCCGCGAAAGATCGCGTGAATGAAGTCGGGCTGCATCAGGGGCTCGCCACCGCTGATGGTGAGCCCTCCGCGCTTGATGAAGTTCTTGTACTTTACGATGTCCGCGAGCGCATCCCTTGCCGTCGACAGCTTCCCCGAAGGCTTTCCTTGGGCATCTGGGTTGTGGCAGTATTGGCAACGGAGCGGGCAACCGTGAAGAAAGAGCACGTAACGAAGCCCTGGCCCATCGACCGTGCCGCATGTCTCCACGGAGTGGATATGCCCCTGAGTTTGGAGCATCTCCTCCGTAGACAGCTGAACCTCCGGCTCTGCGAGTGCAAAAGACATGGGACAGTCCTCCTCACGCCCTACTGGGCAGCTCATAGAAGTTCGTGGAACGTCCGATTAATCACGTCGAGCTGTTGCTCGCGAGTGAGTTTAATGAAGTTCACTGCGTATCCCGAAACGCGGATCGTAAGCTGCGGGTACTTCTCGGGATGGTCCATCGCATCGAGCAACGTTTCCTTCTCGAAAACGTTCACGTTGATGTGGTGACCCATTTCCGCGAAGTAACCGTCGAGCAGATTGCTCAGGTTCGACACGCGATCCGTTTCAGTCTTTCCAAGCGCCTTTGGCACGATGGAGAAAGTGTAGGAGATACCGTCCTGCGAATGCTCGTAGGGAAGCTTGGCAACCGATGCCATGGAAGCAACCGCCCCCTTGGTATCACGTCCGTGCATCGGGTTCGCGCCGGGAGCGAAAGGCTCGCCCGCCTTGCGGCCGTCCGGAGTGTTACCGGTCTTTTTTCCGTACACCACATTGGAGGTGATGGTCAGGACCGACTGGGTTGGAACGGAGTTGCGGTAGGTCGGCTGAGCCCGGACCTTGTCCATAAAGGCTTCGACGAGCTGGTTGGCGATCGAGTCAACCGCGTCGTCGTTGTTGCCGTACTTCGGATAGTCGCCGATGACTTCGTAGTCGACCGCGATGCCCGCTTCGTTGCGGATGACTTTTACCTTCGCATGCTTTACAGCAGAGAAGGAGTCAGCCGCCACGGAGAGCCCCGCGATGCCGCAAGCCATGGTCCGGAAAACCACGCGGTCGTGCAAGGCCATCATGATGTTTTCCGGCGAGTACTTGTCGTGCATGTAGTGGATGATGTTCAGCGCCTTGACGTAAGTCTTGGCGAGCCAGTCCATCATCTTGTCGAAACGCTCGACGAGGTCGTCGTACTCGAGATAGTCGCCAGTGAACGGTTCGCTGGCCGGCGCTACTTGCTTGCCGCTCTTTTCGTCAACGCCACCGTTGATCGAGTAGAGAATGGCTTTGGCGAGGTTTGCGCGAGCTCCGAAAAACTGCATCTGCTTGCCGATCCGCATGGCGGAAACACAGCAGGCAATGCCGTAGTCGTCTCCCCAATACGAACGCATCAGATCGTCGTTCTCGTACTGGATGGAGCTAGTCTCGATAGAAACCTTGGAACAGTAGTCCTTGAAGCCTTGCGGCAGGTTCTCTGACCAAAGTACGGTGAGATTCGGCTCGGGAGCTGGCCCGAGGTTGTAAAGGGTTTGCAGGACGCGGAAGCTGCTCTTGGTAACGAGCGTGCGGCCGTCTTCGCCCATGCCGCCGATGCTTTCGGTCACCCAAGTTGGGTCGCCGGAGAAAAGAGCATCGTAGTCGGTGGTGCGGATGAAACGCACGATCCGCATCTTCATGACCAAGTGGTCGATGATTTCCTGAGCCTCCTCTTCGTTGAGAATGCCTTCCTCAAAGTCGCGCTCGAAGTAGATGTCGAAGAAGGTCGCGGTCCGGCCAAAAGACATGGCCGCCCCGTTTTGGTCCTTCACCGCGCCGAGGTAGGCGAAGTAAGTCCACTGTACCGCTTCCCGAGCGTTTTGGGCAGGCTTGGAAATATCGAAGCCGTAGGCCTCCGCCATGGTCTTGAGATCCTTCAAAGCCTGAATCTGGTCTTGGATCTCTTCGCGTTCCCGTACCCAGTCTTCGTTGAAGTCTTCGCTGTCAGATTCTTTGAATACAGAAAGCTTGTCGGCGATCAGACGATCAACGCCGTAGAGAGCTACCCGGCGATAGTCGCCGATGATGCGGCCCCGGCCGTAACCATCGGGAAGACCGGTCACGATGCCCGCGCTGCGCGCCTTGCGGATGTCTTCGGTATAGCAGGCAAATACGCCGTCGTTGTGCGTCTTGCGGTGCTTTTGGAAAATTTCCAGCGTGTCGGGATCCATTTCCCGCCCGTGGGCTTGCAAGGCCTTCTGGGCGATGCGGTAGCCGCCGTAGGGAAGCAAGGCGCGCTTGAGCGGTTTGTCCGTCTGCACACCCACAACCTGTTCGAGGTCCTTGTTTATGTAGCCGGCTCCGTGGGACGCTACCGTGCCGACAACCTTGTCGTCAGCGTCGAGCACGCCGCCCGCCTTGCGCTCTTCTTCGAGCAAAACCTTGAGATCCTCCCAAAGCTTTTCCGTGCGAGCCGTTGGGCCGCTGAGGAAAGAGTAATCTTCCGTGTAAGGCTTGTAGTTGGCCTGGATGAAGCCGCGTACATCTATGTCAGATTGCCAGTCGCCCGGCTTAAATCCTCTCCAAGGATGGGAGCCAGACGCGTCGGCGTTTTGTGTTTCGGGTTCTTGTTTTTCGACGATAGCCACTGCTATTTATCTCCTGAAGCGAAACGACGCCCCCAAGCGGAGCGTTCGTTGATTAGACATTAGATTAATTTATACGGCTCACACTATATAAAAATCAGCGCTTATCGACGAAAAACATACCTTTAGGTAATTAATTACATTTTCTTATAGCTTGAAGCGCTTTTCCGAATCGCTGGTTTCAGCCCGGCTTTCCTACCCGGCGGCCGGCCCGCTCGGCTAGCAGCAAATTAGGCCGCTACCACTTCTTTGCGCAGCGAGCGCTCCACGAAAAAGGGAGCGAAGGGAACCAACGAAGCGACAAAGAACAGCGCGACTCGCTTGAGGTCCCAGCGCAGCTTGACCGCTGCGAGAAGCAGCAAGCCTAGGTACAGCATGAAGAGCAGCCCATGCGCCCAGCCGACGTAGGCCACAGCGCCGGGCATGCCAGCGAAGTACTTCAGCGGCATCGCGATACCAAACAAGATGACGGTGGAAACGCCCTCCCAGAAGGCGACCCGGCAAAACCATTGCAGGCAGGATTCGTTGTTCATGGCCCCGACAAAAGAGGGGCTCTGTCGCAAGGCAAGCCCTACCGGTCGACTATCGCGCTGGCGAGCTCCAAAGCTCCTCCTCGGAGCTGCGAACACTCTCTAGCTGGGGCAGTGAAAAGGGATCGGTTCCCGGCGCTCGAGCCGAAACGGAGCCACCCCTAGTCTGAGCATAACCTCCAATCAGCAGCTGAAGCTCAGCGACCACCTTGCGAACGGCATTGGCCTCGTGCCGCAATCCTTGTGTCGAGCTGGCTGTCTCTTCCGCGACCGCTGCATTTTGCTGAGTAACGTGATCGATTTCGAAAATCGAATTCCGCAACTGACCAATCCATTCGAATTGCTGGCCACTGGCATCCGCGACCTTGGCCGCGATCTGGTCGACTTCGTGATTCACTTCCACAATCGCGTTCAAGCGGTTCATTACCCGCTCGGTGAGGTCTACGCCCTGCTCGGTTTTGGCGATGGCGTTCGCGATCTTGCTGGTGGTCTCGCTCGCCGCCTTGGCGCTTCGCTGCGCAAGCGAACGTACCTCGTCCGCGACCACCGCGAAACCTGCTCCAGACTCCCCTGCTCGGGCCGCTTCCACGGCCGCGTTTAGAGCCAAAATATTGGTCTGAAAGGCGATCTCGTCGATCGTCTTGATGATCTCCGCAACCTCGTCGCTGCTTTCCTTGATGCCAAGCATCGCCTCGCTCATCAGCTTCATGTCCTGAGCGCCCTGGTCCGCAGCGACCCGTGCCTCTCCCGTCAAATTGTTGGCCTGCTTCGCATGCGCCGTGTTATCCTCGATCATGCTCGCCATCTCCTCCAAGGCGCTGCTGGTCTCCTCCAAACTAGCCGCTTGCTTACTCGCACCATCGGCTAGGCCCTGGCTCGAATTCGCAATGTGCTCGGCATCGTTCAGAACCAACTCCGAGCTGCTTTCCAAACCGTTAGCGATTTCACGAAGTGTCGTGCTGAAAATTCTCCGAACAAAGATCACCGCCCCAAGCGATACCACCGTTCCCGCGAAACCGACTCCTAGAATCTGGTAGATCGCCCCCTTCACTGCTTCGCCCACAACATCGACCTCAGCCCCATTCGCCAACCAGGCTTCAGCCTGCGTTCCAAGGTCAAGTATCAGGTAAACCGCTGCGAGCGCGAGGGCACCAGCTGCGGCCATGACAATCGAAAATCCGAGGATCACTTTCGAATGGGATGATAGAGTATTCATGCGTTGGGAAAGACAAGGGATCTACATTGGTAACGGAACCCCAAGCCCTGCATGAACTACGATCAGACGCTTTAAGCTTTCTTTACAAGCAGCGAGGAAAAACACCCGATTCCAAACCACCAGTTCCCCCGCCAGTTACCAAGATCCTCTCAACAAGACACCCCTCGCTGGAGTCCGGAAGACTCAAGTCGGAGCCCCGCCCCTCAGAGAGGATTCTACCCTCGGCGAAAGCGCATCAGGCGGCTAACTGGCAAGCTTAGCCGCTCGTCCGTAACCGCCAAGGTTATAGGCGTTCTTGTATCCAGCCGCCTTGAGTTGGCTCACTGCCGCCGCCGAACGCGCTCCGCTCGCGCAATGGCAGAGCAGAACCGTATCCTTATCTGGATACGCTTTCCTCACCCCCTGAACCACCCCGTTCAGAGGAATGTTAACCGCCCCCTCGATCGAACCGCCCTTGAACTCCTGGACGCTGCGCACGTCGACAAGCTCCGCCCCCTTTTTAAAGTACGCCTTCGCCTCCTCGACTGAAATCTGGCCACGGCGCTTCAACAGCAAGAACGCCACGAAAACGGCAACGAGCGCGATCCACAGGTAATCGTTCATCGTGACTCCCTAGCAGCCGGCCTCCAAAATATCGATTCGATCTTCCTTGTTGGGAACCATGCAGAGGAACTCGAAGCCGGCTTCAGCGTCCGCCTTGTACCAATGCGGCACGCCTTCCGGAATGAATACGACGTCTCCCTCCTTCACTTGGTAAACCTTATCGCCGATCCCCACTTCGGCACCTCCCTTAAGGATGTACTGCTCGTGCTCCACTGTGTTGGTGTGACGCGGCATCCCGCCGCCCGGCTTCATCAAGAATTTTCGCAACGCGAAGTTGGGAGCGTCACCGGGCCCGATCAAAACCGATCGGCTCGTCCCCTCCCCCGCGCCGACCGGCTCGAGAGGGAAAGATTCAGAACTCTTAACAATGACTTCGTTCTTCGGATCCATAACAGGCTACAATTACAATTTAGACAATAAGAAGCATCCCACCAGTACGTCAGGCAAGAAAGACTTGCAACAGCCCAAACGCGCCAAAGCAACGTTCGCTTGCGTATTCCGCGACCCAACGCCTCCCTTGGCAAAACAATCTGATCGACGCGCAACAATCCCCTTCCCTACGGTCTAAAGAACACGTGAAAACACCAGCCATCCTAATCGCCAGCGCCCTCCTCGCCCTTTCTCCCAACAGCCTTTCCGCGAAAAAGACGGACGCCGACCCCATTCCCCAAACCAATCTCGCCGTCTACCTGCTCAAGCAACTCAACGAACGCGAGCAGGAAGCCTACGCCCGCTACGAGTCCGCCGTCGCCGAAGAAGACGTCGACCAAGTGCGCCGCGAGCTTCAATCCATCATCGACGGCTACGAAAAGCTTATCGCCGATTCTCCCGACTACGCGCCTGCCTACACCTCCTTCGGCCTCATGCTCAATCGCACCGGCAACCGCGACGAGTCCAACGCCATGTTCCTCAAGTCCGACCAGCTCGACCCCATGCAGCCCGTCGTGAAAAACCAACTCGGCAACTACATGGCCGAAGAAGGCAAGTACACCGAAGCCTACGGATTCTACATGCTCGCCCGCGACCTCGCTCCGGACGAACCCCTCTACCACTACCAGCTGGGCAACCTTCTCGTCGCCTACCGAAAGTACTTCCTCGCCGACGGCCTCTTCGCCCCCGAGGAAATCGACGACCAAATCATCAAGCACTTCCGCTCCGCCACCCGCCGCGCCCCCGAGGACATCTCCTACAAGATGCGCTACGCCCAAGCCTTCTTCGACGTCGATAACCCAAATTGGGAAACCGCGCTCGGCGTCTGGCAAGAGCTCTACAAAGCCGCCGGCTCGGAATACGAGCAACAAGTAGTGCGACTCTACACCGCTCGCGTCCGCTTCGAGCTCGGTCACCACACCGCCGCACGCAAGCTAATCAACCAGATCGACCACCCCAGCCTCGACGAAAGCAAGCAAACCTTGCTCGACAAGATAAACGAAGAGTATCCACAGTAAGGATACTAAAGGAACGGCTTCCACGCCGTCCGCATTCCAAGATCAAGCGCCGCTACGAGCGCATCTGCGCCACGAACGAGTTCGCCTCGTCGATCGAAGCTTCCATCTGCTGGATCAAGACCTCGACCTCTTCCCGCAACGCGAGCGATGTCTTGTTCAAGGCCGCTATCGCCTGAGCATTCAAATTGTGCTTCAAGAAAAGAACCTGATCGCGAAAGGCGTCGAGCACCGGATCCATTTTGGCCGCCGCGCTATCCATCGCCTGTATCAAGTTTTTGGACAGTTTCCGCGTCGACTCCAGTTGATCCTCGCTCACCGCCCGTAGCTCCTTGCTCGTGTACTGGTCGAGCTCCCCTTCCCATTCCTCGAAAAGCGCTTCCGAAACGTCCTCGATCGCCGCGATCCGACTCTTCACCGCCTTCGCCTTCGACTCGCTGTCATCGAACTCCGCCTGCAGGCGATCGTAGGTCATCTTCAGCTCGCCCACATCCACTTCCGAAACCGCCAAAAACGCCTCGAACGCGCTTTCGAACTGCTCCTTGGCCTCTTCCTGCGCCTCGCGAGCATCTTCCACCCGGTCCACCAAGATATCCCGCTTATGAACGCCAAACTTCTCCATGGCGCCATAGTAGGCGCTCTGGCAAGAACACAGCAGCAGACAAAGCGAGGTCAACAAAAGCGGCAGGGATTTCATTTCCCGACCCTAAGTCTCCACCGTCCAAAAACAACCGCAAAGCGCTCAGACCCCAACACCTTATACCCTAAACCCTATACCCAAAACCCAGCCTCCCTCAGATCTCCCGTTCCTTCTCTTCGATCGCCAAACGATAGATTGATTCCAAGCGGTCGCCGACATGCTGCAGGTCATGCGTCGCCGCCGCGTCCAATGACGCCTGCTTCATGCCAACGTGCAGCTCCCGATCAAGCATCAGCCGCGTCATCCGCTCCGCCATGCCCTTCACGTCGTCCGGCTCGAAAATCAACCCGTTCACCCCGTCGTCCACCAGCTCCGGTATCCCCTTCGCCCGCGGCCCGACCAAAGGCAGCCCGAAAGCCAAGGCCTCCAAGATGCTCACCGGCTGGTTCTCCGTCTTGCTGGCCGTTACGAAAACGTCCCCCAACAAAGGATAGTTCTCCCTCATCAAGACATCTCGCTCGATACGCCCCGTGCGAATCACCGCATCCTTGATCCCCAGCTCCGCGATCTTGGCGTCTACCGCCGCATCGCCAGGACCATTGCCGATCAAAACGAACTTCGTTTTCGGGTTTGCCTCGAGCACCAAGGCAAACGCCTCCAACGCCACCTCCAGCGACTTCTCCGGCGATACCCGGCCAATGTAGATAAACGCGAAATCCTCGATCCCCATCGACGCCCGAAATGCCGCGATCTCCTCCTTCGGACGCATCGTCATTCGCTCGATCCCATTGGAAAGCACCGTCGTAGGACGCCACATCCCCCGCGATACCAGGTGGTCCCGCACCGACTCCGACGGGCTTACGATCTGGTTGCAGCGGTTGAAAAAGCCGACCGAGTACTTCCACATCAGCTTCTGCGTCCAACCATAGGCCGGCAGGTAAAATTGCCTCAGGTATTCCGGCTCCGCGAAAAACGTATGGAAGGTGCCCACGATCGGCACGTTCTTCCAACGCGCCAGCAACATCCCCTCCAGCCCGCAGCCAAACTCCGTGTGCACATGCACCAAGTCCGGCGGATCCTGCCGCAAGCGACGATAGGAGTAGAGAAACAGCGGCATCGACCAGCGCAGCTTCGGGATGTTAAACGTCGGCACCGAAAACGGCAGCCCGTAAACGCTCACGCTCGAATCCAATCCAGGGATCGTCTCGAACGCGTCCGCCTTGCTCGCCCGCGGGTGAAAGATGCTCACGCTGTGACCCCGCCGCGCCAGCTCGTTAGCCTGGTTGTAAACCGCTGAGCTGACGCCAGATATGTAAGGCAGGAAACTATCTGTAAAAAGGCAAATTCTCATGAGGGACTGCGTCGTTTTCCTACGGCGGGGGCTCCAGAAAACAAGGCCGCAAAATCTGCCAGCCCCCGAAAATCCCCGCAAGCCCGAAACCATGAACCCGTTACCCGGCACCTAGCAACCAACCCCCATTTAAACCTTCAGCCTTAAGCCTTTTCCCGTCAGCCTCTCCCCATGTCCGACCCACGTATCGCCGCCATCCGCGAATCCCTCACCACCCACATCCACGGAAAGCCCGCCGCAATCGACTCCGTCATCACTTGCCTCATCGCCGGAGGACACATCCTCATCGAGGACGTCCCAGGCGTCGGAAAAACCACCCTCGCCTACGCCCTTTCAAGAGCCCTGCACAGCAAGTTCAATCGCATCCAATTCACCTCGGACCTCATCCCCTCCGATATCATCGGCGTATCCATTTACCAAAAACCGGAAGCCCGCTTCGTCTTCCACCCGGGGCCCATCTTCGCAAACGTAGTCCTCGCCGACGAAATCAACCGCTCCTCCCCAAAATCCCAATCCGCCCTCCTCGAAGCCATGCAGGAGCATCAGGTCACTGCCGCAGGCGCTCGCCACGTGCTCGAGGAACCCTTCTTCGTCCTCGCAACCCAAAACCCGGTTGAAATGGAAGGCACCTACCCTCTACCGGAAGCGCAGCTCGACAGGTTTCTCTTCAACGTACTCATCGACTACCTCTCCGAAGAAGACGAAACCGAAGTCGTCCGGAGAACGACGATCAACTCCAACCAAGTCATCGAGCCGGTCTTCTCCGCCGAAGAAGTCATTGCGATCCAAAGGCTGGTGCGGGAAGTTCCCGTATCCGACGATGTAATACAGTACGCCGTAAAACTGACCGCCGCCAGCCGCCCAAACAGCGAAACCGCGCCCGAATTCATCAACAAGTACGTCAACTGGGGCGCCGGCACGCGAGCCGCACAAGCCCTCGTGCTCGCAGCCAAGGCTCTGGCCCTCTGGGAAGGCCGTTCCTACGTGAGCAAAGAAGAGATCAAATCTCTAGCCAAGCCAGTCTTCAGGCATCGCATCCTTCTCAACTATCGCGCCGAGGCCGAAGCGAAAACCGTTGAGCACATCATCGAAGAACTCATCGAAAGCGTCTGACCCGCCGACTACCGCCAACAAGCCCCCATGCCGCAACCAACCGCCAACATCGACCCAGAAGCCTTGCTCGCAATTAGCGACTTGGAATTGCGCGCTCGCATCGTGGTCGACGGTCTTTGGTCTGGCTTGCACCGAAGCCCCTACCACGGCTTCTCGGTAGAGTTCTCGGAATACCGCCAGTACAGTCCCGGCGACGACCTCCGCTACCTCGACTGGAAAGCGCTTGCTCGCACCGACCGCGAATACCTCAAGATCTACGAGGACGAAACGAACCTGCGCTGCACGATTGCCTTGGATTCCAGCAAATCCATGAGCTTCGCTTCCCGTTCATACCCGAAATCTGAATACGCCAAAACCTTAGCGGCCACCTTATCCTATTTTCTCCTTCAACAAAGGGACATCGTTGGCCTCGCCCGCTTCGACGAAGATATCGCCAACTACCTATCCGCCCGCTGGAGGCCGGGACACCTCAAACGCGTTTTTGCTCTCTTGGAACAACCCTCCCAAGGAGTGAGCACCAACATCGCCAAAGCCCTCCAATCCCTTTCGAGACTCTGCCGCAAAAGGGGCCTCATCGTCTTGATCTCCGACTTCCTCTCGGACGCAGAAGACTGGCGCCAGCCACTGTCACAGCTTACCGCCATGGGGCACGACGTTCGGGCTCTGCAAGTGCTCGATCCCGCAGAGATAGATCTCAATTACGGAAAACCGGCTTACTGGGAGGACATCGAATCTGGCGAAACCCTGTACGTCGATCCGGACTCCCTGCGAAACCGCTATCGGGACCGATTCCAAGCGAGACAGCTCAAGCTGCTCGAGGTATTCCGCTCCGCTGGTGTACGTCACCAAACAGTCACTACAGACCAAGCGCTCGACCTCGCCCTTCTCGATTTCGTCCGCAATTTGAAAGGAGCTCAAAAAGCGCGGCCATGAGTTTCCTAGCTCCTTTCTTCCTGGTGGGAATCGCTCTTATTGCCGGCCCCATACTTTTCCACCTGATGCGACAAGCCCCTCGCAATCGCGTCGTGTTCAGCTCCACCGAGCTCCTCGAACCGAGCCAGCCAAAACAGCAAAAAAGCCGCCGTATCCAAAACCCTTGGCTTCTGCTCGTGCGTTGCTCGATTATCGCCTTGCTCGCTTTCGCATTCGCCCGCCCCTTCATCCCCACTGCCTCCCCAAACCAGGAATCGGACTCGATTCGCCAAGACGTCGTGATCGCAATCGACCAGAGCGCGAGCATGAACCGATCCGATATCCCGCAGAAAGCCCTCGAGCAGGCGACCGCGCTCATAGAATCCCTCAACCCATACGACCAACTCTCTGTATTCGCATTTTCAGACACGATCGAAACCATCGTCTCCAACGAGCAGTGGTCAGACCACTCGCCGGATCAGCGAAAACGTTTTGCCCTGCAGCAGCTCGCCTCCTGGAAGCCCTTGAACCTGCCCGGCAAACTGGACCTGGCAATTAGCGAAGCCGTCTCCGAAGTCGAGGCCTTGAAAGAACGTTCCTCCGATGCCGGCTTCAGCCAAGTCTACGTCATCTCGGATTTCGCGGAAGGAACATCCCTCGGCGAGATCGAACGAATCGACTGGCCTGCCGCCATGCGACTCACCCGCGTAAGCGTACAAGCGCAGGAGGAAACGCCCAACCTTGCCTTGCGTTGGCTGAATTGGAAAGAAACCGACAATGGGAAAGCGATTGCCCAACTTTCCCTTTCCAGCTCAAAACCAGAGCTTCCCAGCACGGCAACAATCCGGGCCACCAACGCTCTCACCGGCTCGCCGGTCGCGGAACCGATTGAAATCGCGCTGCAGGAC
>JBNKSG010000003.1:0-47153 GCA_050297195.1 Opitutaceae bacterium | reverse complement strand
GATCTATCCGCGTTCAGCGACCAACCTTTTGCGACGTCGAGCTTTGCGCCCAGTTCGGCTACGACGCTGTCATACTTCTGGTGCACGACGCGCTGGTTCTCCGCGTTGTACTTGAAGAGGCTCGCCGAACTGCCGGAAACGATGTGGTTGGGCTTGTCGAAGGCAGTCCAGTCGAAGCCCCAGGTTTCTGACCCTGTGCGGGTCGTCATGTTTCCGTTGGCGTCGTAGGTGATGGTGTAGCCTGCGGCCTTGTACACCGCGTGCGGCTTGGCGGTGTCGTACTGCCAATTGCTGCCCGTACTACCGAGGGATCCTGAACTGATGCCGGTCTGGTGAACCACCTTGCCGTCGACATCGACCTTCTTGCGGATGTTTCCGTTTTCCGCGTAGCTGGCGACTACGGTGGTGGCATCTGAGGTGGAGGTGTATCCGGTCTCGTTGTGCTTGACGAGGCGGTTGAGCGCGTCGTAGCCGAAGACTTCGCGCGAGCCGCCGGATGCGCCTTGCTTGGTGGTTTTGCGACTCTTGAGGTTTCCTAAACCGTCCCAAGCGTAGGTCCAGTTTTGCACCACACCGGAGCCGGTGTTGATAGAGGCGAGAGTGCGGTCGTCGGCATTGTAGGTCCGAGTGGTCCAGACGCCGTCGACGCTAGAACCCTTGCGATAGTTAACCGGGGCGTCGTAGATGTCGTAGCCGTCGCCGGCGCGCGCCTCCCACCACTCGCGGCCTTGGGAGTCGGTGACCTTGGTGACGTAGCTTTCCGGGTCGTATTCGTACTGGACGCCGAACTTCTGCCAGAGCTGGGGCTGGGTCAGGTAGTCGTTCTCAAACCCGGAGGGGCGCCAGAAGTAGTTCTTGCGATAGGGCCGCCACTCGGAATCGTAATCGGTGTAGGTGTAGTAGTACTTGCCGTCGACGTAGGTGAGGTTGAGGCGGGGGAGCCCCTTGTCGTTGTAGGAGATCGAGGTAGCGTGGTCGGCGGAACCGAAGGAGGAGGCGTCGTTGTCGATCTCGCTGCGCTGCAAGGCGCCGTACCACGCCCCGGATGCTCCGACAACGGCGTTGGTGCCGGTCTTGGAGCTATCCTCGTAGTAATGCCAGCGGGAAACGTGATCGACCGCTCCATCGCCGCCGTCATCGACTTTAGTATCGATCTTTCGGCCGATGTAGTCGTAGCCCATGGTGGTGACGTCGCCCTTGGCGTTGGTCTGCCGCTTGAGCTGGCCGATGCCGTCGTAGACGTAGTTCCACGTGCCCTTGTCGGGATCGTTGAGCTGCGTCTGGTTTCCGAGGCAGTCGTAGGCGACGTGCGTGGACAAGTAGGCGGAGCCGCCTTGCCAGGCCTTGGTCTCGACCATGCGGCCGTATCCGTCGTGAATGAACTCGAGGGAGCAGTTGCCGCTGGCCGTCTTCGTCGTAAACGAAGTCGGCGGGTTGTCGGCGTTCCAGACCTTGACGGTATCTCCCTTGGCATTAACGAGGGTCGTCGTGATCTGGGCAGGCGGATTGACGCCATTGAGAAGTGGAGCGTCCACGCTCACCTGGGTAACGCGGCCCTTGTAATTGTTGGTGGTGACGGTGCCGTTGGGAGCAGTGATGGTATCGACGCGGCCGAGCTCGTCGTACTCGGTCAGGGTCCAGTAGATCGAGGAGGCGCCGGCAGGATAGGGATTCGAAACGGCGACGACCCGCCCGTCGATATCGTAGATCGTGTCTGTGACCGCCTCCTGGACGCCGAAGCAGTCCTTGACGACGCGAATGGCCCTACCGAGGCGGTCGTAGTAGGTGAGGACGTTGGGAGCGTTGTCGGGAGCGGTCAGCTCCGAGTAGACCGCAGGCAGATCGAGCCCCTTGGACGCGCTGTCGGGAGAGCTCACGGTAATCACCTCGCTGGCTGAAAGCTTGGTCAGCGTAATGTCGGTGTGGTGAGCGAGGAGGTTGTCGTCGATGTTGGTCGCACGGCCAAGCGCGTCGTAGACGGTCGATGTTCCGAGGGTCTGGTCGTTGAGGTTCGTCGTACTTGTCGGGCGCCCCCATCCCCAATCGTCATACAGAACCTTGGTCCAGTGTCCGTACGCGTCCTGCGTCTTCTGAGGGAAGGTATTGGTCGGATCCCATTCGGTGACCTCGCTCACTGTCCGTTTGGGAAGCGAATAGTCGCCGGATCCGCTGGTCGCCTCGATTTCGGTCTTCTGGAGCAGGCCGTACGTGTTGTAGGAGTAGGTTTTTTTGGTGGAGAGATTTGCGTTGTGGCCGTCCACGAGCGTGGAGCCTGCGTCGACGGTCTCTGTATACACCTGTCCTTTCGATGTGTAGTCGTAGCGGGTGATGGGGCTGCCCTGACCGGAGGTGTTGCTCGGGGTCTTGGCAAGCGTGCGGGTCCAATCGACCAGGCCCGTGAGATTGCCGTTGGAGGAGGTTGGCGACTCGTAGGACGATATCGTGTCGGTGACGTAGCCGTCCCCGTAGTCGACCCGGGTGCGCATAATGTTGCCGTAGGTTATTGAGCCGGGAAGCGTCATCGCCAAGGCCGCCTGATTCCAGTCGGAGAACCCTTTAGCGATCCGATCTTGGGCGCCAGGGGCATAGGTGTCGCCATCGTCATAGGACCCCGGCAGCTTCGAGGGAAACGGCGCGGACGTGGATTGGCTATCGAACCAGACGTAGGTGTTCACGTCGCTGTGGGCGAGGGCCTTGTTGGATGAGAACTTGCTGTTGTAGTCCTGAAAGAGCGCCTCAGGATCCTTGACGTCCGCCGTGAAGGCGCTCGCCGTGTTGTCCTCCCAGGACAGCTTCTCGGAGTGGGACATGAAAGGGTAGAACGTGCCCGCTCGGTAGTACGCCCCAGAACCGGAAGCGGTGCCCGTCACCTCGTCGAAGGTGACGTCGTTGTCCTGCGCGGCGATCGGAAGAAGCCCGAAGCTGACGAGTTCCCCGTTGGAACCGCGCTGGACGTTGGTCGCGCGGTAGGTATGCTCGCGCTTGATCAGTCCAGTCATGGGGAAGGACTGAGTAGTGAACTGATAGCTGAGGAGATCGGTCTGGTGGTCGTAGGTGACGAAGCTATGGAAGCCTAGGTCTCCGCGACCGGAGAGATCGGTGCGGGCACCGGAATAGGAGTAAGTGTAGCGCTGCATTTCGCCGTTGTTGCCGCCGGCGTCCTTGTAGACGTCCGAGACGACGGGGCGGGAGGAGCGCAGATCTTGAATCGGGTACGTGACGGTGGCGCCAGGCGTGTAGACAGCGTCGTCCTTAGCGGCCTTGTATGCGATACTTGTCGCGCGGCCGAGCCCATTGGTGATCGACTCGACAAGGTCGCGAAAGGGAGCGGGAACGGGATTGGATGCGGTATGGTTCTCTCCGCGGGCTAGGGAAAGAGTATCCGTGCTATCAATGCGTCCGCTCTCGCCTTTGGAAGCAATCAAATCCGGGTGACCGTCTCCATCGATATCAGGCCCGAACGAATAATTGGTGTAGGTGAATCCGCTGTCGCTGGCCATTGCGTGCCCGGGCGATCCGCTGATCAGGGACTCTGGCACCCGCACCGGAGCGGAGAAGCCAGAGCCGAGAGTATTCTCGTCGCCCGAACTGAACTTGCCCGTCGACAGCATGGCCCACCACCCTTCGCTTGCGGTCGCAGGCTGCTCGTCCGACGTGGTATCCACATACCAGACGAGATCCGAGAGGCCGTCGCCATTCACGTCCGTCGCGAAAGTGTTGTAGCAGCTCCCGCCCTCGACGGCCGAAAACGCCTTAACCCGATTCGTTATATAGTTATCGAACAGCATGTGGCCAGAATACATGGTATTGTCCCAGAAGCTCTTGCGTATGGCATTGAAATAGGGAAAGACCTGCTCGTTGTTCTCCAGAGTTACCGTCTTCGGTATCACCCGCGAATACGATATGCTGCCGTACCCCAGCTCGGGCGCCCGCCCAGTCGAAATGTTGACGTACCAATCGAGGCCGGAGGTTGGAAAATTTTGCTGGGTGAGGTAGTCCGTGATACCGTCTCCATTGAAGTCGCCCTGCAGCACGCCTGTCGCAACTTCGTCGCGCTTAATATTCTCGCCAGGGAACGGATACGGAATGATGCCCCATAGCCCTGACTTAGGGTCCGAAAAAGTCCCGTCAGGCTTCGAAAGCAATACCTTCATGGATCGGTCCACGTGGTATGTTGTTTCGGAATTCCACGAGCCAAATGTTCGCTTTACCAGGAGGGCCACGTAATCCATCCGACCGTCACCATTAACATCAGCCGGCATCACTTTTACGCTCGGCGAAGGAACGGCCATCTCGTAGAACCTATTCCAATCATAGACTGGAATATGAGTATAGCCTGGCGCGCCGGTCTGAGGGGAGGAGACGCCATGCGAGACAAAGCCGCCATCTGACGCCTCAAACAGATGCAGGAATCCGTCGACCGCCGTAACCACCACATCGTCTCGCCCGTCTCCGGTGAAATCAGCCACGCCGATTCGGCTCCTCGCTTCAAGGCCCAACCTACTCCGCAGCTGGGAGTCCTCAGAGTCGGAAAACAGCGGCGTGATATCCGCGATTATCGATGGGCCGCTTTCCGCGTTCAGGCCGCGAAATCCGCCGCCGTTCGATCGCACGGCACACAGGGTTTCAAACTCCGTATCATTGATTATCAGATCCGTCTTCCCGTCGCCGTCAACATCCCCTGCCCTGATGAGCAGCAGCGAGTCGTACGCCCCTGGGTCGCCCGTATGTCCCCAATAAGACCAGGCGGCCGTTCTGAGTTTCGGGAATTTTGCCGTCAGGTACTGAGCTCCCATCCAGACCTGCGGCGAAGCCCAATCAGTGCCGGTCGAACGTACGACCACAATTCCCTGAGCCGGATCCCAGTAGGCGTAGTCCCGCTTGCCGTCACCATCGTAGTCTCCATGGACAAGAAACATGTCCAGCGACAAAGTTGTTGGCGAAGTAATCCCGATCGACTCCATCGTGGGCATCGCGAATGAAGCGGTCTGCGGCGCCATCAACTGTTGCTTGGACTCCCAGTTAATCACTGTAGGCTCAAGGTTATTTAACGCCCCCGATTCCGGATCGTTCGGATCGGCCAGCGCGGCTAGAGCGGCATCGACGGAGGTCAGGCGCGAGCGCCCGGTCTCAGTTCCCAAAGAGTCCGTGTTCGAGTAATGGAACGTGTACTGAGCGGAGATTTTGGTTCCATCCGCTGGAATAGCGGTCACCTGCGCCAAGCGCGCGGAACTGGCGAAGGAACGGCCCCCGATATAGGCGGTGGGCTGGTCTGGCCGATCTGTGGTGTAGGTCAACACGATCGAATTGGTCGGATCGGTGAGTCCGCCTGTATAGTCGATCTGCTTAAGGTTGTATTCTCCCGTCGCTGGATTATCGGAATAGAAGAAATCGACCGCGTTTCCGACGGTGTCCTCTACGTGCTTCAGAAGATACGAGTAGGCGGCAACGCCGGTCTCGCCCCCGCCTTTAGCATAGCCATCGGTCGTTCCCGCATACTTGCCGAAGGTCAGCGTTCGGCCACTTTTTTCAGTGACGATGAACGTCTCGATATTCGATGCCGATCCCATTGTCGCAACGGTGACGAAAGAGTCCACCTCCGTTCGATATACGCTTCCGCTACGTCCATAAGTACCATCGATGCAAATCAACCGCTTCCCGTCCAAATAGAACTTGTCGTCGCTTGTGAAGGAGATCCCCTGAACCTTCCCGTCCCGCGCGAGAATGCTCCGGCCTCGGCTAATCGCCTGAGGAAACCCGGTGGAAAGAGAGAAGCCGACGCCAAGCGGGCCATTTCCGCCGAGGCTGCTATAGGCTATGGAAAGGTTCGGTTGCATGCCTCCGCGTCCGGGGGGGACCTGCAGCGGAATAGCATAGTCGGCGCCCCCACGGTTATTGATCGAGACATCTCCGCCAAGCGTGCCCACAACCTTTTCCGCTGTAGTCGGCACGTTCGGGATGGGCCGAGGCGTGTAGACGGATCCGGGCGGAGGCGGAGCGACCACGACCTTGCTTGGTCCAGCCTGGTTTTTTCCGACCGGGGGCTCCCCTGACACAATGCCGTTCAAGCTGGCTACATTGGTGACTTGGAACCACCAGTCCCCGGCCGTTGAGAGCGTACGATCCACGCTTCCAGTCAGTATCGTATTGAGCGATCCGCCCGTCACCCCAATTATCGTCCACGACCCTGCCGGATCCTTCGCCCAGAAGACCATGTAGGTGGGGGATGATGTTCCTTCGCTGCAATACCCAGAGGCCCCGACCGTGATGGTCGAACCGATTAGGCAACTATTTGGCGGAGGGGTCGTCCAGCCTGCGGCAGAAACGGTTAGGCCGAGCGACAGTACGAGCAGCAAAAGCGAATGCAACCAGCGGGAAGGACCGGAAGCGTTGCGAAGGCCGGAATGAGGGCACAGATCGGTGGACATGGATCGTGTATTATTCATTGAGGAGTGACAATCGAATGGAAGGGTTACAGAGGCAGGGAATGGTACGTGTTTGGCACAAGAGGTAGGTCTGGATTCTAGTATGCATCGAGAGTTGCGAATCCGAACTACTGGCTATCGCTTTGATTCGCGCTCATGCCGATTTCGCTAGAGGCGACGCGGTTGGAGGAAATCGCCTTCGCGATCATTATCTGCATGATTCGCTTGTTCTCGATACTATCGGGATCGGCGACGGATGGCACCCGCAAGGGGGCGTGCGCCATATACATGCGCCTGGATTCGAGAACCGGTGCTCGCTCCTGGGACAGGTCTATCGTCGTCTCTTCGACTTCAGCTGATCCCGAAATGAGGAGAGCTCCAACATCGGGGGTACTGGCGTCTTCGAGGATTCTAATCTTCGAATCGGTCAAACTCTTGTTCTCAACGATCGGCGCGTCCTGTTCCTTGAGCGGATGAAAAACGAGTGTTAGCAACGCTACGGTCGCTATTACGCAAAGGCCCACAAGTAGCTTAGTGTTTTTTTTCATTATCTGAACTACTCCTCACTATTGAGCTTTCAACTCGGGCATTTCCACGCCACGAGTGGTTCCATCTGGCTCAACAATCAGAATGGAGGCTCCACTGGGAATCGTGCCGTTAAAGGGAGGACTGACGAACCAACTTTCGGGATCATGATTCAACGGGTCGTTGGACGCGTCAGTGAATTCGTCCTTGTTGGATACTTCGTCTCCATCAAAATCCGCATCGGCATCGTTGGCATCGTTCGGGTCGAGCCCCATGTACGAAAACAATCTCTCCCACCAATCAGGAAGCCCGTCTCCGTCATAATCTGACGTGGACGTGATCGAAGCAACTGAAACGCTTTTAGTTGCGGAATAGGATCCATAAACACCTTGAGCATCCCGTCCTCGAGCACGGAACTGCCAGGTGCCTGGCACGCTGAGCGGCAGGCTCTTTGGAAAGCTGCAAGAGCTTCGAGCGGAACCCGACCAGGAATACTTGGAAACCTCCCAACTCCCTCCAGGTTGCTTCTGGTCGATATAGACCTGAGTTAGATCGCTCATCGCATCGGAGGCGCTCGCAGTAATCGTCACGGTATCGCCTTCGATGACAGAGCTGTCGTCTACGCTGATCGAAGTGACTGGCGGAGTCGTCGAGACCGTGACATTAACATACTTGTAGCTGCTGTATCTGTTCGCAGAGTCACGGCCTTGCGAGCGGAACTGCCAAGTACCAGCAGTGTTCAACGTCTTATATACACTCATCGTGTGCGATGGGGATTGAGAACCGCTCCAGTAACTATTTCCGCTGGAGGCCCAATTAGGCGAGTACAGAACCCAAGTCGAGGACCCCGGCGCCAAATAGTCCATGTAATGGGTCGTGAGCTCCGAACCAGGATCCGTCGTAACGGATGTCAAATGAGCGCTCTGTCCCGTGTAGATAGTCGTATCGGCGGCCGACAAAGTAGTCGCAGGCTTCGAGGTAGAGACAGTAAAGGTCTTTGGCCCTTTCGTCGTGACCAACCCTTGAGCGTCGACGAGCTTTACCTCGACGCTATGAGTCGTATGCGAAAGGCCGCTGGTATTAAACGACCAGCTCCACCCGGAATTTGTATAGTCACTGCGTCCGTAGGCATTCGCTACGTCCGCGCGCACGCCACCCAAGGTAGCGTTAGCTACGTCAACGCCGTCCAAGTAGACGTCCACCCTAGTTATTGGCGAACCCATCTCGTTGTCAGCTGCCCAACCGTTCGCGTAGATGGTCTTCCCTTCGGTCACCGAAGCGGTGAGGCTATCGAAAGAACCTATGGGAGCCGTATTGGCTGGGGCGAGAACCGTGGTGGTCTTCGTCACGCTCGGAGCGTTGGTACTGGTAGCCAGCCAAGTCACGGTAGCTGGCCCAGTATCGCTCGTACCATAGCCGACCCCGGTCTGCCCTTCGGCCACCTTTACTCCGTTCTTGTAAATCCTCACGGTCGGATAGGGACCCGGCCCAGTTGGAGGGCTCACGGCGACAACAGAATAGCCTTCGCCATCGTCAACGCTTGCGGGCACTGTAAAGTCGATCGCAGCGGATGCAACGGAGGAAACCAGTACTCCAAATACGAATACAAACAAGGTTCTATGCCTAAACGATAGGATATTCATGACAGCGACTACTTGTTGTTGCGTTGTTTAGAGTTCAGAAAGGAAACCTCATCAATCAATCCGTACTCGTTAACCGAATACACGAGAAGCGTTCCATTTGCGACGATTCGCTTGGCGCAAGCCGACTCGGCTCCCTCGGGGCTGAAGAACTGGAGGCCGCGAAGCCCTAAAGCCTTGGCCATCTCGGCGGCCTGACCTTCGTTCTCGGAGAGGCAAACTCCCAACGCCAAGGTATCGGGAGGCAAAGACTCAAGATAGTCCATCAACGGATCCATTCTCTCCAAGTCCTCTATAGACCAGACGTACAACACGGCCGGGCGCTTCCCGGCAGCAGCCAAGGAACCCTCTGGCCATACCTCCCGGAGCAGAATGCCGAGCGAAAGACCGACAAGATCGTTTCGAGCGAGGAGAGCCTGAGCTCGGTCCTTTACCCAAGCCGGAGCGAGATCGTAAGAGAGAATCTCCTGGGCAACGCTGTCCGAAAGCCCCCGGTCGCCGGCGTTTTCCCCAGCGCTCATCAAGCCTTCGTACCCGAAAGGAACATCAGGAAACTCCTGGATCAAGGAGCTCTCGAGCTCGTCCCAAGAAGGAATGGCCGAGCCATCCGACCTCTTGGCGGCAAGGCGATCCTCCCTATCCATGTGGTCGGAAAGGGCCGCGAGCTCGAACACTTGGCTTCGAGCGAGACGAGCGTCCTTTCGGAGCTTCGCCGCCACCGAGTGCAACCGGGCCTTTTCATTTCCAGATCTCGGTCGGCCGTCGTAGAAAGCCTCCGTCGCGTCGACCAGTTCGGCTACCAACGCGGAATCGGTTGGTTTTGAGCTCGAATCCCGGTTTCCGGGCGGACCATGCAACTTGTCCTTTCCATGCCCTGCCCAAAGCAGAGTAGGAATCATCAAAACGGCAAAGACGTATCTTTTCATCTTTCGAATGGGCTAGAGGTTAGAATTATCGTACCTGCGATAAGGATACGAATATTCGCAAAAAAGGGGTAAAGGGATGGGACGGGGTAAAAGACTCGAGTATATACCTAATGCTCAGTGTCAACAGTTTCCAGTACTATTGCCAACTCTAGAATCTTAGAAATCAAGGTCCCGTCACTCTAAAATCCCGAAGAGCCCGGCTGCACTCGCGAGCAAGCGCGCTCCTACCCAAGAAAAAACGCGGCCCCCACTGGGACGCCTTTTGTGAAAAGTCTAAACTCGGTTCGGTGAAAAGCTTACAGCTTGCCTTCGATCATTTGCTCGAGCTTGACGATGTCCTTGGCGAAGTTGCGGATGCCTTCGGCGGTTTTTTCAACCGCCATCGCATCTTCGTTGAACATCCAGCGGAAGGTGTTCTCGTCCATGTCGATCTTCTCGATGTCCTTCGCCTTGGAAGCGGCTCCGCTGAGCTTTTCTTCTACTAGCTCGTTGGAGCTTGCGAGTTCTTCGAGGAGGTTTGGAGAGATTGTGAGAAGGTCGCAGCCGGCGAGCTCGAGGATCTCGCCCTTGTTGCGGAAGCTCGCGCCCATGACCTCGGTCTTGTATCCAAACTTCTTGTAATAGTCGTAGATGGATTGGACGGAGAGCACGCCTGGATCTTCGGCAGCTTCGTAGGTCTTTCCTTCCTTGGCCTTGAACTAGTCCATGATACGGCCGACGAATGGGGAAATCAAAGTGATACCGCTCTCCGCGCAATGTACGGCTTGGGCCAAAGAGAAGAGAAGTGTAAGGTTACAGTGGATACCTTCTTTCTCAAGTTCTGCGGCGGCATTGATGCCTTCCCAAGTCGAGGCGATCTTTATCAAGATGCGATCGCGGGAAATACCTTTGGCTTCGTAGAGGGCGATGATATCCTTGGCCTTGGCAATGGTGCCAGCGGTGTCGAAAGAAAGGCGAGCGTCCACTTCAGTAGAAACGCGACCTGGCACGATATCCAAAATCTCAATACCAAAAAGAACGAGCAATTCATCGATGATGGTTTCTACGAGAGCGTTTCCAGAAAGCCCGGAATCCTTCTTGGCAGCGATCGCCTTGTCTACGAGTTCCGCGTACTCCGGCTTTTCCGCAGCCTTGAGGATGAGGGTCGGATTCGTAGTCGCGTCGCGCGGCTCGAACTCCTTCATGGTTTGGAAGTCTCCGGTATCGGCTACCACGACGGTAAACTTCTTTAGCTGCTCGAGTTGGTTTTGAGTTAATACGTCTGTCATAATTGGATCAATAGGTGTTGGCGGTTCTGATGTTGGTAGTATTAGGAACAACTAATCGAAAACGGGTCTACCGCAAATGCCCTTGTTTCTTTGCCGTTTAGCAACATTGTGCGGCACAGATAAATTTCATTCATGCTCAAGGAGAACTATTTTAAGACCACGCAGGTCCTACTCGAGCGAGTCTACCTGCAAAACCAAGCTGAGATCGAACGCCTCGCCCCATTGATCGCAAAGTCGATCGCGGACGGCGGGGTCATACACACCTTCGGCAGTGGGCACTCGGAAATCATCGGCCGCGAAATGGTAGGCCGGGCCGGCGGGCTGGTTTGCGTGAGCGCGATCCTGGACATGACCGGCGGCTTCATCGAAAACCTCGAAGGCTACGGCCGCGAGCTGGCGGCCCGCTACGATCGCAACCATGGCCTCAAGGAAGGCGAGTTCATCATCGTGATCTCCAACTCGGGAAAGAACTGCTCTCCCATCGAGGTCGCCGAATACGCCAAGGAAAAAGGCTTGAAGGTGATCGCCCTCACTTCGGTCGGCATGGCCCAAAAAGTGAAGACCACCCATTCCGGCGGCAAGATGCTGCACGAAATCGCCGATTACGTTTTCGACAATTGCGGCAGCTTCGGCGACGCGATCGTGGAACTGCACGAAAAGGGGAAGTTCGCGGGTCCCACCTCCACCATGGCAGGCGCCTTGCTTATCAACTTGCTGCAGATGGAAATCCTCGACGAGCTCAACAAACTCGGCGTGGAAGCGCCCCTGCTCCGAAGCCAAAACACGGAAGGCGCCATGGAAGCGAACCGCGAACTCGCCCGCAGCTATAAAGGAAGACTCAGCAAGCCGCTTTGACAGCTCGCGGTTTTCTCATTGATTCAATTGCGTAAACCGACGCAGTCGGCCACGTTTGAGCATTGCGTTTCGCCTTCCTTATACTGAATCCTACAAGCAAAACTTTCGGCAAACTACTAGCATGTTTCAGGTAACTTTCAGCGATCAGGCTCTCAAGGAATTGGAAAAGCTTCCAACCATGAAGCAACTCAGCGTGATCGATCCGCTCAGCAACCTCACCGAATACAAGCTCAACCACCCGGAAGAGCCGCTCGGCTCCTTCAAGCGCAATGGCAAGACCACCTACCGGCTCCGCTCCGGAGACCATCGCATCTACTTCCAGCGCGAGGGCGGGGCCCTGAACACGATCTGTATCCTGCACAAAAATACGCTCACCGACTTCATTTACCGCACGAAGTTGCCCATCACCGAAGAGCAGCTCGCCGAGCAACACTCCTCCTTCTGGAAATATCTGGATACTCTTAAACACTAATCCCAAACCTTTTGGACGAAGAGCCCGAACTCGAACCCAAGGAAATCGTCAAACTCGACGCTTCCCAAGCCTCCAAGATCTACCTGCTCCCAAACCTATTCACCGCGGGTAATCTCTTCTTCGGCTTCCTTGCCATCAAAAACTGCATCCAAGCGCGCTACGGCATGATGGCCGGCGACGAGACCGGCGACCCCAATGCCCTCTTTCGCCAAGCCGTCCTCTTCATCCTCGGCGGCATGCTTTGCGACTCCCTGGATGGACGCGTGGCCCGGCTCGGAGGACGCGAATCCCTCTTCGGCAAGGAGTTCGACTCCATCGCCGACATCGTGACCTTCGGCATGGCACCCGCCCTCATGGTGCTCTTCCTCATCCTCAATCCCGAGCAAAACGAGGAATTCTTCACCAAAGCCGGCTTCTTCCTCGCTTTTATATACCTGCTCTGCGCCGGCGTGCGGCTCGCCCGCTTCAACGTCATCACCCACCCCGCCGTCAAGTCCCGCAAGCTAGAGGAAGCCGACGGCGATTTCCTCGGCCTTCCCGTCCCCGCCGCGGCCGGCATGATCGCCACCATCGTGCTAGTCATGACCAAGCACGACGCCCTGCGCGACTACGCCCTCGGACTGCCCGTGCTCATGCTGCTCATCTCCGTGCTCATGATCAGTAACGTGCGCTACCCGTCCTTCAAGAAGATCGACTGGAACACCCAGATCAAGTTCACCTCCTTCGTGGCCGTGCTGGTGATCATCGGCCTCATCTACTTCTCCCGCGAATACGCCCTCGCGGTCATCTTCTTCAGCTACCTCTTCTACGGAATCGGGCGGCATCTCTTACGTTTGAAACGGATCTCAACCCGCAAGCCGAAGGGCTCACGGAAGGACGCGAAACAAATGTAAATCCATTGCTAACAACTTGGGCAAAACCGACCAATAAGCTGGAGATATTCGTTTTTTTTTAACATGTCCTTTTCTGGAAACAATCTACCCCACTAGGCTTGAACATTTCAAATTCCCTCTTAATCCTTAGTTCTCAAGCGTTTAACTCGCTTATGGCTGATATTCACAGCCTATAAGAATACTAATGATTTATTTATTTAATTAACTAACTATCCATTGGAATTGTCAGAAACTCCAAAAACTAGCTAACTCCTCCCCAATGAAGTTCAAAATCCACCGTGACCATTTCAGCAACGGCCTCCAGCAAGTCCTCAACGTCGTCGGATCCAAGGCGACGATGCCGATCCTGAGCAACGTGCTCATCGAAGCTGAAGGCGACACGATCTCGCTCACGACCACCAACCTCGACCTCGGCATCTGTGCTCGCATCAAGGCGACCGTCGAAGAAGAAGGTGCGGTAACGCTTCCCGTCAAACGCCTCGCCACCATCGTTAAGGAGTTGCCTAACAGCGACGTAAGCGTGAAGGCTTCGCCTAACAATCAGGTCAAGATCGCCTCAGGAGGATCGAACTTCAAGATCATGGGCATCAGCCGCGACGAGTTCCCAGCCCTGCCGGAATTCAGCGACGACCGCTCCTTCACCATCGAGCAGAGCACCCTCGCTGGCATGATCAAAAGCGTCTCCTACGCCCAGTCCAGCGACGAAACTCGCTACATGCTCAACGGCGTATTCTTCAATTTCCTCGAGCCGGAAGAAGGCGCCTCCGGTCGCCTCAGCTTGGTAGCCACCGATGGCCGTCGTCTGGCCAAGACCGACCACGAGATGGAAGTCGGCGAAGGCATGTCCGGCAGCCTCATCTTGCCAGCCAAGACCGTTTCCGAGCTGGTCCGCCTGCTCGACAAGGGCGAGAACCTGAAGATCGCTTTCAACGACCGCCGCGTCGCTTTCCAGATCCACACCAAGGACGACTCCAACGGTTTTGTGGGTGACATCCACCTCGTTTCCAAGGTTGTGGAAGGCAACTATCCGAATTACCAACAGGTTATTCCCAAGGAGACACACCAGCGCATCAAGGTCGAGCGCGAGCTCTTCCTCCAGTCGATCCACCGCGCGGCCCTCGTCACCACCGACAAGTCCAACCAGGTCAAGATCCAGATCTCCAACAACCTCATGGAGCTCTCAGCCTCTAGCCCTGACTTCGGCGAGTCCCACGAGTCGCTGGCCATCGACTACAGCGGTCCAGACCTGCAGGTCGCCTTCAACCCACAGTTCCTCATGGATCCGCTGAAGGCCCTCACCAAGGACGAGCTCTTCTTCGAGCTTAAGGACGAGGTCAGCCCCGGTGTCTTCAAGACGCTCGAAAGCTTCCTCTGCGTGATCATGCCGGTCCGCTTGACCTAAGCGCGTCGCAACCCATTTCACGAAAAGGCTCACCTCTCGCAGGTGGGCTTTTTTGTAGGAGCGAGCGTGCTGGCGAGCGCAAGCAACCGTTGCGATCGCGTTCGCAGCGAGCCCTGGAACCTTTTTTGGTTGTCCCCTTGCTTTTCCAGCTTCTACTACCTGCCCCTACTCCATCGTTACCATGCCGGAACAAAGCCTATCCCCTATTGCCGAGATCTTCGTCTACACCTGCGTAGGACTTTCGATTCTGCTTGGCGTGATCAATACCCGAGTCACGTCTCTCAAAGTTTCGGTTTTGAATCGTTGGGCTCGTTGGTTCGGGGTGTCGTTTGGCGCGGCGTTCCTCGTTTTCGACGCGGGATGGTTCAACCGCCCCTTTTGGGTGATCGGGGCAATCTTCTTCCTTGGCTGGCTGCTGGTGGAAACCGTCTATACTTGGCTGGCGATCAGTGCCTTGAGCAAGAGTACCATTTCCCTGTTCCCCCGCTTTTCGGAAAATACCACAGGCGAAGAATGGCCGGCCCAGAAGAAGCTGATCGAGATAAAGGACTGGCTGAAGAGCAAAGGTTTCGTTCGCTCCAAGGCCCTGCTCGCGGATGTCGGCCACGGCATCAACATTCGCTCTACGGTCTTCCAAAGCGAAGACAATAAGACGCGCTTCCAAATCCTCTTCGTCCCGCAGCACAACGGGGACATCGGATTCTGTTTCTCCTTTTCCTCCGAGACCGAGGCAGGCGAGCGCTTCGTCACCGACAATCTCTACATGCCCTACGGTGGCTTTTACCCGCAGAAGTGGTCGGTCGTTCGCAAGCCGTGGACGCGAGGCGTATCCAAGCTCTTCAAGGTGCACCAGAAGCGAACTGCGAAGACGGATCTTGCCAGCTACGAAATCGACCCGCTTGACGATCTCAACCAGCAGCAGCGCGAGCTGGAGCAAATTAACCTGAAGGAAGGTTTCCTCTTCGAGCCGCAGTACCAAGAAGAACACGGCCGGATCACTTGGGAAGGTCGCTATCGCGTTTGGAAGGAAGTCTGGCTGCTCAACTACTTCGGCATCTCGATGGCCTAAGGAGCGAGCGTCCTAGCGAGAGTTGCCCTAGATACAGTCGTGCAAGCGGAGTAATCGGTCCGTTTGGTGGCGAAGTATTGTCTAGCTTTCAATTCCCGCAGGACTTGGCGGGGCTGCCTTTGGTTTTTCCGAATCCGTACCTTGAAAAGCTCTTGATCGAGAAAAACGATATTATCGGATGAGCGCTCAGCCTCCGATGTAGGACATCTCGATCTTCTGCTTGTTGTCGAGCGGTTTTCCCTTGCTGCGGTCTTCTGAATATTGGTCGTCCCGACCTATCCAAAGTTTGGATACGATTTCTGTAAAATCGTCTTGGCTTATCCCTGAGCGGATATGCTTTCGGAGATCCGTCCCAGCGCTGGAAAACAGGCACGTGTAGAGTTTGCCTTCCGCTGAAATACGTGCCCGATTGCAATTGCCGCAAAACGGATTTGTAATGGAAGTTATGATACCGAATTCGCTACCGATGTCGGTGAATCGGTAACGCGAAGAAACTTCTCCCCGGTAGCTGGGGGCGACGGGTTCGAATGCGTAGTGTTGCGCGATAGTTTCGAGAATCGCTTCTGCGGGAACGACCTGATCCATCTTCCAGGCGTTGGTCTCTCCTACATCCATAAACTCGATAAAGCGAAGCGTGATCCTTCGATCCCGGAAGTAGGAAATCATGGGAAGGATGTCTACCTCGTTCAATCCCAGTTTTGCGACCATGTTGATCTTGATCGGAAGGCCCGCTTTTTCCGCGGCATCGATTCCTCGGATAACCGCTTGCGGAGAAGAACGACCTCCGCTCATGAGGGAAAAGCGTTCCGTATCCAAACTATCGAGACTTATGTTGATCCGCTTCAGGCCGGCGTCCTTCAGCTTTAAAGCGTAGCGGGGCAGCAAGGATGCGTTTGTGGTGAGCGATATGTCCTCGATACTGGTTTCCGATTTCAGACTGGCGATGAGCTCGCTGAGATCTGGGCGAAGCAAAGGTTCGCCGCCGGTGAGACGGATCTTTTCCACGCCGAGCGCCGCAAAGCTCTTGGCCGCAAATACGATTTCCTCGTTGCTGAGCACGACATGCTTGGGCAAAAATGCGTAATCTGGGCCGAAGATCTCCTTGGGCATACAGTAGGAACAGCGGAAATTGCACTGATCGGTGACCGAGATTCTCAGGTCTCTTAGAGGGCGATTTAGTTTGTCCGTAACGCGATTCATGCAGCTGTCCAGTAAGGGAGATGGTTTCAGAAAGGTAAAGTAGGCGTTAGAGAACGAGCTTCACTTGATAAGCTCCCTACGGAGCATGTCCATGGCCGCGTTGAAGGCTCGGCTTTTTTGGGCAAGCCGCGGACCGCGGAAGCTGAAGCGTTGGGCATGGGTGCCGAGTGGCGAGTGCAAGCCAATGTAGACGGTTCCCACGGGATCCTTTTCTGTGCCTCCCCCGGGGCCAATGTAACCCGTAACGCTGATCGCGTAGTCGGACTCCAAGCGTTCCGCGACACCGGTGGCCATCGCCATGGCGACTTCCTCGCTCACGGCAGTGTGTTGCTTTATCAAGTCAATGGGAACACTGATGAGGTCTTCCTTGGCGCCGGAGCTATAGGTTGCGAGCCCACCGACAAAGTATTCGGATGAGCCAGGAATGTTTGTGATCTCGTTCGCGATGTATCCGCCGGTGCAACTCTCTACAGTTGCAAGCCGCTTCTTCTTGCGTCGCAGAAGTTTGGATACTATTTCCACCAGTGAGTCGTTTCCGATCGTGAGGAAATTTTCGCCAAGCATTTCCTTACACTCCTCAGCGAGTTCCGTCAGTCGATCGTAGGGATTGATGAGGTTGGGAAAACTCATGCGAAAATCTACCATACCCGGGTGGGCGCAGTAGGCGAGTTCTAGGCCCTCTTCGCGTTCGGCGATGGGCTGCAGCATGGTTTCGAGATTTGATTCTCCGATTCCTGTAGTGCGAATCTGGATATAATTCTCGCTCTCTTGAACGAGCCCTTTTACCTGCAGGCGGGGTAGCACCTGGTCTTTGAACATTGGCTGAAGTTCATGGGGTGGGCCGGGCAGCATTGCCAGGATCTTGCCGTTCTTCTCGAGCCATAGACCGGGGGCGGTTCCGTTCGGATTGTGCAGCACCTCCGCGTTTTCGAAATGGAAAGCTTGCTTGCGGTTGTTTTCGTTAAGCTGCAGTCCCAGAGCTTTGAAGCGATCTTCGATGGCTTGCATCACCGTCGGATCGTATACGAGTTTTTCACCGAGACAGGCCCCAATCACTTCCTTGGTTCGATCGTCCACTGTGGGACCTAGACCACCCGTTGTTATGAGAACATCTGCCCGCTCCCAGTATTCCACGAAATACGACTCGATATCTTCCGCAGAGTCGGAAATGGTGATGTTCGAGTGCATAGGAGTTCCGACTTGGCGGAGCTGGTCGCCAATGAAAGTGAGGTGGCCGTTGGGCGTGAGTCCGAGGAGCAGCTCTTCGCCGAGAGTCATGAGGATGATCTTTGGTTTGCGTGGCATCTTTGCTTGAACGATTGAGAAGCGAATAGGATTGGGATCTTGGCTATATTCGAATTGCCCCTAGATTAAAGAAAAATGGCAGAAACAGAGTCCAGTGACCTAAAAGAGAAGGTGCGTCGCCTGCCGGATAAGTCCGGAGTCTACCTGATGAAGGACAGGCTGGGTTCGGTCATCTACGTCGGTAAGGCGAAGAATCTGAAAAAGCGGGTTTCCTCCTATTTCCAGGCGTCGAAGAAGTTTACCCACCAGCCTAAGATTCGAGCCTTGGTGCAGATGATTCGAGATTTTGAATACATCGAGGTCCGGTCGGAACCCGAGGCGCTCCTGTTGGAAGGCAAGCTGATCAAGAAATGGAAGCCGAAGTACAATACGGACTTTGTAGACGATAAACGATTTTTGCTCGTTCGCGTAGACGTGACGCGAGAGCTGCCTCGTTTCGCCCTTGCCCGCTTCAAGAAGGAAGATGGCGCTCGGTACTTTGGCCCCTTCGTTCATGCGAATCATATCCGAAAGACCTTAACGGAAATGCGCCGGCGTTTCGGCATCCTACTGGGCGATGCGAATCCGAAGCGGGAAGACGATTCGAGGTTTCGTCTCTACGACGATGTACGTTCTGAAATCTACGGTCATGAAAATCTGGTTACAGTAGCGGAGTACCAGCAACGTGTGGAGGAAGCCTGTGAATTTTTGCAAGGGAAGTCCCGAGAGTGGCTTGACGAGCTGAAGGTCGAAATGGCGAAAGAGGCGGCTGAGCGAAATTACGAAAAAGCCGCAGCGCTGCGGGATATCGTATTCGCTCTGGAAGCTTCCTTGAAGAAGACGCGCAAGTTCGAGCGCGACTTGCCAGTGAGGGAAAGCGCAGAAGAGACTTTGGCTCTATTGCAAAAGGAGCTTTCGATGCCCTCCCCTCCTCAGGTGATCGAGTGCTTCGATATTTCGCACATTTCGGGGACGTTTGTAGTTGCTTCCATGGTACAGTTTGTAGGAGGCAAGCCGAACAAGGCCGGTTACCGGCGTTTTAAAATCAAGAGCTTCGAAGGTAACGACGACTTCCGATCCATGGAAGAAGTCGTGGGCCGGCGATACCGAAGGTTGCATAAGGAAGGGAAGCCCTTTCCTGATCTCGTGGTGATCGACGGTGGCATGGGTCAAGTGGGCGCGGCCATTAAATCGTTTTTGCTGCAGGACCTGGATCCGCCGGAACTTATCGGACTGGCGAAAAAGCATGAGACGATAATCTTTCCGGATGAACGCCCTCCCCTACGTCTACCTCTTAGGCATGCGGGATTGCAACTGCTGCAGCGATGTAGAGACGAGGCTCACCGATTTGCCAATACCTTCAATGCGGACCTGAGAAGTAAACGTATCCGTGAAAGCATACTAGATGACTTTACGGGACTCGGTCCGAAAAAGAAAAGCGCATTGCTTGACGAGTTTGGAAGTATAGACCGCTTGAAATCAGCGTCGCTGACGGAACTTCGTTCTGTCGATGGGATCGGCTTGGAAACGGCTTCGCGCTTGAAGGCGTTTCTCGAAGAGCACTACCGCGGTTGAGCGTGGCGCGAAGCGAAATGCCACGCTGCAGGTGTGCTGCAGCGTGGCATTCATAAGATTCGTCTTCGTGTAGCTAAATATTAACTACAGAAGAACCGAGACTTGGGATGGAGAGTTCCTCGATCTTCAATACGTTTTTCGGCGTCTCGGGAGTCGAGGGGTGCGGCACGACTTTCCAGAATTTGTTGATGGTCTTTTGCCAATCCTCGAGGAGCTTCTTGGCGTGTGGGCTTTTAGTGTTCTCTAGATGTGTTTCGACTACCTTCTTCAAAGCGTCGATTTCTCCACTGTCGCCAAGACGCTCGATGTCGACCATCGCTGGGTTGTAGTACGACTTGAAGGTGTTCTCGGCGTCGTAGACGAATGCGAGTCCGCCACTCATGCCAGCTCCGAAGTTTGTACCCGTTTTTCCAAGACAAACTACCAGGCCACCTGTCATGTATTCGCAAGCGTGATCGCCCACGCCTTCCACAACCGCGACTGCTCCTGAATTGCGGACTCCGAAACGTTCGCCAGCGAGTCCGGCAGCGAAGAGGTTGCCTCCTGTCGCACCGTAGAGACAGGTGTTTCCGAGAAGCGTGTTTTCTGTCCAATCGTAAGTTTGCTCGTCGCTAGGTCGGATGATGATTTCTCCGCCGCTCATGACTTTGCCGACGTAGTCGTTGGCCTCGCCGAGGAGGGTCGCCTTGATGCCGTGAGTGAGCAGCGTGCAGAAACTTTGTCCTGCGGTTCCCTTGAATTCCAGATCGATGGATCCGGGAGGGAGGTGGTTGCTTCCGCGGACGTAGGCGACTTCTCCGGAGAGTCGGGTACAGATGCAGCGGTCGGTATTCCCGACGCGATACTTGCCGGTGAAGGAGGCTGCCCGTCCGACAACCACGTCGTGGGACTCTTGAATCATGGTGGAGTCCAGTCCGCCGTCGAAGCCGAGGCGCTCGTTGCGAGGGCGCGTATGGATACGCGGCGCCTCGCCGCTGGGGTCTGGATTGTGGAGCAGTCCGCTGAGATTTACGGTGGCTGTCTTCGGATTTTCCGGATCGTCGATTTGCTCGAGGAATTCGGTGCGACCTACCAAGTGATCGAGTTTGCGCACGCCTAGCTTCGCCAAGTAGTAGCGAACATCTTCGGCGACTGCGTTGAAGAAGTTAATTACATTTTCAGCTGTGCCCTTGTATTTTGCGCGAAGATCATCCCTTTGGGTAGCGACGCCAACTGGACATGTATTCAGATGGCAAACACGGAACATAGCGCAGCTAGCGGCTATCATGGCGGAAGTTCCGAAATTGAATTCCTCGGCTCCAAGAATGGCTCCGATGATGATGTCGCGGCCGGTTTTCATGCCACCGTCCGTGCGGAGGGTGACGCGATTGCGAAGGCCGTTCATCATGAGAACTTGGTGTGTTTCGGCGATGCCAATCTCCCAGGACGAGCCAGCGTGTTTGACGGAGGAGAGTGGCGAGGCAGCGGTACCTCCATCGTGACCGGATACGAGGATTACGTCGGCGTAGGCTTTGGCGACCCCGGCGGCGACGGTGCCGACCCCGGAACTGGAAACGAGCTTCACGCAAACCTTGGCGCGAGGGTTCACTTCCTTAAGGTCGAAGATGAGCTGTGCCAGGTCTTCGATGGAGTAGATGTCGTGGTGCGGTGGCGGGGAGATGAGCGTGACACCGGGTACGCTGAAGCGGAGTTTTGCGATGAGAGGCGAAACCTTGTGACCGGGCAGCTGGCCGCCCTCCCCTGGCTTGGCGCCTTGGGCGATCTTGATTTCGATTTCCTTGGCTGAAGCGAGGTATTCCGCGGTGACACCGAAGCGTCCGGAGGCGACTTGCTTGATGGCGGATGAGGCGTTGTCTCCGTTTTCGAGTAGCGAGTAGCGACGCGGTTCCTCGCCTCCTTCACCGGAGTTCGACTTGCCGCCGATGCGATTCATGGCGATGGCGAGCGTTTCGTGAGCTTCGGGCGAGAGGGCTCCGAGTGACATCCCTGCGGTGCAGAAGCGGCGGCGAATGTCTTCCACTTCTTCCACTTGGCTGATGTCGACACCAGAATCTGGATACTTTATACGAAGTAGGTCCTTGATCGCGTACGGCTGATGCTCGTCGGACTGCTGGCGATAGGAATCGTAGTCTTCCTTTTTGTGGGTCTTGAGGAAGCGGTGCATTCCTCCCACGACTTTGGGGTTCCACGCGTGGAATTCTCCGCCCTTGCGGATGACTTTGTAGTAGCCGGCGCTTTCGAGTTCGGCTTTCAGCTCTGGATCGTAGGCGTGCTTGTGTCGGGCGAGGGCTTCTTCGGCAATGAGCTCGTAGCCGATGCCGCCGACTGGGCTTGGCGTACCTACGAAGCAATCGTCGATAACGTCTTGGGAGATTCCGATCGCTTCGAACATCTGGGCGCGGCAGTAGGAGAAGAGCGTGCTGATCCCCATCTTGCCCATGATCTTGAGGATGCCTTTGTCGATCGCGGTCCGGTAGTTTTTGGCGGCGGTGGCGGCATCCACGCCTTCGATCTCTCCGCAGTCCGCGAAGTTGGTCATGATCGCGAGGGCGATGTATGGGTTTACGGCGTTGGCACCGAATCCGACAAGACATGCGATTTGATGAACGTCGCGGGCTTCGCCCGTTTCCGCTACGATATCGCATTTCATCCTGTATCCAATTTTTACGAGATGCTGATGGACGGCTCCGACAGCTAATAGCATCGGGATGGCGATCCGATTCTTGGATACGTTTCTATCGGATAGGATGATAACCTTCGCCGAATTGCTTTCGACTGCGTCTTGGGCGCGAGAGATGAGATCTTTGATCGCGGTTTCCAGTCCGGCTGCTCCTAGTGAAATGTCAAAGGTGGCATCGAGCCGGACGACGCGGTCTTTGAGGAACTTCACGTCGAAGAGAGCAGAGAGCTCGTTGTTGAACAGGACGGGGCTGTTCGTTTTGATGAACCCGGCGGAATGTGGAAGGTCTTCGAAGAGTCCGAGGCGGCCGCCTAGGAACATGTTCAAGGACATGACGGAACGTTCGCGGATGGAATCGATCGGCGGATTGGTGACCTGAGCGAAGAGCTGCCGGAAATAGGTGTAGAGCAAGCGGGGCTTGCGCGAGAGGAAGGCGAGCGGCGTATCGTCGCCCATGGAGCCGATGGCTTCCATTGCGGATTCGGCCATGGGCTTGAAGATGATCTCGTATTCATCTTTCTCGTACCCGAAGGCGAGTTGGCGTTGGATCTCTTCGTCTTCGGAGTTGGAGATGCTGCCTTGGGAGTTGGCGGTGTAGTCTTGGATATCGACGAGGTGTTCGCTGCACCACTTGTGGAAGCGTTCGTCGGTTCCGATGAGGGCCTTGATCTCGTCGTCGTCGAGGAACTTGTGCTCTTCCATGTCGATGGCGAGCATCTTGCCAGGGCCGAGGCGTCCGGTGCGCAGGGTCTTCATGTCGGTCTCGTCGATGAGGCCGAGTTCGGAGGCGAGCATGAAGGTGCCGTCGTCGTATATTTTATAGCGCGCGGGGCGCAGTCCGTTGCGATCGAGAGAGGCGGCGACGTAGCGGCCGTCGGTAAAGGCGATCGCTGCGGGGCCGTCCCAGGGCTCGAGCATGCAGGCGTGGTACTCGTAGAAGCCGCGCAGGGAGTCGTTGAGCAGGCTGTTGTTTTCCCAGGCAGGCGGCATCATCATGGTGACGGCTTGCAGGGCGGAGCGGCCGCCGAGGGTGAGGAGCTCGAGGGTGTTGTCGAAGCTCGCGGAGTCGGACATGTCCGGCTGCAGCATGGGGCGGAGGTCGGTGAAGCGTTCTCCCCAGATTCCGTGCACGTTTGAGTTTTCGCGGGCCCGCATGAGGTTTCGGTTTCCGCGGATGGTATTGATCTCGCCGTTGTGGGCCATCATGCGGAAGGGCTGGGCGAGGTGCCACTGTGGGAAAGTATTTGTGGAATAGCGTTGGTGGAAGATGACGAAGTTCGTCGTGTAGGACGGATCGCGCAGGTCGGGGAAATATTTGCGGACCTGGGGCGAGTTCAGCATGCCCTTGTATATAATAGTGCGGCAAGAGAAGCTGCAGATGTAGAAGTCCTGCAGCTGCGCTTTTTCAGCGTCCCTCTCTGCAGTCTTGCGGGCGAGGAAGAGTTTTCGCTCGTATTCCTCGGCGCTCATTTCGCCTGTTTTGGCGATGAGGGCTTGCACCATGTGCGGTTGGGTCCGGTCCGCTTTTCGGCCGAGGCAGTTGGGGTCGACGGGAATGTAGCGCCAAGCGAGCAAGCTGAGTCCTTCTGCCTCGACGGCGGACTCCACGATTTTGCGGCCGTGGGCTTGGGCGTAGTCGTCGTTGCGAGGGAGGAAGATAACCCCTACCCCGAGGTCCGCGTCGTTGAAGAGTTGCTTTCCTTGGTCCTCGAGGAATTCGCGGAAGAGCTGATGTGGAATCTGGGTGAGGATGCCGGCTCCGTCTCCTGTGATGGCATCGGCGTCGACCGCGCCGCGATGGGCCAAATTCTTGAGGGCTTGCAGCGACTTTTGCAGCAATGCGTGGGAGCGTTCGCCGTTGATGTTGGCGAGGAGGCCGACGCCGCAAGCGTCATGCTCGTAGTCCTTTTTATAGAGAAGTGGTGAGGCTTGAATCTGGTCCATGGTCGAAAGGAATGGGTCTCGTTGCTGGGAGATGCGGGGCAAAAAAAGGCCGGAAGTTTTCTCCGGCCCTTGTTTCGTTCGTGTCGCTTGATCGCGACGATTTTAGAAGAAACGGATGGGCTTGGAGGCGGAGCGCATCTTTTCGTGCTCTTCGTTCGTGCAGCCGCGGTCGGTCGGGGCTGCGGCCTCCGCATCGTTCGCTTGTACGAGCTTGTTGGCGAGCATGTACTGCTCGACTTCTTCGCCGGATACGTCGGCGAGCATGACTCCGTCGATCTCGACGCAGGGTGAAAGCGGTTGCCCGGACTTGGCGACCATCTCGGCGTAGTTGTCCGGGTTGTTGATGATATCGATGTCTTCGTACTCGAGCTGGTGCTTGTCCATGACAGCGCGCACGCCCATGCTCCAGCCGCAAGTTGGTTTCAGGTAAGCTTTGATTTTCATGACGTCGGTTTGGTGTATTGTTGTTCTGCAATATTCGCGCCGTGTAGAGCGAATGTAGACGACGAAGCTGCACTTTCAAGCGGCCGCCGGTTTTTCTGCAAGAACAATTGGATTCTCACAAGTGGAGCCTGGGAGGGGCGGATATTGTGAAAATTGAAGCAGATTTTTCGAGGAGCGGACAGCGAATGTCCGAGCCCTAGCGGTATATTGCGCGGAAGAACAGCACTCGAATCTTGCCAGCCCAGTTTGGCGGAAGCAGATTTGGCTCAAACACAACAATAACCCTAATACGTTTCGAAACAAGACATGGCTAAAGGCAAAACGAACCCCCTTCCCTCCTCAGACGATCGCGAAAAGAACGTCGAACTCGCGATTTCCGCGATCACCAAGCAATTCGGCGAAGGGTCGATCATGCGGTTGGGCAGTGGCTCGAAGCTGGATGTCGACGTCATCTCGACGGGCTCGATTTCGATCGACTTGGCTCTGGGAGTCGGCGGATTGCCTCGCGGTCGTATCTGCGAAATCTATGGTCCGGAATCTTCGGGCAAGACCACGATGTGCTTGAGTTTGATAGCTGAAGCGCAGCGCAAGGGCGGGCTCGCTGCCTTCATTGACGTGGAGCACGCGCTCGATCCGAAGTACGCCCGCAAGTTGGGAGTCAACGTGGATGATCTTTTGGTTTCCCAGCCGGATTCTGGTGAAGACGCCTTGAACATTACGGAGACTTTGATCCGTTCCAATGCGATCGACGTGATCGTGATCGACTCGGTTGCAGCCCTTGTTTCCAAGAATGAACTCGATGGCCAGATGGGCGATGCTACGGTTGGATCTCAGGCGCGTTTGATGAGCCAAGCGATGCGTCGTTTGACCGGTATCGTCAGCAAAACGAAGTGTATCTGCCTGTTCACGAATCAGATACGCGAGAAGATTGGTGTGATGTTCGGCAGCCCCGAAACCACTCCTGGCGGTCGTGCCCTGAAGTTCTTCTCCTCGGTTCGCATGGACATCCGTCGCATTGGCCAGATCAAGGACAATTCGGGCGCTGTGATGGGCAACCGCACGCGTATCAAGTTCGTGAAGAATAAGGTAGCGGCTCCTTTTACCGAGGCGGAATTCGACATCATGTACAACGAAGGCATTTCGCGTACGGGTTCGATCGTGGATCTCGGCATCGAGCACAAGGTGCTCGAAAAGAAGGGGGCTTGGATTTCCTACAACGGTGACTTGATTGGTCAGGGCCGCGAAGCCGCCAAGGCTTTCCTCTCCGAGAACAAGGATGTCTTCGAGGAGATCTCCACCAAGATTCTCGAGACGGTGAACCCGGATCTCCTGGAAAAGAAGAAGATTGAGGAAACGGCTACCAAGTAAGCCGGTTTCGACCAGACCCTTCCGTTTCTTTCGCAAAGGCCGCTTGTCAAAGCGGCCTTTTTGTTGGATGGGTATCGAAACGAAGCGACCCGGACGGTGGAGACAGCGTGGCGGGATCTAAGACTTTAAGGACGTGTATGGAAAATACTGATACAATTGCAGCTCTAGCGACACCAAGCGGCGAATCCGCCATCGCGATGATTCGTGTGACAGGGCCCTTGTGCGAACAAATCGCCGTGGAGGCATTTGCATTGGCTAAGTCCCCTACCCCGCGTCGCGCGTGTCATGCTAGCTACCGCGATGTGAAGGGAGACGTTTTGGATGATGTCGTGTACATTTTGTTTCGCGGCCCGAAGTCCTACACGGGAGAAGACGTGCTGGAAATCAGCTGCCATGGAAATCCGCTGATCGCGACACGACTGCTCGAAGACATGCTGGCTCGAGGATGTCGCCAGTCCGAACCGGGAGAGTTTACGCGACGGGCGTTCTTGAATGGGCGCATGGACCTGACCCAGGCGGAAGCGGTGATGGAGCTAATCCAGGCTCGCAGTGATCGAGCTATCCGTGTGGCTAACAACCAGTTACGAGGAAATTTCGGTCGTCAGCTCGACCAATTGAAAATGCGTCTGCTCACAACGGTTGCGACGGTGGAGGCCTATATCGACTTTCCCGACGAGGATTTGCCGCCCGAACAAAAGAAGGCGGAAATCGATGCGATTCGCTCCGTGCTCGCTTTTTGCGGGCGTATCATCGACAGCGGAAAGTATGCGGCCTTTCTCAGAAACGGGGTGAAGACCCTCATTTTAGGCGAACCGAATGCCGGGAAAAGCTCGCTACTGAATTGCTTGCTCGGTTTCGAGAGAGCGATCGTGAGCGAGGAACCCGGCACCACGCGGGACTTTATTCGGGAACGCGTCATATTGGATGGTCATTGTCTCCAATTAATGGATACAGCGGGGTTGCGCGAGGGTACGAGCGGCATCGAGCGGGAAGGTATTCGCAAGACGGTAGAATTGACCGAGGAAGCCGACCTTTTCTTGTTGGTGATCGACGGTACCTTCCCCTCCCCCGAGCTTCCGAAAGACGTTTCGAAGCACATCAATGCGGAAAACTGCATTGTGGTGCTGAATAAGGCGGATTTGGGCGAAATGCGTCCCCTTCCCCCGCGTTTGGAGGGCTTGACGCAGGTTTCGATGTCCGCCCTCTCGGGAAAAGGCTTGGATGACTTGAAGAAGGAAGCGGTAGCGATGATCGATGCCCACCTTGCGCAGGATCAGGACGACCTTATCTTGGTGAACGCTCGTCACAGCGCGGCTCTCAAGGAGCTTTCGGAATGTCTGGAGTCTGCCATACGGAACTTCGAGGATGGGGAGCCGGCTGAATTCGTGGCGAGCGAATTGCGGGGAGCGATTGAGGCGATTGGGCGAGTCTTGGGTCGCATCGATACGGAAGACATGCTCGACGTGCTGTTTTCCAGCTTTTGCATCGGCAAATAGCGGGTTTTATGGGGCATACAAAGCTGCTTGAGCTTCGTCTGCCCTCTCCTATCGTCCCCGTCCATGAGCGGAATGCTGGATGAGTACGATGTTATAGTTTGTGGCGCAGGACACGCTGGGTGCGAGGCTGCGTTGGCGGCCGCCCGTATGGGCGCTAGGACTTTGGTTTTAAGCGGGAATATCGACACGATCGCGGCGATGAGCTGCAATCCAGCGATCGGCGGCGTGGCGAAGGGACAAATCGTTCGAGAAATCGACGCCTTGGGCGGCGAAATGGCGGTCAACGCGGATGTTTCGGGAATCCAGTTCAGATTGTTGAACGCCTCGAAAGGTCCTGCCGTTCAATCGCCGCGTGCCCAGTGCGACAAGAAGGTTTACGCCTTGCGTATGAAGCACGTTTTGGAGCTTCAGGAGAACCTGTCGATCTTTCAGGCTACGGTGACGGGCTTGATCTTCAAAAACGGTAAAGTTGTCGGTTGCCGCACGAACTTGGAGGTCGACTTCTACGGAAAGACCTTGGTCGTCACCACCGGAACGTTTCTGCGGGGCCTCATGCATGTCGGCAAGAACAAGACCGAAGGCGGTCGTATGGGCGACTATTCCGCAAAAACGCTTTCCGCAAGCTTCCTGGAGGCCGGAATCGAGCTCGAACGCCTCAAAACCGGCACGCCGCCGCGCCTTTTAGGGCGAACCATCGACTTTTCCGGGCTTGAGGAACAAAAAGGCGACGAGAATCCCGCCTTGTTTGGGTTCTACGATACCCGAGGCGACAAGGATCTGTTCCACGTGGAACATCGCGGGGAACGATTCGCTGGCTGGGAGCCGGGAACGGATCAAGTTTCCTGCTGGATCACTTACACCTCGAAGGAAACGCAGCGGATCGTGAACGACAATCTGCACCTGTCCGCCATGTACGGCGGCGAGATCGAAGGGACGGGGCCGCGTTATTGTCCGAGCATCGAGGACAAGTTCGTCCGGTTTGCGGACAAGACGCGGCATATGCTGTTCTTGGAGCCGGAGGGGCGGAACACTGACGAATATTACGTGAATGGGCTTTCGACCAGCTTGCCGTTTGGAACGCAGCTGGAAATGCTGCGTTCGATCGATGGCTTGCAGAATGTGCACCTTTTGAGGCCTGCGTACGCCGTCGAGTACGATTTTGCCCCGCCGACCCAGCTTTACCCGCACTTGGAGTCGAAAAAGGTGGAGAACCTCTTTTTCGCAGGCCAGATCAACGGGACCTCTGGGTACGAGGAAGCGGCGTGCCAAGGGCTCGTGGCGGGAGCGAATGCGGTCCTGAAGGTAAGGGGGGAGGAGCCGATGGTTCTCAAGCGACATGATGGCTACATCGGGGTGTTGATTGACGACTTGGTTACCAAGGGCACAAAGGAACCGTATCGAATGTTTACGAGCAGGGCGGAGTATCGTCTCCTCTTCAATCACGGTAGTGCGGAGTTGCGGATGCTGGAGCATACGTCGGCACATGGCCTGGTTTCTGATGGGCGGCTTGCCAAGATGAAGGAGAAGAAGGCAAACGTTGAGAAGTGGGTAGGGTGGCTTGAGCAGAACCGCCGGGATACGGCGACGTGGGCGACCCATATTCGTCGTGGGCTAGGGAAGGGCGAGTTACCTCCGGAGTTGGAGAACCTTGAAGAGGGAACGCTGGATCAGGTCCTGTATCGCACCAAGTACGCTGGCTATTTGGAGCGCGAGACACGCCAGATCGCGAAGCTCAAAGACGTCGAAAAGATCAAGATTCCGGTCGATTTCGATTACTCGAAACTCAATGGATTGCGTCTTGAGTCGATTTCGAAGTTGAGCGAGACGAAACCTGCAACGCTTGCGCAAGCGGGCCGCATTAGTGGCGTAAACCCGTCGGATATTAGTATTCTCATGATCGCATTGAGGTCGTAAGGTGTTGTATGGCAAAAGTTTAAGGGTTTTAGTGCGAGCCTTTTCTGAGAGTCCTTGGCGGCTTGGTCGGCGTCACTGAATTGTAACTCTAGGGCGATTGCGCTCCGACTTTGTCTCGTAACAATTGGGTTCTTAACTATTACGCATATGGTAGCTATGGATGACTCGAAGAGAATTTTGGTAGTGGACGACGAGGTCGATGTGACCGAATTGCTGAGCTATCACCTACGCCAACGTGGCTATGATGTCCGAACCTTGAATGACTCGAGGCTAGCGCTTGAGACGGCTCGCCAGTTCAGGCCCGAGTTGGTGGTTCTCGATATAATGATGCCGGATTTTAGTGGCTTGCAGGTATGCCGCTTGATGCGGGCTGATTCCTCGTTGAAGGAGATCCCGATCATTTTTCTCAGCGCCAAAACCGAGGAGGGGGATCGAATTGACGGATTTGAGAGCGGCGCGGACGACTACGTTTGCAAGCCGTTCAGCCCAAAGGAGCTAATGCTGCGTGTTTCGGCGATCCTGAAACGCCGAGGCGAAACGGAAGAGGCCAAGGTTTTGGAGGTGAACGGGATTCGCATGGACGTGGAACATCACCGAGTCGAGGTCGATTCGGAAGGGATCGAGCTGACTGCCACCGAATTCCGGCTTCTCAAGCTACTCTTGGAAGAGAGAGGAAAAGTTCAGAGTCGCGAGACGCTCCTGCACAAGGTGTGGAACTACGAAAACGATATCGAGACACGCACAGTGGATACTCATATGCGACGGTTGCGTGAAAAGCTCGGAAATGAAGCCTCTTGGCTTGAGACCGTGCGTGGGGTGGGCTACCGCTTAGTTGAAAGCCGGTAGTAGCTCATGACCATTATTTTTGCCTGCGTTGCCTTGGGCTTCGCTATCTTCTTTGCCAACAAGTACTTCCGACAGAAGATCGCGATTCGGTTGCTGTCGGAGTCGCTTACGAGCCGCACTTCGATCCTGACTCATTCGACGGATTTTCGAGGTGTGAACGAGAATTGGGGATTGCTACTGGATGAGCTGAATCGATTGATCTCTGACAATAACAGCCTCAGCCGAAAGAGCAGTGGCCAGCTCAATCAGATCGAAACGACCTTGGGCAATTTGCAGGAAGGGGTTATTATTATCGATCGAGATAATTATATCCTGTTGGTTAACAAGGCCTTGGAGGTTATGTTTCCCGCTATGTCCGGAAGCGTGGGGCAGCGAGTCGAGAGCGGAATGGGAAGCTCCGAGTTTTTAGACTTTGTGTGGGACGTGAAAAAGGGCAGGGGGCCGGCCAAGAGGGAGATCGCTTTTCGGAATGGACAATCTGAAATCTGGCTGGATGTCACGGCGGCCCGGCTGTCCGAGGCGTTGGAGGGAAATGGCCCCTGGTTCCTCTTTGTGCTCCACGATACGACGCGTCAAAAGTTGCTGGAACATGCTCGCAAGCACTTCGTCGCGAACGCGTCGCATGAGTTGAAGACTCCGGTTGCCGTGATCAAGGGCTACTCCGAGACGCTGGTCACCGACCATGAAACGATGGCGCTTGAGGATCGAGCTCAGTTTATTTCTACGATTTATCGACATTCGGAGCGTTTAGCGTTGCTGATCAATGACTTGCTCAGTCTCTCCCGTTTGGAAAGCGATTCTCCTAGCTTCGATTGGTCTGAGTCTGACGTTCTCTCGTGGATCAGGGAGATCGCCGTCGACTACGGCATGAATCCGAGTAAGTCCGGACTTGAGGTGAAGACTGCCTTTTCCAGCGAAATGACGGCGAAGGTTCGCTACGATGTCCTGAAGCTGAGGCAGGTGTTCGACAATCTTGTGGAAAATGCCTGCAAGTACTCTCCTGAGGGTGGCTGCGTTTGGATTGGGGCGCGTGTGCGGGGAGGGGAGTTGCTCCTATGGGTTGAGGACGAAGGAAGTGGGGTTCCAAAGGAAGACTTGAACCGCATCTTCGAGCGATTCTACAGAGTGGACAAGGGAAGGTCTCGCGAAACGGGTGGCACGGGGCTTGGCTTGAGCATCGTGAAGCACATTATCGAGTGGCACGAAGGTAAGGTTTGGGCCGAGAATGCGGAGGCGGGCGGCTTGCGAGTCATTTTCAGTCTTCCATTGCTCCGTGAGGGGGAGCTTCGTTCCGGGCAGATCGGGCTGGAATCTGGAAGTCGTTGAGAAATACGGGTTGAAAGCGTTGGGAAATCCGCGCTTATACCCGCTTCATGAATCCCGGATACAAACAGCACCTGGAATGGGTTAGTCTACGTCGCCAAGAGCTAGAAAAAAAAATGGTCGCTTTGTTTCCGGAGCCTGCCGCCCTTAGCTTGGAGATCGGGTGCGGACATGGTCACTGGCTTGTCGATTTCGCGGCAGCTTTTCCGGAAAAGCGATGCCTCGGCTTGGACATTATCGGTGACCGAATCGAGAGGGCAGAAAAGAAGGTGAGAAGGGCAGGGGTAACGAATGCCCATTTCGTTCGGGGTGAAGCTTTTGAGGTCCTGGATCTGATGCCAGAGCACGTTCGCCTTACTGAGGTCTTTATCCTTTTTCCCGATCCTTGGCCGAAGAAGCGGCATTGGAAAAACCGGCTTTTCTGCGTGAAGTTTCTCTCGGAGCTAGCGAAGCGATGCGACTCTGGCGTTCGTTGCCATTTCCGCACCGATCACGATCCGTATTTCGAGTGGGCTGAGGAAGTCGTTGCTGAACAAAGGATTTGGGAGCGGGATACTGTTTCGGATTGGCCCTTCGAGCGTGAAACGGTGTTCCAAAGTCGAGCCGACGGCTTTCAATCGATGATCCTTGTTAAGAAGTGAGGCGAATTGCGTTTACAACGCCTTTCGGCCGATTCGATGCGCTTGAAACGCCGTTTCCACTCATCGGCAGGCGCAACACTATTATATAGGCTAACGATTTCTAGTAGGCCCTAGCTGTAGACTGCGATCGCGACCAATTGCAGCCCGATCGCCAAAAACGAAAGGATGGTGCAGAGCAGGTAGAACGGGTCGAAAGCCTTGGGGCGTCCCCGCTTGGCCGGCCGCTTTTTCACGGCTTTGTGAGGAGATCGCTTTTTTTCGATTTCCTTCAGTCCGCTCAACGCGCTGGTGAGATTGTCCTTGGCCATTGGTCTCTAAATTTCAGAACCGGCAGCGGATGCCAAGAACTTACGCACAGTATTAGAATTCGTACTGAGTATGAAGCGAATTGCTTACAATCTGCCCTAATAGGCTTAAAAAGTCTTTCCAGAGTTGACGGCCCCTCGAGGGTGGTACAACAAATCCTCCTTCTTTCACCTATGGCGGGCAAAAAGACACTTCTCCTCTCATCACTAGCGCTACTCCTCCCAGTAGCGGATGCATCTGCTGCAGTTAGCCCTGCGGCGAATGAACTTTTTAACGTATTCGGGCTGCCGGTTACCAATTCGATGGTAACGAGCTGGGTGATTTCGATCTTCCTCATCATCGGTATTCGCATGATGGCAGGGCGTCCGCAGCTGGTTCCTTCCAAGGGGCAAGCGGTGATCGAAGGGTTCCTCGTTTTCGTGCGGGACATGACTGCTCCGATCGTGGGCAAGAAAGCGTTCGGCGCAGCGCTTCCGTTCATCCTCGCTTTCTTCTTCTACATCCTGATCCAAAACTGGAGCGGGTTGATTCCAGGTGTGGGCAGTATCGGCATGGGGCATGAAGTCGATGGACATTTCCACATCACCGAACCTTGGATCCGTCCGGCCAATGCGGACTGGAATGGAACTATTGCCCTCGCGATCGTGGCGATGGTTTCGTGGTTGATCATCGTTCTCAAGTACGACGGTCCCGTGGTTCTCATCAAAGACCTTTTTGGAAACAAAACCGACAAGAAGGAAGTTGGTAGCGGCATGTGGTTAGCGCTCTGGCCCGTGTTCTTGATGGTGGGTGTGATCGAAGTGGTTTCCATCATGATCCGTCCGATCACTCTCTCGGTTCGTCTTTTCGGAAACATCTTCGGCGGTGAGAACCTGCTCCACCAAACCGGCTTCTTCCCGATCTTCTATTTCCTCGAGCTCATGGTTGGCTTCGTCCAGCCGCTCGTCTTCATCCTGCTCTTCAGCGTTTACATCGGTCTTATCTGTAACCACGGCGACGACGAGCATCACTAAGATTGAACAACACTTTGTTGTCGGGACCATATACTAAAATGTGGGCGGCATCATCCATCGTTAACAAATAAACACACATAAATATGTTCGAAGTACTCGCTGCAATCGAAGGAAATATAGCATCTGGTCTTGGCGTCATGGGCGCTGCTATCGGCGTTGGTCTCACAGGCTTCAAGGCTGCTGAAGCAGTTGGCCGCAATCCAGGCGCTTCTGGTAAGATCCTCGTTCAGTCCATCCTCGGTATGGCACTGGCGGAAGGTCTTGGCGTTCTCGCACTCTTCCTCGCGTAAGTTATTCGCTTTGCGACGCGTCGCCGGAATCGGCGGCGCGTCTTTCTCACTTTCTCCTCCTTTCTTCACTCCGTAATTCGAAATGATCGACCTAATCCAAGTTCTAGCAGCAAGCGATCCGCACGCAGCCACTGCCGAAGTGGGCGGCCTTGCAGAAAAGCTCGCGCACACTGTGGAAACTTTCGGCATCAACCCGTACCACATCGGTATGCAGCTGCTCAGCTTCGTCATTTTGGCGGCTGTCCTCTGGAAGTTCGCGTTCAAACCTGTCTTCGCCACCATGGAAGAGCGCGAAGCGAAGATCGACTCCGGCCTCAAGTACGCGGAAGAGATGAAGATCAAGCTCGCCGAAGCCGAAGCGGAGAAGAAGAAGATTCTTCAAGAAGCTTCCGTCGAAGCGAAGAACATCGTTACGGAAGCTCGCCAAACTGCTGAAGCCCGTATCGAGAAATCGGCTCAGGAAGCTATCAAGGCTGCGGAAGACATCACTAAAAAGGCTGAGCTCCAGATCGAAAACGATCGCAAGCAGATGCTCGCCGAAGCCCGCAGCGAAATCTCTCGTCTCGTTGTCGCCACTGCAAGCAAGGTTCTCTCCAAGGAACTCTCTGCTGACGAAAAGGCCCGCTACTCCGAGAGTGCGAGCTCAACACTCGTTTAAACCGCGAGCTGTAATTGAATTTCAATGACACGCGACAAGCAAACAATCAACTACGCGAAGGGACTGTTCAGGATCTCACTCGAGGACGGCCAGTTCTCGGAGGAACGAGCAGCTGCGGTTTTGCAGTCCTTGGAAAAAAATCCACCGCGTAAGTATGCTGCGGTCCTCAAGCAGTACTTGAAGCTCGTGCAGCGCGAAGTCGCGAACAGCACAGCAGCCGTGGAACACGCCGGCGACCTCAGTTCTTCCGCATTGGAAGCGATCAAAAGCAAGTTCACTGCCCACTACGGTCGCAACATTTCCGTCACTACTAGCCAAAACGACTCTCTCATCGCGGGCCTTCGCGTACGAGTCGGCTGCGACGTTTACGACTCCTCGGTTGCCGGAGCTCTCAAAGAGCTAGAGGCGACGCTCTCCTAAATAACACCTTCCTTCCAGAAAACGTATCCTTTCAAAACGCTAGAACACTATGAGTTCCGTCATCGAGCAAATCGAACAACAGATCGCTAACCTCCAGGCCAAGACGGTCCAGAGCAACACAGGCAAGATCGTCACCATCGCAGACGGCGTTGCCAAGATCGACGGCCTTTCCGAGGCCATGTACAACGAAATGATCGAGTTCCCCGGCGGAACGATCGGCATCGCCCTCAACCTTGAAGAAGACGACGTCGGTGTGGTTATCCTCGGTGAGTCCACCCACCTCAAGGCAGGCGACGAAGCTAAGTGCACCGGCCAGCTCCTCTCCGTTCCTGTAGGCAAGGGCTTGCTCGGTCGCGTAGTGAACGCCCTCGGTCAGCCTATCGACGGCAAGGGCCCAATCGAAAGCACCGAAACCAACCCAGTTGAAAAGATCGCACCTGGTATCATCGAGCGTAAGTCCGTCGACCAGCCGCTCGCGACCGGCATCATGGCGATCGACTCCATGATCCCGATCGGTCGTGGCCAACGTGAGCTCATCATCGGTGACCGCGGTACAGGCAAGACCACCATCGCGATCGACACCATCATCAACCAAGCGAAGATCAACGAAGTTGGCCTCGCTTCCGGTGATCCGAATTTCCGCCCCGTTTACTCTGTCTACGTAGCGGTCGGTCAAAAGAACTCCAACATCGCTCGTACGCTCGGCGTTCTCGAGCAAGCCGACGCTCTCAAGTACACCATTCTCGTGGTTGCAGGCGCGGCGGACGCGGCAGCCGACCAGTACCTCGCCCCTTACTCGGGTGTTGCGATGGCAGAGTGGTTCATGTCCAACGGCATGGATGCGCTCATCGTTTATGATGACCTTTCCAAGCACGCGGCGGCTTACCGCCAGATGTCTCTCGTACTCAAGCGTCCATCCGGTCGTGAAGCGTACCCAGGTGACGTGTTCTACCTTCACTCACGGTTGCTCGAGCGTTCCGCTCGTGTAAACGAGGACAACGGAAACGGATCCATCACCGCGCTTCCTATCATTGAAACGCTCGCCGGTGACCTTTCTGCTTACATCCCAACCAATGTGATCTCCATCACCGATGGTCAGATCTTCCTCGAAACGGACCTCTTCAACCAAGGTATCCGACCTGCGGTTTCGGTTGGTCTCTCCGTTTCCCGTGTTGGTTCCGCAGCTCAGATCAAGGCGACCAAGCAGGTTGCCGGTAAGATCAAGCTCGAGCTCGCTCAGTTCCGTGAACTTGCGGCCTTCGCCCAGTTCGGTTCCGACCTCGATGCCAAGACCAAGGCTCAGCTCGACCGCGGTTCCCGTATCGTGGAGCTCTTCAAGCAGCCTGCGTTCAACCCGCTCCCCATCGAAGAGCAGGTCGCTGTGCTCTGGGGCATCCAGAACAACTACTACGACGATATCGACGTTTCCAAGATCGTTGCCGCTGCCGGTTCTATCCGCGAATTCTTCACGACTCGCAAGGAGTCCCTCCTCGTGAGCATCCGCGAAAAAGCGAAGATCGACGACGAGTTGCAAGCCGAGCTCAAGAAGGCTTACGACGAGTGGAAGCCGAGCTTCGCGTAAACCTGAGTTGTTGAAATCGTCGCGAACCTCTTCCCTAGATGCCCAGCACTAAAGAAATCCGAGGCCGAATAAAGTCGGTCAAGAACACTCGCCAGATCACCAAGGCGATGGAGCTTGTCGCGGCTTCGAAGATGAAGAAGGCGCAGCAAAACGCGTCTTGTGGTCAAGCCTACGCAGCATTGCTTGCCGAAGTTTTGGCGAACATCTCCGGTCGTATCGAAGGTATCGAGCATCCCTTTTTCGAGGAACGCGAAGTCAAGAAGCGCGGCATCCTCGTTGTATCCACAGACCGAGGACTTTGCGGACCGCTTAACAGCAATCTCTTCCGCGAAGTACTGAAGGTGAAGAACGACGCGTCGTTCGTCACCATCGGTCGTAAGGCAGTACAGTTCGTTAGCCGCAACAAGCTGGACTTGCTCGCTGAGTTTTCCGTACCCGACGAAGTGCCATACTTGCAGGTAAAGCAAATCGTCGAGTTCATGATCGAAAAGTATGAAGCGGGAGAAATCGATACCATCGAAATCCTCTATCCCCGTTTTGTGAATACGCTGGTTCAGGAAGTTTCCTTTGGAAAGCTTCTCCCCATCAGCAACCTCGATGACATGATCAACGGACTTCGCGGTAAGGATGCCGAGCCGTATCGAGAAAGCTTGGACGACCGTAAGATCAAGTTCGAGCCAGACCCTGAAGCGATTCTTTCTTCCTTGCTCCCGCTCTTCGTGAATCGCGAAGCGCACCAAGCTCTTCTCTCTGCCCGCGCGTCGGAGCACAGTGCGAGAATGGTGGCGATGAAGACAGCGAAGGACAACGCGTCGTCACTGCTCGATGCCCTTACGCTTCAGTACAACAAGGCCCGTCAGGCCGCCATCACTCAAGAAATCCTCGAAATTGCCGCGGCAACAGCGTCCAACGGCTAACCTCCTTACTTTTAGAACAAAACTTCCATCACCGAAAAGGCTATGAGCAACACCGGAAAGATCCTCCAAGTCATTGGACCCGTTGTAGACGTCCAGTTTACGCCAGAAACGATTCCGCCCATCTACCAGGCGCTTACGATTCAGTTCGAAGCGGCCGGGGCAAAGAACGACCTGACTCTCGAAGTACAGCAGCACCTCGGTGAAGGCGTTGTGCGTGCGGTTGCGATGTCTTCTACGGAAGGCCTCAAGCGCGGCATGGAGATCATTGACTCAGGCGCGCCGATCTCCGTTCCAGTAGGTGAGGGCGTACTCGGCCGTATTTTCAACGTAACCGGCGACCCTGTTGACCTTCGCGGCGAAGTTAAATTCGACAAGAAGTACCCGATCCACCGTCCAGCTCCTCCACTGACGGAGCAAGACACCAAGGCTACGATCCTCGAAACAGGCATCAAGGTCATCGACCTCATTTGCCCGTTCATCAAGGGGGGGAAGGTTGGCGCTTTTGGTGGTGCTGGTGTAGGTAAGACCGTTGTTATCATGGAGCTCATCAACAACATCGCGAAGACCCACGGTGGTTACTCCGTGTTCGCAGGTGTGGGTGAGCGCTCTCGTGAAGGTAATGACCTTTACCACGAAATGTCCGACTCCGGCGTTATCGACCAGGAGAACATCGAGAACTCCAAGGTTGCTCTCGTGTACGGACAAATGAACGAACCGCCTGGTGCTCGTATGCGTGTCGCTCTCTCGGCTCTCTCTATGGCTGAGTACTTCCGCGACGAAAAGAACCAGGACGTACTTCTCTTCGTAGATAACGTTTTCCGTTTCTCTCAAGCCGGTTCCGAAGTATCCGCGCTTCTCGGACGTTCCCCATCCGCGGTTGGTTATCAGCCAACGCTCTCTTCTGAGATGGGTGCTCTCCAGGAACGAATCACTTCCACTACCAAGGGATCCGTTACTTCCTTCCAAGCGGTATACGTACCTGCGGATGACTTGACCGACCCTGCTCCCGCCAACACCTTCGCTCACCTCGACTCCACTATCGTACTCGAGCGTTCGATCGCTGACTTGGGTATCTACCCTGCGGTTGACCCACTCGCGTCCGTATCGAAGGCGCTCGAGCCTGCTGTTGTTGGCCAAGAGCACTACGACGTGGCCCGTGGCGTCCAGCGCGTACTTCAGCGCTACAAGGACTTGCAGGATATCATCGCGATTCTCGGTCTCGACGAACTCTCTCCAGAAGACAAGCAAACGGTATTCCGTGCTCGTAAGATCCAGAAGTTCCTCTCCCAGCCGTTCAACGTGGCGGAAGTCTTCACCGGATTCCCTGGTAAGATCGTTCCGGTTGCCGACACCATCAAGGGCTTCAAGCAGATCCTCGATGGCGAGCTCGACCACATCGCCGAGAACGACTTCTACATGAAGGGTGGACTCGACGAAGTACTCGAAGCTTCCAAGGCATAAGCCAACGCAACCCGGTAGGAAATGTCACTCCAACTAGAAATTGTAACGCCGCACGGCAAGGTTTACGACGAGACGATTGATTCCGTCGTGATGCCTACCACTTCAGGTGAAGTCGGCATCATGCCGGGTCACATTCCGCTTCTCACCGAAATCCAAGCCGGCGAGATTGCGGTCAGCAAGTCAGGCAGCGTTGATCATCTAGCGGTCAGCAAGGGCTTTGCCCAGTGCATCGGCGACAAAGTTTCGATCCTTGCGGAAAACGCGATCAGCGAAGCCGATATCGACGTGAACGAAGTCGAAGCGGCCATGGCTCGCGCTCAAGAAGCGCTCAAGAACGCCAAGGAAATGGGCGAGGAAGAGTTGGCTCAGCTCGAGACAACGATCCAGTACGCCAATATCCAGCAGCTGCTTAAGAAGAAGCGTTAAGCTCTGAGTAATAACAATTTAACAAGGGCCACTCCACTAGGAGTGGTCCTTTTCGTTTTCTGAAGCCGGTTCGAGTTGATGGATTTCAGTCACGATTTTATGCATCGGCACGCCGCAAATGCCTTGGTGGGTGATACGTGACTGTGAGGTTATGAGCAGGGCTTCGTGAATCCACTGAATTTGGGTGTGAGACTCTTGAGTGCCTCGGGAGAAGGAAGCGATGAAGGCGTAGGTTCCGGGGCGCAGGATCGGGATGCGGAACTCGAAGGTCGCCGAGATTTCCTGTTCAGGTTCCAGTTTCAACCCTTGGTCCTTGTTCGATAGGTAGGTGTTGTCTCCGAAAATGTACTGTCCGTGCCGGTCCTTCAGATTGAATCCGAGAATAGGGAGCTCGATCTGAGTCTCCGCCTTGGCCATGATGGTAAACCGAACGATCTCTCCGCCGACTACTCCGGATAGGCGTCGCCCTTGAGTGTCTTCCAGATAACAATCGACGATGTGTCCTTCGCCGCTTCCGAAGGAATCGCTGGGCTCTTCGAGCAAGAGCACGCTCCAATGGTTGGGCCTATTTTTAAGGGCCTCCTCTTCACGTTGATCGTGCAATTGCTCTTCGCTCAACTCGTGCGTGAGTTTGAGTCGGTTGCTGATATTCTCCTCGTTGGTGGAGCCGTGCTGGGCGTTGTGGTAGAAGGCTAGATACTTTTCTACCGCTTCCTTGGGGGAACCGTCGTACATGATTTCACCATCCTTCAGCCAAATGCAGCGTTCGCAGATGCTTTGCACGGAAGTGAGATCGTGGGTTACGAGTACGAGGGTCTTGTTCTTGATGAACTCCCTAATGAAGCGGGTACACTTTTGCACGAAGTAGTAATCTCCCACTGCGAGCGCTTCGTCGATGATGAGAACCTCGGGGTCGAGGTGGATACGTACCGAGAAAGCGAGGCGAATGGTCATCCCGCTGCTGTAGGTCTTGAGCGGCTGGTCGATGAATTTCTCGAGCTCCGAAAAGTCGATGATCTCTTGGACCTTTTGGTGGATGCTCTTCTTGTCGAAGCCAAGGATGGCAGCGTAGAGGTAGATGTTTTCTCGACCGGAAAACTCTGGATTGAAGCCGGAGCCCAGTTCGAGCAGGGCGGCCACGCGTCCTCGGGTATAGGAAGTGCCGCGGGTGGGTTGCAAGGTGCCGGCCAGAATTTGCAGGAGGGTGCTTTTGCCGGAACCGTTGCGACCGATGATACCGATGGATTCGCCTCTCTTGAGCTTGAAACTGACATTCTTCAGAGCGGAAAAGGTGGAGTAGTAAGGGTTGTCTTCCTTCCCGCTGTCGAAGGCGCGGCGGAAGAGTGCCCAGATGGGAGCCTTCAGTCGTGAAGAGGAATTCTTCCAGATCTTGTAGTCCTTGGAGACGTTTTGGCAGTTAACGACGTATTCGCTCTCGATCATAGATAGTCGGGGAAAGAGGGGCGCAGTTTCTGGAATACGTAGTTTCCAAGCAAGAAGATGATAACCGCTGCGATGCCGGTAACGGTGTAGTTTCGCAATGGCATCGCTTCGTTCCAAAGTATGATGTTGCGTATCCCATCTACCATGTAAACCAAAGGGTTAAATTGCAGGTAGGTCCAAGCTCCTGGTGGAATCTTGTCGACGGGATAGAAGACGGCGCTGCCGAAAAGCAGGGCCATAGATATGAATTGGGAGGAATTTCCGAGGTCTTTGATAAGAACGCCGACACTTGCGAAGAGCATGCCGATGCCGGTAGCCATGAGAAACATGATAGGCAGCATCGCTAGGATTCCCAAATGGGCGAGGGAGATGCTTTTTCCCATCAGGATGGCCGCGATAATGATGAGGACGGATTTGATGGCGAGGGTCAGCAAGGATGCCAGAAGGCGGGCGATGATCAGGGTTTCCAGTGGGAAGACGACTTTTTTTACGAAGCTGGAGTGGGTCTGGATCAAGGTTGGAGCGAGCACGATGGTCTCGGCAAAAAAGTTGTGGATGGCGAGGCCTACGAAGATCCCCAGTGCGTGTTGCAAAGGCGTTTCGTTGTCGAAAGATCCGCTGAAGACGTAGCCAAAGACGAAGGAGTAGATTCCCAGCATCATGAGCGGGGTCAGCAGGGTCCAGACGACACCGAGGTAGCTGCCTCGGTACTGTATCTGAATGTTGCGAGCTGCGAGCTGCAGCGTGAGGTGTCCGTGTGAAAATATGGAGCGGAGGGCTTGGCCCGTAGCGGTGAATAATTTCATGGGCGCGGGACGTCAGGTGTCGGTGCGGAGGGACAGCCCTCCAATGATGGGTAGCTTGTTCGGCTGCTGAGTCTAGGACCTGTTGACATTTTTGCCGACTATGAGTTTGGGGATGGGATGATCGAGGACAAATTACATTCAAAGCCGTTGGTATCGGTGCTGGTCCTCGATTACAATGGGCAACGCTTTTGGCCAGAGTTGCTCAAGGCTCTGGGGGAGCAAAGCTTCCGGAATTTCGAGCTCATCGTGTTGGAGAATGGGGGGCCGCTTCGCATTCCGCAGGACTTGGACGGTATCCCCGTTACCCATCTGCATGGGCAGGGCAATCTCGGTTTCGCTGGCGGCGTGAACTACGCAGCTTCGCGAGCACGGGGAACGTATCTCGCGCTTTTGAACAACGATGCCGTTCCGCAGCGAGAATGGCTGGCGGAGTTGGTCCGTGTATTGGAGGAAGCGCCGGCGGCGGCAGCGGTTTGTGGAAAGGTTCTTTTTTATGACCGATACGTGAAACTGGAGGTCTCGGCACCGGTTTTTCGTCCGGATCAAGTGGGTGACAGCAAGGACGATCGCTTGCTGGGAGTGCAAGTGAAGTTGGCGGAGCGCCAGACTTCGCTTTATCATCGAGTGGGATCGCATTGTCTGGAGGTGGTGGAAGGCGATCACTGGATTTGGACGAAGGAAAAGGCAGCGCTCTATTTTCCTGTGGAAGAGTCGGGGGAGCTCGAGGTGGAGATTGCGTCGCACGGGAGCCAGAAGGGGAAGCTAGCGGAATTCTGCCTCGAAGGCGGAGTTCCCCACACGGTCGCATTGACGGGAGCGAAGCAAACGGTGCGGCTTCCGCTTCCGGAGGGGGCTGCTTTCGATGTGGTCAACAGTGCGGGAAGCGAATTTTCGGAGGGTTGGAGATTGCGCGAGCTCGGCCTCTACGAGAAGGACGGTGCTGAGTTTTCCCAGAGACGGGAACTGGGGATGGGCAGTGCCTGCTCGATGCTCGTCCGTCGAACGGCACTAACGGATGAACCCTTCGATGCTGAGTTTTTCGCCTATTTCGAGGACAGCGACCTTTGTCTGAGATTGCGTCGCTCCGGCTGGAAGATCCTGTTTCAGCCGCAAAGCGTGGTACGACACCATGGGTCTGCCACCTTCGGGGTGCGTTCTTCCATGAACGTCTTTTTCTCGTTGCGAAATCGAATTTGGGTGGTGGCTAAGTTCGCTCCATGGCCGTTTGTATTGCGAATGCTCTGGAAAGGTTTTTCCGACTTCGATCAGTTCGACCGCCACCTGTTAGAGCCGTATCGCTTGGCCCGCTTGAAGCGAGAAACATGGACCGGCGTGATCAAGCGTCTGTGGCATCGGTTGTGCGACGACGATTAGCAGCGGTTTCCAGGTAGCCGTAAAGGCGATAGAATTCGTCGCTTTTGTCGAGGCGTTCGAGGGTTGATCCGTCGTCGAGGTAGTGGTGCGGGTTTGTTTGCAGCTTGCTCATGGCGTCCGCGATTTGGTCTGCGTCGGTAGTATCGACGGCTATGGCCTGAGGCGCCAGAAGGTGCGAGTCGTAGGCGCCGCTGCTCCGAAGCACTGGCTTTTGGAAATAGTGGGCTTCTATCAGAGGGAGGCCAAATCCCTCGTAGAGGCTGGGGAAGAGGAGCGAGTGGGAGAGTTCCCAGATCGCCTTGTAGTCGGCGAGCTCCACATGGCCGATGGGATGGATAAAGTCCTCTTGCCCCAAGTCGGATATTTGTTGGCAAACCCTCTTCGCGTTTTCGTCCAATTGTCCGGTGAGTACTAGGTGCAAGGCGTTGGCCCCAGCTTTCTCTCGATAACGGGCGTAGGCTTCGACGAGTCGCTCGTGGTTTTTGTGAGGCCAAAAATTTGCGGGATAGAGGAAGTATTTGTGGGAGAGGGACGCGATCTGAGCGGGGAGAGTCCCCATCTTCACACGGTTGAAGCGGGCGTGCAGGGGGAGGGAGATGGTGAATGTTTTTTCGGGATCGGCGCCGAACTCGTTGACCAGCTGGCGTTTGCAATAATCGGAATTGGTCTGGACGAGGGCGGAGCGTTCGATTGCCTCCGCGTACCAGCGGTCGCGGAATTCCACTTCAGCGGCGGGCAAAGACTCTGGATAGCTCTTGTGCAGGGCGTCCACGATCAGGCTGACCTGCGGAACGTCGGGCGTGTAGAGTTCTGAGAAGCCAAACCCGGCGTAGAGCACCTCGATCTCGAGCAGCGAGAGTAGGTTGTTGGGGGGCTGTGGCCAGTAACGCAGTAGTGGCAAGGAGCCATCGCTATTGCGTGGCTCGTAATTCGCTCGCGGGCCGAGCACGTGGATTTGGTGAAGTCCTTCCTGCGATAGGAAGCTGAGCTCGGGAATGAGCTCCTCCTGACAGAAGACATAGAGCCGAATCTCGTGGGAATGCTTTTCGACGAAGCGTCTCAGGAATTCGTAGTGGTGTACCTTGATGCCTCCGTTCGCTCCGCCTGCCGACAGTCGGGCAATGTCGTAGGCGACGTGGAGGGGGCGAGCTGCTTGATCAGTCATCGTCCTTCTTTGCTGCAGGGGCGCGGGACAATGGCGAGCCATTTGCGAATAAGGGAACCATTTCCTGGATTCCTTTTCTTACAATTTTTTTATAATTTGATTGATCCGTGAATTTACTGAACCATATTTGCGGCTTACTCGGTGTTGGGAGCATCGACTTGCGAATATTCATTTGTGCCATGAAAACCACTTTCTTTCTATTGTTCATAGCGGGAACCGCTCCGTTCGCCTTGGCGAATACGGAGCTATTGCCTAGCAATGTCGATTTCGACGTTCTTGAGCTGTCGGTCGTGGGCAGTCTCCATGGATCTTTGGGGCTGATTGGGGCGCTTTGTTTTGGCTTGGTCGTTGCCTTTAGGCTGAAGCGCTCGGGGCGTTGAGACTTCTTGCGTTGCGGTCTTTTCATCCTTGTGCGCGGCACGCGGCGGGGCTTTTCTAAGCGATTCTTGCCGAAGGGGCTAATCGATGAAGGACAAGCGAACAGTGGATATGCGCGTGATGAGCGAGTGGGTGGAACCCGGCTCGCGGGTTCTCGATCTTGGCTGCGGCCGCGGCGTTCTGCTCGAGTACTTGAAGCAGAGGTTGGGCGTGGAAGCGGTGGGAGTGGACTTGGATCTTGAAAAGGCCAGTTCCTGCGTGAAGCGCGGGTTGAGCGTATACATGGGGGACATGATGGACTTCATGGGCTCGTTTCCGGACAAGCACTTCGACTACGTGATTTGTTCGCGAACCATGCAGGAGCTGAGTTCGCCTGCACGGGTGATCGAGGAGGCCTTGCGCGTGTCGAACCACATGCTGGTGGGATTCGTGAACTATGGCTACTGGCGCAATCGCTTGAGCATGCTTTTCAATGGCCGGATCATCCGCAACGAGGTTTACCCGTCTCCTTGGTCGGCTTCGCGTCCGAGCAACCCGGTCTCCGTGCAACAGTTCGAAAGCTTCTGTCGCAAGCGAGGCATCCGCGTGGAGCGGCAATTGTGCCTCGGCGGAAATTGGGAATCGGAGAAGCGGCTTTTGCCCAACTTGCTCAGCGGCTACGCGCTTTTCGATTTGAAGGGCAAGAGCTAGGGGGCTGTCCGAGAGGAGGCTGCGGCGATTTTTAAAAATTGGACTAAACAGTCTGTTCCGCTGGTTTCGCGACTGGTTTTGACTAGGATCTGCGTGGACTTTTCATCAACTTGACCGCAGCCCGATGACTCCGTTTTTAGAATTAGCTACCCACGAAATCTCTCCTGAGTCGCGCGAAAAGATCTTTCGCGAGTTCCTGCCGAAGCTCGAGTCGGTCCGTGACGATATCGAGTTTGATCTGCTGCTTTGGTCGCTGGCGCAGCGTTTGTCTGTGGATACGGAGGAGTTGCTCAGGCAGATCGGCGCTCGCTGGCTGGGCCGGTCGAGGGTGCTGGACGAGGTTTTGCGCGAATCGCGACCAAGCGGACCGAGCGAAGCGTTGGAGGCTTTGTTCGCTCGATTCAGTTCTGGCAACGACGCTCCGCTGCTGGGGATCGAGGCGTTCACGATCGAGGTCACGGGAGTGGCGGAGAATCGGGTCAAGGTCGCGTGCGAAGGCGCTCGCCGCTGCTGTTCGTTTGTGGAAGGCATGGCGAGGGCGCTGTGCGAAGCCTTTGGAGTGACGCTTCGCTATATCCGGCAGCCGAAGCGGGCGACGCATGTGCTGATTACCTTCAGCTGCTTGCCGAGCTAGCAGGCGTGTCTTGAAGCGAGCTCGAAGCTGCGAAAGAGTTCCGTTAAGCGAGGAAGGCGCGTGTGAGCTCGAAGAGCTCGTCGGAATCGACGAGGAAGGAGTCGTGCCCGAGGTCCATGTCGATTTGCATGTAGGAGGCTTCCTTGCCTTGGCGGAGCATGGCGAGCACGACCTCCCGGTTTTGGGCGGGAGGGAAGAGCCAGTCTGAGGTGAATCCGACTACGAGGGCCCGGCATTTCATGTTGGCCACGGCTTGGTCCAAGCTTCCGTAGGCGCCGGCGAGGTCGAAGTAGCCGAGAGCTCGCGTGAAGTAGAGGTAGGTATTGGCGTCGAAGCGGTTGGTGAAGCTTTCCCCTTGGTAGCGGAGGTAGCTCTCCACCTCGAATTCGATGTCGAAGGTGTACTTGCTGTCGTAGCCCGCCTGGCGGCGGCGGCCGAATTTCCGGTCCATGCTGGTGTCCGAAAGGTAGGTGATGTGGGCCATCATGCGAGCGATCGCCAGTCCCATATTGGGGCCTTTGTCCGGCTCGTAGTTGCCCTCTTTCCAATCGGGATCCTGCATGATCGCCTGGCGGCCAACCTCGTCGAAGGCGATGGCTTGGGACTTTTGCCGCCAAGTGGTGGCCATGGGGAGGATGCGCTCGATGAAGTCTGGAAATTCGATGGCCCACTGCAGTACTTGCATGCCGCCCATGGAGCCGCCCACTGCGGCGTAGAGCTTTTTGACGCCGAGGCTGTCGAGCAACAGCTTTTGGGTCCGCACCATGTCGACCACGTTCACGAAGGGGAAGGTCAGGTTGTAGGGAGTGCCGGTTTGGGGATTGATGGACTTGGGGCCGGTCGAGCCTTGGCAACCGCCTATGCTGTTGGAGCAAACTACGAAAAAGCGATTGGTATCGATCGGCTTGCCAGGGCCGATCATGTTGTTCCACCAGCCGGGCTTGCGGTCGCGCAGGCTGTGGATTCCGGCGCAATGGTGGTCGCCGGTGAGGGCGTGGGCGATGAGGATGGCGTTTGTGCCATCGGCGTTTAGGCGGCCGTAGGTTTCGTAGCGCAGGGTAAACTCGGGGATGCTTTGACCGCTTTCGAACTGGTAGGGATGCGGGTAGTGGAAGTCGATAGGCTCGACGAGTCCAACCTCGCCGGCTTCATCCATCCCGTGATCCTCTTCGCTTGCGTTCATTTAGGGAGTTTTTGTGTCGGCTAGGGCAGGTGTCGAGAGCGAAGAGCGAGAGTTGTAGGGGAGCGATGGGCGGAGCGGGGATTTTTCTTTGAATAGAGGCAAGATTGGGCAGAATTTGAATCCGCTTCGAACTTCCCGACGAACCCACCGTTAAGGCGCGGCGCATGCCGTCTTGCGCCTCCGTTGTGTGAACCCATGAAAATCGCCTTACTCTTAT
>JBNKSG010000002.1:0-50876 GCA_050297195.1 Opitutaceae bacterium | reverse complement strand
TAAGAAGAGAGACAAACTCCGGCTACGCCCGCCGTTCCAATCTCCATTTTCCAAATTTCACTCTTCCTTCCCTATGCCACTCAAACTTGACCGCAAACAATACGCCGAAATGTTCGGCCCAACCGTAGGCGACAAAGTACGCCTCGGTGACACCGAAATCCTGATACAAGTCGAACGCGACCTCATCGCCGAAAACGGTGGCTACGGAAACGAAGTCAAGTTCGGCGGCGGCAAGGTTATCCGCGACGGCATGGGCCAGTCGCCTAAAGCCCTCGCAGCCAACTCGCTCGACCTCGTCATCACCAACGCCACCATTCTCGACGCCGTCCAAGGCGTCATCAAGGCCGATATCGGCATCAAAGACGGACGCATCGTCGGCATCGGGCACGCCGGAAATCCGCTCATCCAAGACGGTATCAGCAAAGGCATGACAGTCGGCGCCTCCACCGAGGTCATCGCCGGAGAAGGACACATCATCACCGCTGGCGGATTCGATTCGCACATCCATTTCATCTGCCCACAGCAGATCGACGAAGCGCTCGCCTCGGGAGTCACCTCCATGACCGGCGGCGGCACCGGCCCCGCCACCGGCACCAACGCCACCACTTGCACCCCCGGAGCATGGAATATCCATCGCATGCTCGAAGCTGCAGAAGAGTATCCCATGAACCTCGGATTCATGGGCAAAGGCAATTCCTCCAACCCTGACGCCCTGCGCGAGCAAGTCGCAGCAGGAGCCATGGGCCTCAAGCTCCACGAAGACTGGGGCACCACGCCTGCCGCTATCGATACTTGCCTCGGCGTCGCCGACGAGATGGACGTGCAAGTCGCCATCCATACCGATACGCTCAACGAATCCGGCTTCGTCGAAGACACCATCGCCGCATTCAAGAACCGCGTCATCCACACCTTCCACTCCGAAGGTGCCGGCGGCGGGCACGCGCCAGACATCATCAAGGTTTGCGGCGAGCTCAACGTGCTCCCCTCCTCCACAAACCCGACACGTCCTTACACCGTGAATACGATAGACGAGCACCTCGACATGCTCATGGTCTGTCACCACCTCGACTCAAAGATACCCGAAGACGTCGCCTTCGCCGAATCCCGCATCCGCCCCTCCACCATCGCTGCCGAAGACATCCTTCACGACATCGGAGCCTTCTCTATCATGTCCTCAGACTCCCAAGCCATGGGACGCGTGGGCGAAGTCATTTCCCGAACCTGGCAAACCGCGCACAAGATGAAAGTCCAACGCGGTAAGCTAGAATCGGATACACACCCCGACGCCGACAACTTCCGAGCCCTCCGCTACGTCGCCAAATATACCCTCAACCCCGCCATTGCGTGCGGCGTCGCCCACGAAGTCGGATCCATCGAAATCGGCAAGCTCGCCGACCTCGTCGTCTGGAAGCCGGCCTTCTTCGGCGTGAAGCCAGAGCTCGTCCTCAAAGGCGGCCTCATCGCCCTCGCCAACATGGGAGATCCCAACGCCTCCATCCCCACCCCGCAGCCCACCTTCTACCGTAAGCAGTTCGCCTCCCACGGAAAAGCGAAGTACAAAACCTCCATCACATACGTCAGCCAAGCGTTCCTCGATAGCGGTGACGCAAAAAAGCTCGGCCTCCAAAAGCGCCTCGTCGCCACCAAAAACACTCGCAGCATCAGCAAGAAAGACCTCCTCCACAACGACGCCACTCCCAAGATCGAAGTCGATCCGGAAACCTACGAAGTCAAAGCAGACGGAGTCCTGCTCACCTGCGAGCCCGCGACCGAAGTCCCCCTCGCCCAGCGCTACTTCCTTTTCTAGCCCGTAGCGCGGTACCGACCGCAGGGACATCACCCACTTTAGCCCGCGTCCCCACTGCAAGATCACTCTCCTAGGCTACGGGCTAAAGCTCCGCGCTACGCCAATCTCAAATGCATCTCATCACCTCACACTTTCACGAAATCCCTGAATCGAAAAAACGGATACCACTGCCAATCGATCGGAGAAAACTGGCCAAACGCCGCTTCCGGGCAGTCGCTGCCGATGGCACGGAATTCGGGTTCGACCTCGCCCACCCCCTCAAGCACGGCACTCCCTTCCATCAAACCGAAGACGCAGTCTACCTCATCGAGCAAGAGCCCGAGAGCGTGCTACGCATTCCCATCGCCAACGCGGAACAAGCAGCGCTCTACGGTTGGATGGTCGGAAACATGCACTTTCCCGCTGCTTTCCAAACCGGAGCGATCCTCGCCGAGGACGATCCTGCCGTTCGCCAAATGCTCGAACGCTCGGAGATCGGATTCGAAGAATCGAACGCCATATTCCAGCCGCCCTCGAACGCAGCAGCGCACCATCACCATTGAGAATGTCCACCCGTGACTCTCACGTTCCGGAAACAGCGAGTTCCGGCTCGGGGTTGCCCTACCCCTGGCTGCAAGCGATGCTCCAGACAACGGATCCCCTCTTCCCGATCGGATCCTATGCCCATTCCTACGGTCTCGAAGAGCTCTGCGCAGCTGGAGAAGTCCACGATCCCGCCACCTTATTGAGATTCCTCGAAACTGTCGTATTCCTCAATCTCCAGGAGTTCGAGCTTCCGTATCTAAGATTTTCATACGACGCCGCTGTCCAAAACGACTTCGAGCTCATCTGCCAACTGGACGAGGAAATCGCCGCCTCAAAGCCCTGCAAAGAACTTCGCCAAGCCAGCCTATCGCAAGGCCAGCAACGCCTTCGGCTCCTCTCAAAACTTCGCCCGACCAAACGCTTCGAAACGCTAAAGGAGCTCAAGAAGCAGAAGCGAATAGTCCCGCACCACCTCACCATATTCGCAGCCGAAAGCGTCGACCTTGGAACGCCCCTCGAAGCGACTCTACTCTCCTGGAGCTACCAAGCCCTCGCCGCCCCTTGCGCCGCATCCCTGAAGCTCATTCGTATCGGCCAAGAGGGAGCCCAATCCGTACTAACCGAGTCACTACGCCAAATAGAGAAAGCCATCTCCAAGTCCCTCTCGATCGAACGCGAATTCGCCGGAGCGTTTCTGCCCACCTTGGATGTTGCTTCCCAGCGACACGAGCACGCCTTCGCTCGCCTCTTTATTTCCTAACCCCATCGAGCCCAAACACCTATCACCTCTTTATCTGAACAATGAACAACTCCCGTCCTGTCCGTATCGGTATCGGTGGCCCAGTTGGCTCCGGCAAGACCATGCTCCTGCTCCGCCTCTGCGAAGCATTAAAATCTGAATACAAGCTCGTCGCCATCACCAATGACATCTACACCCGCGAAGATGCGGAGTTTCTCGTGAGAAACAACGCCCTCGAGGCAGATAGAGTCATGGGCGTGGAAACCGGCGGATGCCCGCACACCGCCATCCGCGACGACACCAGCATGAACATGGCCGCCATCGACGAGCTGCTCGAGCGCCACCCCGACACCCAAGCGGTCCTCATCGAATCCGGAGGCGATAACCTCTCCGCGACCTTCTCTCCCGAGCTCGTCGACGCCTTCATCTATGTCATCGACGTAGCGGAAGGCGACAAGATCCCGCGCAAAGGCGGCCCCGCCATCCAATACTCGGACCTGATGGTCATCAACAAAATCGAAATCGCAAAATACGTGGGAGCCGATCTCGACGTAATGGATCGCGACAGCAAGAAAATGCGCGGCGGTCGCCCCTTCCTCTTCTGCGACCTAAAATCCCGCAAAGGCTTGGACGACGTAATCGCTTGGCTCAAGAAAGAGTACCTTTTCTAAAAACCACTCCCTCTTGCCAAGCGCCTGTCCGTGGAAATCGAACAATCAGCCCTTCCGAAGCGTCCGCACCTCAGCGGGCACCTGTACGCTACCTGCAGTCGCGCCGACTCGGGCAAGTGCATCCTGAGCCGCAAGGAATTCAAGACCCCCATCCACATTTCCAAGCCCTACTGGGATCAACGCAGCCTTTTGCTCAACCTGATGTGTCCCACCGCCGGCATGCTCGCCGGCGATTCAGCGACGCTCGAGGTTCGCGTCGAAAACGGTGCATCCCTGACCCTCTCCAACCCATCCTCTCTTCGTATCCATAAGATGGATTCAGAAAGCGAGGCCACTTGGGATCAAACCTTCACGATAGAGCCAGGTGCCTTTCTCGAAAACAATCCGGAGTGGCTCATTCTCCAAGGCGAGAGCGCCTTCACGCAACGCACGACCATCGATATAGCCAAAGGCGGAGAACTTTTCTTCATCGAAGCCATCGCTCCCGGGCGTATTGCCCACCAAGAGGCATTCCTATTCCGCCAATTCCGCAACCGCCTCTCCCTCCGCTACGACGGCAAGCTTGCCTTGTTGGAGAAGCATCGCATCGAACCGGCCGACGGAACAGCCTCCTCTTGGAGCAACGAGCTCGGAACCAGCTTCCCTTTCTACATATCCATTCTGCTCGCCTCCGAAAGAGTCGGCGACACCAAGGAGCTCTGGCGCGACATACACGAACTGCAAAGCGATGGCATCAAGATCGGCTCCAGCCAACTCGCCCATCCTTCCTGCTGGTGCGTGAAGATCCTCGCAAAAGACCCGATCGCAGCCCGCAAAGCGACCGCCCAAGTCCGCGACCGGTTTTATCAAGTCATAGGCCGTTCTCCCTCCGCCCTCCGACGCTGAAGAAAGGGGCAGAAAGACGTGAACAAATTCAGCTGCCTTTTTTCTATGGCCTGAAACGTCTCCAAAGGCGTACCTATCCCCTCTTCTAAATCTGAACCAGTGTAGTGATTCCTCCCTCCCAGCGCATTCGCCAAGTCGGCTGCACCTTAACAATAGCGTGCGGCCTCGCCGCGTTAAGCGGGATATTCACCTCCTGTACCCAAGTAAACGTCGTCAATCCCGAGACCAACCTCGAGCTCGCTCCCGCCCCTTATTTCGACAACACCACCGGCATCTACTTTCCCGGAGCACTTGGTCCTCTTTTTCGTCGCCCCGTCATAGAGCTAGAGGAAAAGTCGCCCGGCTTGGGACTCGCCATCAGCTACCGGAACCAGGAAGCGCGCATCGACGTATTTGTCTACGACCTACAAGCTAGCGTCATCCCTTCCGGGACTGATTCGGACGTGATCAAAAAAAGCTTCCACGACGCCATAGACGATTTACACCTCGCCACGTCGAAACGGATCTACACCCAGCTAAATATCGAAGACGCCAGCGTCCGCGAGATCGGCCAGACAAATTTCAAGCATACCCGCTTCCACTACTCAGAAGGACTCGTCCCCAAAGAAGGGGAGCTCTACGTGGCTGGCGTAAACAGCCAAATACTCAAGATTCGCACCGCCAAGCGCCTCGGCAGCGCCATCGACATGCCACGCCTCCTCTCTTATCTGGGCCAAACAATCGAACAAAGCCGCCTGCGAGGCTACAACGGCATTTCGAACGACGACTACAAACGCATCTCCGAACAACTCAGCAGCATCAATCTCGACGACGGACTCGACGAAGAGGAAGCCATCGCCATCGCCCAAATCGAACTGGTCGGCAACAAGCTGCACAACCGCTACGACGCCACCCGAGCCAAGATCCTCGATCCCATAACTCTGCCCAAGTCCGCCACCGTGATATTCTCACCCTTCCCTTCCAGCTCTCCCAACAAGCTCGCTCCAGCCATCATCTCCGTCCGGGGCACTGGCCGCGCCGAGCTGCTCGAAACCCAATTTTAAGCTCGCCCAAATCCGCGCAGATTAGCCCGTAAAGGATTTCTCAAAAATCCCTCCGTTTCATTGCAAAACAAAAGAGCTTGGACCACTTTTGATGCACAACTCTTTCCTAAAACGACATCCATGCCTTCCAAGTATTCCGAAATCGACCTAGCGGCCCTCGAAAACAAGTCGCTACTCGTGATAGACGACAACCGCGCTCTACATCGCGACTACAGCGCCGTGCTCTGCCCGGACCAAAGGGACGAGGGTGAGCTGAAACTAGACAAACTCGAGAAACTCCTGCTCGGGGAGTCCGACGCTCAACAATCCGCCAAACGCCAGCGAAACTTCCAAATCCAATCCGCCTTCCAAGGCGAGGAAGCCTACGAACTCGTAAAGCGCCACCTAGCCAAAGGCGTCCGCTATCCGCTCGCCTTCGTCGACATGAGAATGCCCCCAGGCTGGGACGGCCTCGAAACCATCAAGAAGCTCCGCGAACTCGACCCTCACATGTGCTTCATCATCGTGACCGCCTACTCCGACTACTCGGAAGAAGAAATCACTGCCGAGCTCGGAGAAAAAACTCCGGTCACGATGCTCTACAAGCCCTTCGAGCCCGTTGAACTCTACGAGATGACTTACAAGATCGTGGAGAACTGGAATATCCAATTCTCCCAGAGCAGCTAAGGCTGCGTCGCGAACTAGCGCCCGGAACGTCCAAACAAGCGCGAACGCGGTCCAGCCGCAGCCGACTTTTCCTGGGCGTTAAAAAGAGCCGAGTACATGTAGTTGAAGCCATCCAGCTTCTTGCGCTCGACCTTCTTGCCGATGAAATGCTCGATCGCCGCCGCGTTCTTGACCTCGTCTTCCGTGAGAAGCGTAAACGCATCCCCCTCGCGAGAGGCGCGACCCGTACGGCCAATACGGTGGACGTAGTCCTCCGCGTGCAACGGCACATCGTAATTGATCACGTGCGTCACGCCCGCGATGTCCAATCCGCGAGCCGCGATATCCGTCGCCACCAGCACTTCGTAGGTACCGTCCTTGAAGCCCTTGAGAGCTTCCGTTCTCTCCGACTGGGAACGATCCGAGTGCAGTGCCGCAACCTTGTGATTCAAACGCTCGAGACGACGCGTAATCATGTCCGCATTAAATTTCGTACGCGTGAAAATCAATACGCTCTCGTAGTGCGTGCGCTCCAGCAACTCGAGGAGCAGCTTGTACTTCTGACGCTCGACCACCGGATAAAACGCGTGGCTTACCGTCTCCGCAGCGGATCGGTTCTTGCCGATCTCCACAACCGCAGGATCGTTCAAAACCCAGCTCGTCAAAGTCTTGATCGCCGCCGGCATAGTCGCCGTGAAGAGCAAAGTTTGACGCTCCTTCGAACAGTAGTTCTGCACGATACGCTTCACATCGGGCAAGAAGCCCATATCGAGCATCCGGTCGACCTCGTCCAGAACCAGATAGTCCAATTCCTTCAGCGAGAAATTGCCCTGGCCCAAATGGTCCAGCAAACGCCCTGGAGTCGCTACGATGATCTCCGCGCCGCTCTCGATCATCTTCATTTGACCGCCATACTTCACGCCGCCGTAGATGAGACCGATGTTGATTCCGAGGTTCTTCGCAAAAACGTTGAGCGCCTCCTCGACCTGAGCCGCGAGCTCACGCGTCGGCTCCAAAATAAGGCACTGGAAAGGCTTGCCTGGCACGATCCGCTGCAGGATTGGCAGGCCAAAGGCCGCCGTCTTTCCGGTACCTGTCTGAGCGGACCCTATCAAGTCCTTGCCTTGCAATACGATAGGGATCGCTTGTTCCTGAATTGGGGTAGGCTTCTCAAAGCCGAGATCGGCGAGCGCCTTGTTGATGGGTTCTGATAGCCCAAGTCCTGAAAATGGCATTCAGCGTATATGGTAAGCCCCTCACAGGGAAGCAAGCTAACAAATCCGCTTCCCAATCGTCCTCCCAATGCAGAGAACCCGATTTTTCAACTTCAGTCTTCCTCCCGCTGCCTAACTACCTAAACATTCCGAAACCATGTCGCAAAACACCAGCCAGCCCGCGCCGCCAGCTATCCCAGACGCCCTCGCCCACGTGCGTGCCGACTTTCCCATCCTACAACGCACCGTCCACGGCAAGCCGCTCGTCTACCTCGACAACGCCGCTTCCACCCAGAAACCGCAGCAAGTCATCGACGCCATCACCCGCTACTACACAAACGAAAACGCCAACATCCACCGCGGCGTCCACCTCCTCTCCACCGAAGCCACCGGCGCCTACGAGCAAGCCCGCGGCAAGATCGCCAAATTCGTCAACGCAGCCGACGACTCCGAAATCATCTTCACCCGCGGCGCCACCGAGTCCGTCAACCTCGTCGCCCACTCCTTCCTCGAACCCCGACTCCAGCCCGGCGACGAAATCCTCATCTCCGCCATGGAGCACCACGCCAACATCGTTCCCTGGCAGCTCCTTTGCGAACGAACCGGAGCCAAGCTTAAAATCATCCCCGTCACCGACGCCTGCGACCTCGACCTGAGCAACTTCGACCAGCTGCTCACCGAAAAAACCAAGCTCCTCTCCATCGTCTACGTCTCCAACGCCATCGGCACCGTAAACGACATCCAACCTCTGCTCGCCCAAGCCAGAGCCAAGGGCATCCCCACCCTCGTCGACGCCGCCCAGGCCATCCAGCACATGCCGCTCGACGTACAAGAGCTCGGCTGCGACTTTCTCGTCGCCTCCGGCCACAAAATCTACGGACCCACCGGCATCGGCATCCTCTACGGCCGCCGCGCCCAGCTTGAGAACATGCGCCCCTACCAAGGCGGCGGAGACATGATTGCCCACGTCACCTTCGAAGGCTCCACCTTCAAAGAACCGCCCTCCCGCTTCGAAGCCGGCACCCCGCACATCGAAGGCGCCATCGGTCTCGGAGCCGCCATCGACTACCTTTCAGGCATCGGCCTCCAAGCCATCCACGATTACGAGGCCCAACTCATCCAATACGCCGTAGCCAAGCTCTCCTTGATCGACGGCCTAAAAATCATCGGCAGCCCCCGCCACCGCTCCGGAGCCATCTCCTTCACCATGGGCGACGCCCATCCCCACGACATCGGTACCGTGCTCGACACCGAAGGCGTCGCCATCCGTTCCGGACACCACTGCTGCGAGCCCCTCATGAAACGCCTCGGCGTGCCCGCCACCGCCCGCGCCTCCTTCTCCCTCTACAACACGCCAGCCGACGTCGACGCCCTCGCCGCCGCCCTGAAGAAAACCGCCCTCCTCTTCATATAGTCCCCGTAGCGCGGAGCTTTAGCCCGCGTCCACAGTCGGGCTAGGGCTCGCGCCACGCCGCGAAACCAAGAAAACTCACCACTCGCTACTTCCCTAGTGAATCCCGAACTCAAAAAGCTCTACCAGCAAACCCTGCTCCAGCACAGCAAGCAGCCACACAACAACCGCGAGCTGCCCGACGCTGCCCACGCTACCGTACGCAATCCACTCTGCGGCGACGAGATCACGGTGTATCATAAAACCAACGACGACGGCTCCACCCAAACCACCTTCACCGCGCAAGCCTGCACCATCTGCCACGCCTCAGCCAGCATGATGACCCAGCACCTCGCAACTCTAGCGACACCCGAAGCCGCCCGGTTTGCCCAAGAACTGGTATCCAAATTTCAAAACTCAAAATCCCAGCACCAGAAACCTGAAACCCAAAACCCAGATTTTCTCCCCGGCGAGCTCGCGGCCCTCGCCGGAGTCCTCGCCTTTCCGAGCCGCATCCGCTGCGCCACGCTCCCCTTCGAAGCCCTGCTAGAAGTCCTGAAACCTGGAGCGACGTACCGAGGAGTGAACGACGACACTCAAGCAGAGTGAAGACATCCCCCCTCGTCCGCACCCACAAACATCTAGTCTTCCTGCTCGCTCGTCTCCGACGCCCCTTCCTCCTTATCCTCCTCCGGGAACAAAGCCTCCTTCATAGGGTTGTCCTTCTTCTCGTCAGCTTTCAACTTAAAGTGGCCTGACTGTATCGATTGAGGAAATACGTTATTGTCTAGATCTGCGTCAGCGAAAGCGTTGTCTCGGTCCAATTCCACCTTAACAACGGGCTGATCGAAAACATAGGGCAAAGACAACACCTTCTTTTCGCCACGCCAGGCGTCTACCGGAACAAAAAAGCGCTTTTCCGAACCGTCCTCAAAGGTAATGTCTAAAACCATGGGCATGACCAAGCCACCGAAGTTCCGAACCTTAACGATGTAGATCTGCTTCCCAAACTTAAGCAACTCACGTTGCCAGTCCTTAAGTTCCTCCAGCCCCTTCTCGTATTCTTCAACTTCCTTCTCCGTTGCCGTATACTTGTCGTATCCAAAATACCAATCTTGCAAAAACGCGTCGCTATCGGCCACAAAGCCATCGCGGCGCTGCTGTTCGATCTCCGGCATCGAAGGACGAGCCGCTTCTCGTCCCCGCTCCTTTTGCTTGCTCCGTTCCGGATGTCCATCGTCGAGCTCGAACACTTCCACCGATTCAACTGCCAAGTCCACGTGGTCACTTCCATAGTACCATCCTCTCCAAAACCAATCCAGGTCGACCCCGCTGGCGTCCTCCATGGTACGGAAAAAGTCAGACGGCAAAGGCCGCTTGAACGCCCAACGGCGCGCATACTCCTTGAACGCAAAGTCGAAGAGTTCCGGTCCCAGGATACTTTCCCTCAACACAATCAACGACAAAGACGGCTTCGTATAAGCCTGAAAGCCACGCCTCGTTAAATCATCCGCTGTAACCATGATCGGCGGGTCCTCAGATCCTGCCATAGTTGCTATCGTTTTCCGCAGGTCTTTCTCATAATCGTCCAACATCTTCGGATCAAATGAGCGGTTCGCTATGGCTTCCACAAAAGAGTTTAGCCCCTCGTCCTGCCAGCCCCACAAACGCTCGTCATTGTTTATAATCATAGGGAACCAGTTATGGCCAACTTCATGCACGACCACCCCGATCACATAATTGCGAACATTCTCTGGATACGTTTCCTTCTCATCAATGTCCCAGCTAGATTGGAACGAAATCATCGGATACTCCATCCCATAGACCGAACCCCACGTAGACCAAGCCACTGGATACGGATAAGGATATACAAGATCCGAATACACCTTGAGAGCCTGAACAATCGCTTCCGTAGAGTAACGGTTCCACAAAACGTATGACTCCTTCGGATACAGGCTCATCGCCATCACGGTATTACCGTCAATTTCAACACCACGGGCATCCCAAAGATAACCACGCGAGGCAGCGAAGGCGAAATCCCGCACCTTGTCCGCGTGAAAACGCCACGTTTTCTTGCCCTCCGATGGGTCGGCCAACCTCGCAGCAGCCTCCTCCTCCGTCACCACCATAACGGGCAACTCGCTCTCGCGAGCCTCTTCGAGACGATCACGCTGAACTTCGCTCAGCACCTCAAGCGCATTCGTTAGGTCGCCCGTCGCTCCGACCACGAAGTCGTCCGGCACTGTTATAGCGACATTGAAGCTACCAAATTCGAGGGCAAACTCCCCTGCGCCCAAGTAGGGCTTAACCTGCCAGCCCTCATTGTCATAGTACGCACACATCCGAGGATACCATTGAGCGATCTGGTAAGCATAGTCGCCGTCCTTCATCTTCTTTTTGCCTGTGCGCATCGAGTCCTCTTCACCGGGGATTTCATATTCCCACTCCACGGAGAAACGAATGCTCCCACCGCTCTTCAAAGGGGTGTCCAAATCGATACGCATGTTCGTATCCACAATCTGATACGCAAGTGCTCCGCCATCTTGCGATTCAACGTTCCCAAGACGTACACCTCCCTCGAACTCCCGGCGATACAGGCCACTGCGAAAGTTCCGATAGTTAACCTCAGTCGGACCTCCTTTCTCATCGCGCTGCAATAGCCAAGGCTGATCTCCTCTCGCCCGAGCAGATTCCTGCGAAAAAGCATTTTGATCCAGCTGCAGCCAAAGGTATCTCAGATCGTGCGGAGAATGGTTCACGTACTCGATCCGCTCGCTTCCACGAATCATAGAAGCCGATTCGTCGAGCTCTACCTCGATGTCGTAATTCGCTTCCTGCTGCCAGTATCCCGGCCCCGGAGCTCCGGAAGCCAGACGAGCCTCGTTTGGAGCAGGTAACAAACTGCCAAGTTGTTCAAAGTTTCCAGCGCCAAACGCCGAAGTAACCAGCGCAATAGAGAACGCCATGAGGTAACAGCCAAAGGATTTCATTGGAGGCGATTTTAAACATCTGATACCGCCCCTTGGCAAGCCTACCGATTTTCATTTAAAACTTCCCTTGATCTCCCCAATCCAACACGCACCCTGCACAGCTAAAAAGCGACCCGCTTCCAACACATCTCAGCCAGCAAGCTCACTTGATCACCCTCCAAAACATCACCCTCCAGTACGGAGAACGCTATCTCTTCCGCGACGCCACCGCCACCATCGGCGCCAAAGACCGCATCGGCCTCGTCGGAGCCAACGGAGCCGGCAAGACCACCCTCTTAAAACTCATAGCAGGCGTAGAACCCTACGATGCCGGCTCTATCGACAAAGCCAACTACGTCACCCTCGGCTACCTCCCCCAAGACGGCATCGCCGCCCACGGCAAAACTCTCTACGACGAAGTCCACACCGCCTTCTCCAACGTCATCGACCTCACCAAACGCATCGAAGACGCAAACGCCCGTATCGAACAACTCGATACCGCCTCCGAAGAATTCGCCGAAACCCTCGAACTGCTCGGCGAATGGGAGCTCCAGCTCGAAGACCTCGACGTCGCCCGCATCCCCTCCCGCATCGAATCCATCCTCCTCGGCCTCGGCTTCCAGTCCTCCGACATGAAGCGCATGACCGACGAATTCTCCGGCGGCTGGCAAATGCGCATCGCCCTCGCCAAACTCCTCCTCGCCCAGCCTTCCCTCCTCCTCCTCGACGAACCGACCAATCACCTCGACGTCGAATCCCAAGCCTGGCTCGAAGAATTCCTCCGCCGCTACCACGGCTCCCTCCTCATCGTATCCCACGACCGCGCCTTCCTCGACTCCCTCATCACCCGCACCTTCGAAGTCTACCAAGGCTCCCTCACCGTCTACACCGGCAACTACTCCAAGTACGAAATCCAATCCGTCGAACGCCGCGCCCAGCTCGAAAAAGCCTACGTCAAACAACAACGCGAGCTCGCCAAAACCCAACAATTCATCGACCGCTTCCGCGCCAAAGCCACCAAGGCCCGCCAAGTCCAGTCCCGCATCAAAGCCCTCGAAAAAGTCGAACGCATCGAGATCGAAAACGAAGCCGACCAAGTCGCCTTCTCCTTCCCCGAGCCACCCCGCTCCGGCCAAAACGTCATCGAAGTCAAAAACCTCCGCAAGTGCTACGACGACCTCGAAGTCATCCACTCCGCCAACATCCGCATCGAACGCGGCGATAAGATCGCCGTCGTCGGCGTCAACGGCGCCGGCAAGACCACCCTCGCCAAAATCCTCGCCGGCGTAGAACCCTTCCAAGACGGCGAACGTATTGTCGGCGGCAATACAAGCATCTCCTACTTCGCCCAGCACCAAGCCGACGAGCTCGACCCCGAGCTCGACATCTTCGAAACCATCGAACGCGTCGCCGAAGTCGGCAACAACACCTCCCTGCGCACCATCCTCGGCTCCTTCCTCTTCCAAGGCGACGACGTCTTCAAGAAAGTCAAAGTCCTCTCCGGCGGCGAACGCAACCGCGTCGCCCTCGCCAAGATGCTCGTCCAGCCCGCCAACTTCCTCATCCTCGACGAGCCCACCAACCACCTCGACATCCGCTCCCAAGACGTCCTCCGCGGCGCCCTCGAAAAATTCCCCGGCACCTTCCTCATCGTTTCCCACAACCGCGACTTCCTCGACAGCATCGTCACCAAAGTCCTCGAAGTCCGCAAAGACGGCCTCTCCCTCCACCCCGGCAACGTCTCCGACTACCTCCGTCGCCTCGAAAGCAGGAGCGCCCTTGCTCGCGAATCCACCGCCCAAAAGGTAGCGGCCGCTGTCCCAGCGGCCACCCCCGCCCCCAACACCCTCAACCCCAAAGAGCAACGCCGTCTCCGCGCCCAAAAGCAAGCCAAGCTCAAGCCCCTCACCGACAAGCTCAAGAAGGTCGAGGCCGAGATCGCCAAACTCGAGTCCCAGCAATCTGAATACGAAACCCTAATGGCCGACCCCGACTTCTACAAAGACCCAAAAAAGTCGCAAGAAGTCCTCACCACCTACGACGCCAACAAAGGCAAAATCGAAACCGCCTACGAACTCTGGTCCGACCTCTCCGACCAAATCGCCGCCAAGGAGCAAATAGGAAACTATTAAACCGTCTTCACACGTGGACAAACGAATAGTCCAACCGATTCTCTACCACACGCTCTCTCACCGCAACTCGATTGACTTAACATTAATCAGCTTCAACTTTACTTCAAACAGCTTCGCTGGGTAAACGATTTCTTGATATCCCATATTTCCACATACCTACACAAATGATCATCGAAAATCTCCGAATTAAGAATTTCAAAGCATTGCAGGATGTGCATTTGCAAAACCTACCTCAACATTCAGTATTCGTAGGACGAAATGGCACTGGCAAGACCACTCTTTTTCGTGTGTTCGCATTTCTGAAGAACTGCCTCAAAAACAATGTTCGATCAGCATTAAACGCAGAAGGTGGACGCATGGGATTTAGAGAAGTCGTAACTCGCGGCCACGAGAAGGAGGCCATCGAAATCGAGATTGGGTTTCGCATGGAGTTACAGGGACGCTCACGCTTAGTGACCTACTTGCTTTTTATCAAAGAAGAGAAAGGATATCCATATATCGACCGTGAAATCTTGCGCTACAAACGCGGACGACACGGGAAGCCCTATCACTATCTCGATTTCAGTCGAGGTTGTGGCGAGGTCGTAACAAACGAGGAAGACTTCGACGAAGAAGAGAAACCGTTGAACCGTGATCAGCAAAAGCTAGACGGCCCTGATATACTCGCCATCAAAGGCCTTGGCTATTTCGGACAACAATTCAAAGCAGCTAGCGCATTCCGCCAATTGATTGAGAACTGGCACGTATCCGATTTCCATATAAGCGACGCTCGCGGAAAAAAGGACGACGAGGAAGCTTCTCACCTTTCATCGAGCGGCGACAATCTGCCATCAGTTGCCAGACATCTATACGAAAATGAACGAAAGATCTTCGACCGCATCGTAAGGAAAATGAGAGATCGAGTACCAGGAGTTGAAGAGGTCGAAGTTATGCCTACTGCAGATGGCGGCCTTATCATGAGGTACGCTGATGGAGCATTCAAAGAACCCTTCATCGATCGCAACGTATCGGACGGCACAATCAAGATGTTCGCCTACCTAGTGCTCTTGGATGACCCAAAACCCTTCCCAATCCTTTGTGTAGAGGAACCTGAAAATCAGTTGTATCCAGAATTAATGACAGTGCTAGCTGAGGAGTTCATCAGTTATGCTGAACGCGGAGGGCAAGTTTTCGTTTCCACCCATTCGCCAGAGTTCCTCGACGCAATCGAATTATCATCCATTTATTGGTTAGAAAAAGTATCTGGAATCACAAAAATTCACCACACCTCTGACTATTCAATCCTCCAGTCACTCAACGAAGAGGGGGATCCACCAGGGGCTTTATGGCTTCAAGGGCTTTTCGACAGCAACCGTCTGGGCTAGGAGAAAAATGGGACGCATTATTTTTCTCGTTGAAGAGGAATCGATGACAGTAACTCTTCGCCAGCTTCTTCCAAAGATTTTTCCTAATTGGCACGAAAATGTAGACTGGATTCCCCTCACCCACCGTGGCAAAACTGATCTGGAAAGATCGATTCCAAAGAAGCTTCGCGGATGGCAAGAAGAGGGTGTTCGATTTGTGATATTGAGAGACAACGATGGAGGAGATTGTCGACTTCGGAAGAAAGAGCTTCGAGAACTCGCTGTTGACCGAAGCGACGATGAGTTACTTATCCGAATTGTTTGCCAAGAACTGGAAAGCTGGCTCCTAGGAGATCTCAATGCGGTCAAAAAGGCCTTCCCTCAATCGCATTTGAACCCAAATCGTCTTCCGGCGAAATACCGAGATCCCGACCGACTTGGCAACGCCGCTGATGAACTGACTAAATTAGTCGGAACTAAAGCTAAAGTAAGCAGAGCCAAAAAAATATCCGAATGCCTGGATCTTACAAACAACCGATCACACAGCTTCAACGCTTTCATCGCAGGGCTGCGGCGTTTGCATAGGACGATTTGAATACTTGGGCATACAGAAGAGTATCGGCCTCAAATCCGGGTGCAGTGAACAACTACGATAAACAACGAAGCCCTTTTTCACCGGAGCCTACGAACTCTGGTCCGACCTCTCCGACCAAATCGCCGCTGAGGAATAGGTAGGAGCGAGCTTGCTCGCGATTTTCCCGCAACCCACCCCCACCCCACGAGTAGTCGATTCCTCTACCGGAGCCTCATCGCCCTGCTGATCATCTCGACCCTCACCTGCAACTTGGTGATGATCACCTTTCTGCAGCGATTTTTCTACGGGGACCTAAAGGTCGAAGATCCTGCCAGTCTTCATCGAGTAGCGAGTTCCCTTGGCAATCGAGGGGATCTCAGCTTCGCCGACTACCGCAGATTCGCCGCCACCTGCGACGCCTTCGATTCGCTCAGCGCCACTTTCGTCGAACGCGGCATCGCCGTTTACCTGAAGGAAAACGCCATCTGGTCGGACATCGCATGGGCCAGCGGCTCCTTCCACGACGTCGTGAAAAGCGGCAATCTCGTCGGCGGCCGCTTCTTCAACGAAAACGACGACAAGCCCGGCTCGCCCAAAGTCGCCGTGCTCAACCAAACCAGTTGGGAAAAGATCCGTCCCGGCAAAGCCTTCGAGGCCGGGGCCCAAATCTTCATCAAAGGACAGGCCTTCGAAGTCGTCGGCATCGTCTCCAACGGCTACCCCTTCCTCGACTCGATGGCCGACGTCAACGTCTGGGCCCCCATCCAGCAAAATCCGATGGCCTGGCAATACGAGAACGACGGAGCCCTCAACTACCAGATCCTAGCCCGACTCGCCCCTGCCAAAATAAAGGTAGCCAACCTGCAAATCGAAGGTGCGCTCGAAGACGTCAAACAGCGGCTGGGCTTCAGCTACACCGCAGAGGTGCTCAGCGAAACCGACTACCGCATCCAACGTCGCCCCGACATGTACCGGCTTTTTCTGGTGCTCTTCATCGTCACTGGATTTCTCTTCATCCTAGGCACCGTGAACCAATTACTGATGCTCGTCACACGAAGCGTCGCCATTTCAGCCGACCTAAAAGTCATGGCCGCGCTTGGAGCCCGGCCCAAACACGTCCTGCTTCTTTTTCTCAAAGGGTTCTCAAAACTGATCGCCGTCTCAACGCTTGGAGTCCTCATTTGCGCGGCTCTCATCATTCAGCTCTACAACTTCTTCTGGGGAGCCGCCTACGGGACCATCCCGCTCACCCGGCTAGCGGAACCCCTCCCGCTGGGCATCCTAGCTTCGATGCTTGTCATGCTTTTCACACTACACCTGGGATTTCCGCTCTTCACGTTTTTCTCAGCCGGGAATAGCCTGCTCTCCAGGGGAAGAGCCGCCGGATCTCGCTACTCCGCGAAAAACAGGCTCTCCATCGCAGGGGTCGTCTTCCAAGTCGCCCTCGTCACGGTTTGCATTCTTGGATGTGGAGCCTTCCTAAACTCCCTGCAAAGCGAGGGCTCCGTCAAAGCCAGCCACAACGAGAAACAACTCCTCTGCATCAACATGGCTCTGGCGGCCCAAGAAACCGAATACTCAAGCGTCATCGGGAATCGCCTCAACCGAATCGGAGCCGGCCTGCTCCAGCTGGGAGGAGTCGAGGCCTACTCTGCCTCCAACGCCCTCCCCCTCCACAACAGTGGCGGAGCCCGAATCATGGTCGAAGGCGAGCCGGTCAAAGAAGAGCCTGAGTGGAGCGCTGCGGCTTTCGTCTCCCCCGGCTATTTCGAAACCATGGGCATCGAAATCTACAAGGGGCGCGATTTCCTGCGCGAAGAAGCCTCCCAATGGCCTCACGAAAAGTACATCATCAACCAAGCCTACGCGGACAAGGAATTCCCCGACACCGAACCCCTCGGACGCCGCATAGCCCCATGGGATGGCGTCGGCTTCGGCGAAATCGTCGCCGTCGTGCAAAACGTGCCTGACACCGTAAGCGGCAATATCCGACCCAAGATCTACATCCCCTTCTATCGAAACCGCTTCATCCTAAACCTATTCCTCTCCCACCCAGTCCTCCCCGAAATCCATGGACGCCTGATCACAGAAAAGATCAAGGAGATCGACCCGGACGCAGTGATCGTCGGTATCGAAACGATCGATACGATTTGGGACGAAATCCTAGCTGCACCCCGGCTCGGCTTCACCATTCTCCTCTCCCTCAGCCTCGTAGGCCTCTTTCTATCGCTGAGCGGCATCTACGGTTACCAGAATTACATCATCGCCCTCCGCCAACGTGAATTCGCCATCCGGCATGCGATCGGCCAACCGACGACAGAGCTATTCTGGAGCGAGGTCCTAAGAGGCCTCAAAATCACCCTAGCCGGATTCGCCAGCGGAGTCGGCCTCTTCTACCTTGGCCTCTACGCATTCAAGGCCGACCTCTATAACATCCACCTTCCCATACTTTCAGCCATCACCTTTTCGCTCGTCCTCGTTGTCACCTTCGCAGCCATTCTAATCATCGCCAGCAATTCGACCAAAAAGCCTAAGCTCGAAATCCTTATGCGAGAATAGCCGAAAAAAATGGCGTCTCTCTTAGCGGGACGAGCCGAACTCGACTCCAAAACCGAATTCCACGTCCACCTGCCCGCACCAAACGATTGGTCCAGGATAAACGCTTAGAAACCCAACTTCCTGCAATCCGAAATGACTTGCAGATCCAGTCGAGCGAAAGCCTACAGGGCCTCGACACCCGAGTCCTGAAGGCAAGCGCCCTGATCAACTGGCTGGAATCCTACTCGCCGCAACCTCCGTCCTTGAATCCGCAATCGCGGCAGGAACGGCATTTACCGTCGTGCACGTAGGCCATCGACCCACACTTCGGACAGGACTCCGCGCTTTTGTTTTGGATACTCTTGAACAAGGACGACTTCTTTTGTTCGGCTGGCTTGATCGTCACATCCCCACTCTGAGCCTCGACGACCGGCACAGCTGCCCCAGCAAAATCGAGCAGCTTCTCCCCGTTCGACTCCGGGAAAAGCCATTGCAAAATTTGCATCATCGCGTCGACCACACTCTTGCAGCTCTTTATCTGATCGGCCACTCCGTCTTGGTCACCTACCTTTGTGAAGCCGCTCGGGTCGAAAGCCGTATAGCGGAAGGACTCGATCAAGCTAGAGAGCGGCACGCCGTATTGCAGCGAGATCGAGAAGGCCTTGCAGAAGCTCTCGAACATGCCGTTGGCAAACGAACCGGCCTGGCCCACACGGCCAAACACTTCGCCACAGCTGCCGTCCGGATAGATGCCCACCGTCAAGAAGCCTTCCATTAAGCCTCCGCCGACTTCGAACTTCAAAGTCTGCGAAATGCGGCGGCCTGGCAAACGCACGCGACGCGGCTTGCTGGCTTCCTTCACGATCTCGCCGACTTGCTGACGCACGCCTTCCACCAGATCGTTCCAAACGTATTCAGGATTCCACTTCCGCCCTTCCGGCGTATCTACGTTAAAGACAGAAATCCCCTTCGAATCCGCGCGATAGAGAGCGACACACTTGACGCCCATATCATGGCAATCGACCAAACACTGCTTGATGTCCTCGCGCGTCGCCGTGTAAGGCAAGTTCACCGTCTTGGAAGTCGCCCCAGAAAGGAAAGGCTGAATAGCCCCCAGCATACGCATATGCCCCTTGGCCAAGATCGAGCGCGTGCCCGAACCCGAAGTCGCGGAACAATCAAATGCGCCCACGTGCTCAGGCTTCAACCAGGGAATATCTTCCACATGGCTCGCCCCGGCAATAACCGCTGCCTCTTCTTCGTTAGCCGTGCCGGTCTGCCCTTTTTCTCGCAGCTCGACGAGGTAGGCTTCGAGCTTGGGAAGATCGCCAATTTTGAAGCCGATCAACTCGTTTAGCTGACGACGGATCGGGCCGGTCTGGCTCTCGTCGATATAAGAGCGAAGATGCCGCACCACTGCAGGCATGCTCGCGCCGCAAGCAGTATAGAGACCGTCGAGACCCGCTACTTCGAGGGCCGCCTCGCATACTTGCTGCGTAGTGTATCCTTGGGTACGCAATCCTTCGAGAGCGAGCGTATTGAACATCTTCAACATTCCGCCACCCGAAAGGTTCTTGTACTTCACCAAAGTATAATCGGGTTCAGCAGAAGTCGTTCCTTCATCGTAAACCCCCATAGGCGCGGAGATCGTGCCCGTCGGAGCCATCACTGTAGTGAAGCTGTTGCGGAATCGCTTGGCTTCGAGCACCTCGCTCCAAGTGGCGCCATTCACGTCCTGCAGTTGCTTAACGATTTCTGGCGCCGCAACCGAGTGCTTCTCGAAGCTCTTGGCGTAACCCTTCAAAACGTCGAGGGCGGTCAGGCCTTGCGACATCGGCAAACGAGAACCGCGCGTCTTGAAGATCGTCTCCGCTTCTTTATCGATGTCCTTTCCTTCGCTGAAAGCGCCGGAGAGGTCTTGCACCGCCTTGTGCAACTCGAGCACCTCGCGCAGATCCGCTTCCGTGGATTCAAAACGTGGATACGCTCCGAGTTCCTGCCCCATTTCCGCGCTGGCTTTCCAACAGGTGGAGGTGAGCAAGCTCACCAACTGGCTCGCGATCAAGCGGCCTTCGTCGCTGTCGTAAGGAATCCCCATCGCCATCAACAAGCCACCGACATTCGCATAGCCAATTCCGGTAGTCCGGTAACGATAAGTCCCGGCCGCGATTTCCGAGATAGGAAAGCCGCCTTCTTCGATGTTCAAATCCGCCGCAATCATAGCCAAGCGAATCGCCTTCTGCAGCTTCTCGACCTTCATCTTCTTCTCATCGCGATCGTAGAAACGGAACACGTTGAAGCTGGAAAGATTACAGGAAGTGAAGTTGAGGTGCAGGTATTCCGAGCAAGGGTTGCTGGTCGAAATGTCACCGTCCGACTTCACTGGATTCCAAATATTGATGAAGTCGTTATTGTGCGTGCCAGGCTCCGCATTGTGCCAGACGCACTCCGCAATCGCATCGAGGATGCTTTCCGCCTTGAAGGTATCCTCCACCTTGGTCGGGTCGCTTACCCAACGCGTCGCGTATTCGCCTTTGGTTTGATAGGCCTTCCAAAAATCGCCCTTCAGCGAAACGGAATGGTTCGCATTTTGGTGCCCCAAGGTCTCACCGTAAAGCAGGTCATCCATCCCTGAATCGTAGACCTGGTCCGTCACCATCGGCATATCGAGCACGATGCGGGCAGCCATGCGTTCCGCCGGCGATCCCTTTACGGCGAACTCCTCCGCCTTCTTCTTCAGCGCCACTGAGACGTTGTGCTCGCGCAACACGATCTTACCGATGTCTTCCTGCTGGTTCTTGGTAGAAATGAATTGGAAAATGTCTGGGTGGTCCGCGAAGAGCAGCACCATGCGGGCAGCCCGACGGGTCTTGCCACCTGACTTGATAGCTCCCGCCATCCGATCAAAGCCCTTGTCGAAGGAAATCGGCCCCGACGCGAAGCCCTTGCCCGCAATCGGTTCCTTGGAGGAACGAATCGTTGAAAGGTTCACTCCGATGCCCGATCCGCTGGAGAACACACCACCTTCCGCAATCTGGTGGCTCAGGATCTTCTCCATGGAATCCTCGATCCCCATCAAGAAACATGCAGACGCCTGCGGGTGTATATACGCGTTGGATACTTCCTTTACTTCCAAATTGCGATCGTCCCCCGCGCCCTCTGGCATGAACGCCTTGAACGCGCGGTTACCGCGGTTGTCCATCGTCTTCCTCAGGTCAGGACGCCCCCAACGCCATTGCTCCCAATGTCCGATATTAAACCAGACTGGCGAATTCGGAGCCCACATCTGGTAGGCGAGCAGGTACTTCAACTCGTGGTTATAGGCAAGAGCATCGGCCTCCGTCGCGAAGTAACCATGACGCCACCCCCACACCGTGTAGGTATTTGCGATGCGGTCAAAGGCATGCCGCAAAGAATCCTCGTACTCGGGCGTTTCCGGATCACGCCCAAAGAGGTACTTGCTCGCCGTGATCTTCAGAGCGTTCTCCGCCCAGAACGATGGGACCTCCACCCCCTTGCGCTCGTAGCTGGGCTTGCCCGTCTTCCAATCCATGATCACCACGTCGCGCCGTTCCCAGGTGATGCTCTCGTAGGGATTCTTCCCATCGATCGTGAACACTCTGTCAATCGTCAATCCCCCCAACAAGTCCTCCCGCGGATCAAGCTGTATGGTCTGGCCAAAACCGACATCGAGGCAGGTTTCGGAACGGGAATCGGAGACGTCTAAGGTTTTCATATAAATCGAGGGAATAACAACTTAGCTTGCGCAAGCCTAGCTATAAATGGGGCCTGCGGAACAGGGATCAGTTAAATAGGTGAGGGTTAGGAGCTTGCAAAAACACAAAAACGCCACCCACTCGCCAGCTGCTCAAGAAGCCTCCAGAAGGGATAGACGCGCGTATTCCTGCTATGGATACAGTTACTAAACAGACGCGGACGTACATCTTCCCAAAACCACATATCCAAAAAGAAATACGCGCGTCGATTGATCGATCTAGCGATGCGTTTCGCGCAGGCAAGGGAAGATGCGCGCTCTCTTTCCACGTTCCTCCGTATTTCACTAAAAGCATTCAATCCCCCTCTCCAACACCTCAAGCAAATCGCTGACTATCAGCAACCTCATCAATTCTTATCGAAAGCATAAGTTTTGATAAAAAAATTCCCGAACGCGATTGGACAAACGCTCCGATCGGGCGTCGCCCGCACCTGCCTAAGGCCTCACTAAACCAAGGAACTCGAGCTCTTCAATGATCTGGACCCCGCGGAGCTGAGCGTCAGCGAGTTTGCTGCCCGGAGAGCTTCCCACCAACAAGTAGTCGCAGTCCCGCGTCAGCGTTCGGCGGACGATTCCTCCTGCCGCCTCGATCTCGCGGATCGCTTGTTCGCGCGTCATGGAATCGAGACGCCCCGTTATAACGAAAACCTTCCCGGATAAACGACCGGCAGCTTCACCAATCGTAGCCATACTTTTGATACAAACACCCAACTCCACCAATCGTTCCAGCTCACGACGATTTTCCTCGATCTCAAAATAGTCCGAAAGCGCCTGAGCCTGACGCCCTCCAAGGGCAGCATCCTTCCAGTGCCCTAGATCGTCCAACCCATCCATTGACGCCGCGATTTCCTTGGAGCTCACTTCGCCCACCCCAGGAATTCCTAGCCCAAAAACAAACCGCCAAAGCGGACGCAGCTTGCTCGCTTCCCGAGCCTCGAGAAGCCGATCCGCCAAGGTCGGGCCAATGTGATCCAAGGCCAGGAGCATCCCACGATCGACTAGGTAAAGGTCAGCGATATCATCCACCTGCCCACTATCCACCAAGCCCTCGATCGTCGCTGGGCCCCAACCGTCCATGTCGATTGCTCTCGGCGAAACGAAATGCTCCAGCCGTCGCTTGACCCGCTCCGGGCAGCATGCCGAGACGCAGAAGAGCTTCGCCCTCTCCGCTTCAGAACGAAGCTCCCCGTCGCAAAAGGGACAACGCTCTGGTCGGACGAAAGGCCGGCTGGCCGGATCGCGTTTCGCAAAGTCCACCGCCACCACCTGCGGAATGATCTCTCCTGCCTTCTTCAAGAAAACCGTATCTCCAATCCGCAAGTCCAATCTCTCGATCTCCTGCAGGTTGTGCAGACTCGCTCGCTCGATTTCGCTTCCCGCGAGCGTCACCGGTTCCAGCTCCGCCACCGGAGTCAGCGCTCCGCTACGCCCCACCTGAAAAGTCACCCCTAACAACCTCGTCTCCACCAAAGCTCCCTTGGCCTTGTAAGCGATTGCCCAATACGGAGCCTCTCGGCTCTCTCCGAGCCTCCTCTGCGTTGCGAAGGAGTCGACCTTGACCACGGATCCATCAGTCGGAAACGGCAAAGACAAACGCTTCTCCTGCATCGCGGCCACCGCCGCCAGCAACGAATCCTCTCCCTCCACTTCCAATCGCTCCGACAAAATAGGCATCCCCCACCCCGCCATTTGATGGTACAGCTCAGCTTGGCTCGAAGGCGCGTTCTCGCTCGGTTCGAACAGACCTAACCCGAAAAAGACGATAGACAAGCGACGCTCCTTTACCGCATCGGCTCCACTCAGCTTCGCCGATCCCGCTGCCAAGCTCCTCGGATGGGCAAAGGCCTCTTCCCCCTTGGCCATCCGCTCTTCATTCACCCTCCTAAAATCCTCGAAGCTCACAAAAATCTCGCCACGCAACTCCACTCGCTCCGGCAATAAAGTTCCGGCGAGCCGCAGCGGAAAACCATCCATGACTAAGACGTTCGCCGAAATATCCTCGCCCACAAAGCCATCTCCACGCGTCACCGCACGGACAAACTCGCCGTTTTCGTACAGCGCGCTCACCGCCATTCCATCTACCTTCGGTTCAACCAAATAGCGAACATCTGTCCCCTCCGCAGCATCTTCTATCCGCCGATGAAAGCGAACCAGTTCAGATTCTGAATACGCCTTCTCCAAACTCAACATCGGCCTAAAGTGTCGAGCCTGAGAGAATCCGCCCTCGCGGTCATCTCCCACAGCCTCGCTTTCGCTCCCCTCGCCAAACCGTTTCTCCAAGCGAAGAAGCTCCCGCTTCAGAGCATCGTACTGGGCATCGCTGATTTCCGGGGCCGCCTTCTTGTAATAGAGCTCGTCGTGGTACGCGATCTCCTCCTTTAGCTGCAGCCAGCGTTCCCTCTCAGCGCTCACCCCCGCCGTCGTCGCCCCTTCATGGGAGGGCTTTTCGGGAAGGGCGTAAGAGAAGGATACAATGAACGAGAAGGCCAACGTAGCGACAAGCCGGCCACGGCAAATGGGGTAACAGTCCACTCAAAAAACATGCAAGCGGAGCCCCCTCACTGCAACCGCAAAGAAAAGAGCCCTGCCTTGGCACCGATTTAGTAAACCCGCACCCGATAGAAGACCTTTCCTGCTTCGCTCGGCGGCACCGAAAACCGCACCTTGTCGTAGCGCGACTCCCCAGAATAACTGTCTTCGATAAGCGTTTCCGGAGCGGCAACCATGGTCCACGTCTTCAGGTCTGCCGATTTCTCCAACTGGAAATCAAAAGAGCTCACCGCCCCGTCGAGTCGCACGAATTGAACGCCCTCCAGCGTTCCGTTCCCCTGAAACGCCACCAGACTCGCGTCTTCGATCAATGGATCTCCTCCAAAGCAATACTCCTCAAAAAGGACAAACCCATCGCCATCCAAATCCGAGTACGGACTCGACTTGAAAGCTTCGAGTTGGTTCTCGCTCAACCACGCCACGAAGTCAGCGCTTGCCGCCATCTCCACATAGAGCGACTGGTTGGCCCTGCCCGCCCCAAAACGATTCCAGACGGTAGCCGCTGCTTGTCCCTGAGCCTCGACCGCACTAAACGCGCCTTCGTAGGAACCGAAATACAACCGCCCATCCCCACTCAAGATCGGAGAAGAATCGATGTATCCAAGAGACAATGACTCCCACAGCAGCTCCCCATCCGCTGACAAAGCGCTAACTCCGCTGATGCCATTCCCGAGGTAGGACCCCACGTACACGCACCCCTCCGAATCAACCGCCGGAGTCGAATAGAACACGTCGCCTACATAGCTTTCCCAAAGGTACACACCATCTTCGTCGAGAGCGTAAACGAAGCCGTCGCGGCTTCCCACGATCAAGCTTCCGTCTTCCCGAATCGCCACACCTGTGTCGATCGTCTCCGGTGCCTCGAACTCCCAGAGGAACTCACCCTCTAGGGTCAACGCCCGCACGCGACCATCCCCGCCACCAACATAGACCGCTCCCGCGTCACCGATCGTAGGGGGAGACTTAATGCGACGATCCCCTTCCGCCACATCCAAGCCTGTAGCGTAGCTCCAACGTAGCTCCCCTGTATTCGAAAACGAATACAGCACGCCATCAAAAGCGCCGACATAGACGTTTCCCTTCGCATCGACAGCCGGAGACGAATCCATCTCCTCCCCCACGAAATAGAACCACCGCACGTCCCCCTGCGGGCTCAAGGAATAGAAGAAGCCATCCGACGCGCCAAAGAACAGGTTCCCTTCCGCATCTAGGGCAGGAGATGCCACGATCAAGTTCTCAGCCTCGTAGCTCCACTGCAAAGCTCCGCTCTCAGCGGAGACCGCATACATGCGGTTATCCCACGACCCAAAATAAAGCACCTTCTCGTCGAAGCTCAGTACCGGCGAAGAGTCTACCCAATCACCTGCTTCGAAACTCCAGCGTAGCTCTCCGGAGGGCGTTAACGAGTAGACAAAATTATCGCGACTCCCGAAGTAAACGTTTCCGTCGCGGTCCATAGCCGGCGAAGCAAAGATTTCGTCGCCCGTCTCGAAACGCCAAAGCTCGTCACCCGGCTCCGCTTTCGTCGATGCAACCAAAGCAAACAGTGCTATTACAAAGAGTCCCAATTTATTGATACAATTCATAACAACAATTCCCCCCTACGCTTCCCAAGGAACGAAAAGCTCGAACTGGGCCCCGCCCGACTCTCGATTGCGACAGCTCAAACGACCTTTCAAGTAGCGAGCCATCTGAGAACTGATCGGCAGGCCTATTCCGGTTCCGCCTTCCTTGGCACTCACCTTTGGCATGAAAATATTATCGAGTTCCTTCTCGGGAACGCCATCGCCTTCGTCGGACACCGTAACTTTCAGACCCTTGCCTTCTCCCTCCAGCGTCACTTGAACCAAACCATCTACAGAGGATGCTTCGATCGCATTCTGTATCAAGTTCGTCGCTACAAGCATGACCACTCGAGCACGATAAGAATCGAGTTCACCGTCCCCAATCGCATTCCACTCAAAGCGTACGCGCTCAGCTGATTTCGAGAACTTCCCTTTTAGGTCGTCCATGATTTCAGAGGCGCTCAGACCGAAGTCCGCACCGTATCCTTCTCCTCCTTGCAGGAGAGACACGACCTCGTCCACCATGCGCTGCATCCGACCGGATGCCTCTCTGATCTCACGCAACTCTTCGGTATCCTCCGCGTCTCCGTTTGCAAAGCCGCCGCCGCGCACGGCTTGCTGCACTCCTGCCAAGGGATTGCGTAGTCCATGTATCAGGTGAGCGGTTACAGATCCAAGAGCGGATGTACGAGCCAACATCGCGAGCTCATCGTTCGCTTTGCGCAGGCGTCTCGCTTGCTGCCCCACTTCCTTCTTGGCACGGTTTAGACTCGTCCAAGCAACGGAAAACAAAAGCACGAGCAAAAGGCTTCCCACGCCACCCGCCACTACAGCTTGCTTCACAATACGTTCGTCGAGCAGCTCGAATGAGCTTTGGAGGGCCGTCCCTTCTATCAAGAACCGCCCGATTCCCATAAAGTGCCCCTGCGAAGAATGCAGCGGCAAGTAAACCGTTTGCACGGGGATCTTCTGATCTTGCCGGTACCCCAGATCCATGAATTCGGACAAGGCAACCGAATCGTCGAACTCCGTCCAGCCCTGCCCCAATACCGCAGATACCAAGCCCTTTTCCGGCACCTCGACCGCCCGCAACGATTCCGAGGTCGACCGAACGAGCGTTCCCTCATCATCGTAAAGCTGAGCCGCAAAGACGCGATCCACCGCCGCAACTTCCAACACCGATGGCCACAGATCTTCCAGCGGCAGTACCTCGAAAGAAAACAGTAGATTCTCCGCTTCCGCCTTCTCGATCTGATGTGACAAAAGCATGCCGAGCACCGACTCATCACGCGAGGTCAGCTGGGTGCGTAAATCATCCCGGAGGGTGAGAGAAACCCAAACGACGATACCTACGAAAACGCAGAGCATCGTCAGCAAAGAGACACCACCCCAAAGCGAGGTCGCGATCCGACCTCTCCTAGCGATCATGTTTCTGGATGTTGGGAGCATACCGTATCGGCTATTCGCGTCACCTACTCATAAAGTTCCAATTTAAGCCAATGTATGTGGACGCCGCCTCGTATTCATAGAGTGCGTCCGAAGAATCTTTGAAAGAGTTTTCATGTCGAATGAAGGCTCGCCAGTCTTCACCGATATCGCGGGCGAGCTCCATGTCCCAGCGCCAAGCATCGTCCGCGCGGAGCTCGGTCGGGTCACTCGAAGACATACGGAAATCATAGTCTAGCATATCGAAAGATATCCCCGTGTCCAACTCCCATGCCCCCAAACGCCACTCGAACCCTTGGCGCAAGTGCGTCTTCGATCGCGCGTAGTAGTTGCCCAAACGGTCCGTTTCGCTCTCGTAGTCAACCGCGAAACGCGAGCGACGCAGCACGCCTTCCCGATTGACCCACAGCCATTCCAGTTCGTAACGATTTCCGGCGATTTCCAAAACCGGGGCGTCTTCCCAGACCTCGCCTACCCTACGAGACAGCTTCTGGTCATAATCCTCCGAGTAGCGTTGCCACCCCAATGTGAGCTGCGAGCGGTCTGAAATTCGTTTCTCCCACTCTAAGCCAAAGGATACCTCGGCAAAATCTTCACTCTCTTCACTGTAGTTAGATTTTCGATATCCACTCGACACTTGAAACTTCCCATAATCGTCAAAGCTCCGCTCAACCGCGAATACCAGCCCAGGACGAAATACGGAGACCGCAAGGGCTTGCGTCTCGAAGTCGTCTACCGAGGCATCGATGGCCTGCTTGGAGTGCATCGCCTCGACTTGCAGAATCCCTCGGTACTCGCTCATGAAGTCCCAACCGATTCTCGTATTCATCGCCAGGAGATGCTCGGAGGAAAGCCCTGGCACCGAGTCGTAATTGCGCAGCTCGCCGAAAACGACTGTCGCCACATCTCCGCGCCCTTCCGAGAAGGAACGCATCGCGAAATAGTCGAAGTCGATCTGCTGAAAGCTGGAGTCCACTTGCTTGCTATCAACTCCGAAGAGAACGTTTTCACGGTAGCCAAGACCACCCCCAACGCTCGATTCCATATTCCATGGGTTCGCCAGTATCGGAGAGGAAACGACAACATCGCTCTCCGCCTCATCGGGCTCCCAAAGCGAGTCTTCTAGCAAAAATTCCTCAACCGCGACGTCCTCGTCCCCTTCATTGAGGAGCTCGCTTAGCCAAGTTTTGTCGCTGCTGCCAAATGTTTCCGAGACCAAGGCGTAGGAGAGGACTGACAACAGGACCGCTACCACCAAAAAGATATTTCTACGTTTTTTCATCAGGATAACCATCAACGTCTTATAACTTGGAAATGTGGGAAAGGCGCAGGCGACCCCACAAGGCGCCGCCTGCGCCGATTCAACGATTTCGTCAGCGTGGGGACCGACGTCGCCAACTAATCTTCTGGGCGGCGGTCGCCATCCTGTCCGCCCTTCAGATCGTCGATAAGCTGACGGCGATTCGCCTTGATTTCATCGAATGAAGCTTGCAGCTCTAAGGCGAGTTCCCGCCTCAACTCCGCACGAGCTCTGCCAGACATGTTTTCCATCTCCTCGCGAATCTCTTTCCTCCTCTCGCTGACATTGCCACGAGCAAGTTGAATATCTGCCCTCAGCTCCGCAATCGCTTCGGGCACGGCCTCGCGGTCGATCTGCGGACGATTGGCCCGCATTTCGGAGCGAACCATGGTCCGCAACTCTGCTGCTAAACTCTTTTGTTGCGCGACCAGCTCCGCATTCGATTCGAGGAACGCTTGCTTGGCGGCCGCGACTTCGGCACGTGTCGCATCCTCTCCCAGATTGGCCTTCACTTCCGCCCAAGTCGAATTGAGCTCAGCCTTCGCAAGGCGATAAGCGGCGAACTTGGCACGCGCTTCCCCGCTCCAATCGCGCGCTCCGATTCGAGCGCGAAGATCGTCACAAAGGGAAACCACGATCGTCTGCCTCAGCTCCCGAGCGAGTTCGATTTGATCGCTCATTTCCGCTTCGAAGGTCTCCCGCGCCGCTTGAATCTCTTCCGCCGTCGCGTCCGCATCCGGCTTGTACTCGTTTTTCCAAGCAGCCACGATTTCCGCTTGCGTGTCTTCGAGAGCCGTCAAGTTCGCTTGCATTTCCTCCGAGAGCTCATCCCAGTTCACCGAAGCCCGCTCGATCAGCTTTTGGGAAGCGGTGAACTGCGAGGCAGAATTTAGAGTTCCGTTATCGAGGCCGACCTGCGCTTGCAGCCTACCATCGGCTTCAAAGCCCTGCCCGTAGGCCATGCTGGAGCTCAATACTCCCAAAGTCAGTCCTGTCGCGCAGATCAAAATTCTCTTCGTCTTATTCATTTTTATAATCTCCTTGTGTCTGTTTTGGTTTTGGCGACCGAGTTAACTCTTGCAAGGCCTGTGCCAAAAGGGACAAAAAGCCTCCAAGACACTAGTGATCAGCAACTTATAAAACCAGAAACATTCGAACACCGACTCACGGTCCCCTCACGCCACGCACTATTCCTCAGTTCGGAGGCAGCCACGACGCCAACTGCGAACTATTCCGCGCCTTTGCCTTTGCGGGTCAGTCGGTAGCGGATGTAGTCGCGGTTGACCCCCAGTAACTTAGCGGCTTGCGTCCGGTTCCCTCCCGTCTGCTGCAAGGCGAGCTCGATAAACTCGACCACCGCCGTCTCCACCGAGAATCCCTCCTCCGGAATGTTCCACCCCGGCTTCAGCCACACCGGACCGGCGCCGTTTCCTTGGCTCGGCTCGCCTAGGCGTTCGCCAATCCCCACAAACTCCAAGGCCTGCGCGTCTCCTAGGATCATAGCTCGCTCGATCTCGTGCTGCAGCTCCCGCACGTTGCCCGGCCACTCGTACTGCTCGATCCACTTCAGGCAACGCTTCGAAAACGAAGCGTCTTGCAGCCCATACTTTCGACTCAGCTGCCCGAGCAAATGGTTCGCCAAACGCACCGCATCTCCGCCGCGATCCCGCAACGGCGGGATTTCAAACTTCAACAAATTCAAGCGATGGTAGAGGTCCTCGCGAAAGGCCCCTTCCTTCACCATCCGCTCCAACGGACGGTTGGAGGCCGTGATCAAACGCACGTTGATCGAAATATCCTTGGCGCTGCCCACCTTGCGGATGCGCGATTCCTCGATGGCCGTCAGCACCTTGGCCTGCAGCGACTCCGACAAACTCGCCACCTCGTCGAGAACAAGCGTGCCGCCATCCGCCGCCTCAAACAGTCCGATCCGGGCCTGCTTCGCATCCGTAAACGCTCCCTTCTCGTGGCCGAACAGCTCCGCCTCCGCCAATTGCTCGGGCAAAGCCGCGCAATTCACCACCACCAACTCCTTGTCCGACCGCGAGCCGTTGGCATGCAGCCAACGAGCCACCGTAGTCTTGCCGGTCCCCGTTTCCCCCTCGATCAGCACCGGAGGCAGCTGAGACTTGAGACGCCCCTCTACCTCTAGAACCTTGTCCAGCTGGGCACGAAACCCCTCCAGAGCGGAACCGAAAAACAAGCCCGCGTCGTCCGACGACACGGTGCTGCTCTTGCGGGCGTGGCTCTTGATTCGCGAACTGCGCCGCCCCGCCTCTACACGGGCCAACACGAGCGGAGCTTCCCGCGGGTCAAAGGGTTTGGTCAGGTAGTCTGCCGCGCCCAGGCGCATCGCATCGACTGCCATCTCCACTCCGCCCGCAGCCGTCATGATGATCACCGGAACATCGCCATTCGCTTTGGCCACTTCCAGCAAGTCCAAGCCCAGGCCGTCCGGCAGATGCACATCCACCCAAGCGTAATCGAAGCCAAGATTTTCCAGAGCGTTCTTCCCTTCCTCGAAGGTCGCCACCCCGGTACAGCTCGCGCCCGCGCCCTCGAAGAATTTGACCAAGTGCTTCTGCACCATGTGTTCGTCCTCGACGATAAGGATTTCGCGGCCTTTCAGCAAATCGCTCATGACACTAGCAAGCCAGTCGCACCAGCAAGTTCAAGCACAACTCCCCATCCCGCCTCCACTCCCACTCCGGAGCCAAACAATACCCGCCCCCTATCGCCGACGATCCGCCGACGAAGCGCCAACGGTTCAATCTTCGCAGTCTCCTTCCCTAAGCAGCTCCCTCGCGGCCGCTTCGATTGCTTGCTTAAACGCCTCTGGATCATCCGGCGAAACGACGATCCTCCTCTCACCAAAACCGAGCACCACCGTCCTTTCCTTATCCGTCACGTAAGCCCGAAAAAAGCCCAGCACTCCATTTCGAAACAGGCCAATCGATCCAAAGACACCTTCAGCCCCTACCACCTTCATCGCTCCCATCATCGCATGCGGCACCACACTCACTTCCGACAACTCGCTCAGCGGATACTTGAGGGACCAGCCAAAGCGATGGATCATCAGCGTCCCGCCTTTCACGCTGTAGCCCCCCACCGAGAGCATCATGCACACAATCGAAATCCCGATCGGAAACAACGAGCCCACCGCCACCAAGCCCTCTCTCTCCCCACCAAACGCATCCGTCAGCCAAAGCATCAGCCCTGAGGCCACGAAAATAAAAACGAAGAAGCCCACTGTGGTCACCTTGAGCTGCTTGCTCCACAGCGCCGGGAAATGGCTGCGGCATCCCGCACCGCTCAAATCCTCCACTTCGATGCCCAGCGACTCCGCCAAAAGCCTTAAGGTCGCCAGCGAAGGCTCCTTCCCAGCCTCGATCCTCTGCACCGTCCTCGCGCTCGTGCCTGCCCGCTCAGCCAGCTGCTCCTGAGTCCAAGACCGCTTCAGACGCTCTAGCTTGATACGCTCTCCGCAATTCATAATCCCTTGTTCTTCCATGCCTTAGACACTATCGAATAAAAGCGAAACCGTCCACGACAGCAACCCGACAAAGAGCCGACATCCACCCGACTTCTCGTCGAAATGCGAAAACATCTATCCCCTCAACATGCGTCTTCGGAGAAGCCGCACCACCCCAGCAACACTGCTTCAATCGCTCGCGCCGTCGATCAAGTCGCGTGAGCGATTCGCATTTTTCTGGCGCCGCGTCTTACCCTTTTTCGCCACGCCTTCCTTAACGTTGACCTGACGCCGACGGGCCGCGATCGCCTTGTCACGGGCTTCACGGCGAGCCTTCGCCACCACGTGCTCCTGGCTGAGTTTCAAGAATTGCTCGTAGCGGCTGGCAGCCAAAGTGCCGTCCTTGATCGCCGCTTCAATGGCGCAACCCGGTTCGCCCTCATGCCGGCAATTGCGAAACTTGCACTGCAGCATCAGCTCCTCGACATCCTCGAATGTCTTGTCGACGCCATCGCCTTCGCCCGTGAGCTGAAGCTCCCGCATGCCTGGTAAATCGATCAACACACCGCCGCTCGGAATGGGCTGCAACTCCCGCCACGTCGTGGTATGACGCCCCCGACCGTCCGCCGCGCGGTTCTGCTGAGTGAGCAAAATGTCATCGCCGAAAAAGGCATTGACCAGCGACGACTTCCCCACTCCGGAGGATCCCAGCAAGGCCACGGTCTTTCCTTTTCCTAGATACTCGAACAAGCAATCCAAGGTAGAGCGATCGTGAGCGCTCACCGCATGCACCGGCACTTCCCCCGCAACCTTTCGCACCTCGACGAGAATCTCATCCACGTCATCCCTCAGGTCCGCCTTGTTGAGCACGATCACCAGCTCGCGGCGGCTATTCCAAGCGAGACTCAAGTAACGTTGGATGCGGGCCGTATTGAAGTCCAAATCCAAACCGGTCACCAGAAAGAGCGTATCGAAGTTGGCCACGATCGACTGGTGCCGCGTCCCGTCTCCCACCGCTTTGCGTTCGAACAAGCTCGAACGCGGCAAAAAGCTCCGAACCAGATAGTCATCGCTGTTCTCGACTTTCTCGAGCGCTAACCAGTCCCCAACCGTTGGATACGCAGCCGAGTCCATCTTGCCCAAGCGCTCGATTCCGGGAAGGCGAGCGATCGCAACCAACTCGCCACCGCATACCACGTACTCCCCGCGGTTTTCCCGAACCACGCGGGCAAGCGTAAGCGTGCCGTCGTTTACGGCATCGAAATTTCGCTGGATCGTCTCGTTCCAGCCTATGTCTGCTAAGGTCCAAGTCATGGCTTCATTTCAAGCAGCCAGAAAGACCGCCTGATCGAAAAACGGCTTCTAGTAGAACTGACAAAGCCTCGCGAACCAAGCACAATGCTCAGCGCCCTCCGCCAGCAAGGGCGGTTTTAAAGAGTCATGCATCTAAACGTAGTGCGGAGCTTTCGACGTCTCGTCCGGAGCCTTGGCGAAGGCGGAAGCCCGCATCCACGCTGCAGGCTCCATGAACCTGTCGGCTCGAAGCCTCGGTACTCAACGGACGCGGGCTGAAGCTCCGCGCTACTCCATCAACACGCCCTCCGTTAGCAGATCAATTCTTGTTCATCCGCACGTCCATCCAGACGGCAAGTGTCAAAACCACGCCGCGGGCAATGAACTTCGTGGCGGGATCGACCGACATCAGAGTCATGCCGTTGAGCAAGGAAGCCATGATCAGCGATCCGGCCAAAACGCCCATCACCGTGCCCTTGCCGCCCTTAAGGCTAACCCCGCCGATCACACAAGCTGCGATCGCGTCGAGCTCCATCAAGTCACCCACCGAAGTGGTGGACGAACCCGCATAGGACGTTTGCAGCAAACCGGTTATGGCCACCAATGCCCCCGCAATCGCGAAGGCGCCGATCGTGACCTTGGCCACCGGTACGCCCGAAATGTGAGCCGCTTCCTCGTTGCCACCGATAGCGTAGAGATAACGCCCGAACTTCAAATGCTGGGTCAGCACGTAAATCCCCACCGCGATCACGCCCAAGATGACGGCGGACAACGGAATCCCTCGATACTCGATCAAAACCGCGGTCGCGATGAAAAGACAGATCGCAGTGATGAAGAACTTGTAGAACGCGACTTCCGCATCTTCCAACTTGAAGTTGTGCAGCTTGCGGCTCGCCCGCGCTCGCATCGAAGCAACGCCAAGGGCCACCACCACGAAGGCAGTCAAGATGTAGCTCGCGGTTGGGCTAAGGTATTGCGTCGTTAAAACTGAATACAAGTTCTCCTTGCCGCCTCCCACGATCGGAACAGTGGAAGTATCGATCACGTTCCAAAAGAGGCCCTTGAAAATAAGCAGGCCACCGAGCGTCACGATAAAGGCGGGGACCTTTTCCCTGACGATCAAGGTGCCCATGGCCGTCCAAATCACGATGCCCGCCAGCAGGGCGATGCTCATGGAGAGAGGAGCCGGCAATCCGTATTGCGTCGTCAATATAGCCGCCATTCCTCCGAACAGGCCGATACCGCTTCCGATCGCCAAATCGATATGCCCGCATACGATGATCAAAAGCACTCCGAGAGCAGCCACCGCAGTGGTCGATATCTCGATGGTGAGCATCGACAGGTTTCGAGCGCCCAAGTAGGACGGATTCATAACCGCGAAAAAGGCCCAAATGCCAACGATGGCGAAAAAGAGAGTGTAGTCCCGAATGGAGAACTTTTTGGTCATAGCTTCTGTCCGATTGCTGCGCTGATGAGCGCTTCCTGATTAAATTGGTCTTTGGTAAACTCGCCACCGAGACGTCCCTCGGAAAGCATGATAATGCGGTCGCTCATCCCCATCAGCTCCGGCAGTTCGCTGGAAACTAGGATAACCGCCTTCCCCTCGTCGGTGAGACGATTGATGAGTTCGTATACTTCGAGCTTGGCCCCCACGTCGATGCCGCGGGTCGGCTCGTCGAGAAAGATCACTTCCGGCTCCGAGAGCAAAGCCTTGCCCAAGACAACCTTCTGCTGGTTTCCGCCAGAGAGCGTACCGGTCACCACTTCCAAGCTCGGAGCTTTTACCCGTAGTTGTTTTGAAATGACTTCGTTCTTGCGGAATTCCTTGTTCACGTCGACAAGGCCGAGGAACTTGCAAACCGAGTCGATCGAGGAGAGCGTGAAATTGAAATTGTTCGATTGCTCGATCACCAAACCGAAGCGCTTGCGATCTTCCGAGACCAGCACCATCCCTGCGTCGATCGCCGCTTTCGGATCCTTGCCGTCATAGGGAGCGCCATGCAAGGCAATGGAGCCCGACTCGCGCGTGCCGTAAGCGCCCATGATGTGCATCAGCACTTCCGTACGTCCCGCGCCCATCAGCCCTCCAAGGCCGAGCACTTCCCCCTTGCGAACCGAAAAGCCGATTTCACGCAGGTCGATAGAATCTTCCGGTCCCTTCACCGACAGGTCTTTGACCTCGAGAAGGCTTTCGCCCAAGGCACCTTGTCGACGAGGAAAGAGCTCATCGATCTCACGGCCGACCATGCTCTTGATCACTTCAGTCTGACTGGTGTTACCCGTATCCATAGTCTGGATCGTCTTCCCATCTCTCAGCACAGTGATCCTGTCAGAGATTGTGAATACTTCATCCAGCTTGTGCGAAATGTAGATACAGGCGATCCCACGAGTCTTCAAATCGTGCAACATAGCGATCAGAATATCGACCTCCTGCTCGGTCAAAGCTGCAGTGGGTTCGTCGAGGATCAGGATGTGAGACTCCTTGCGCAGCGCCTTGACGATCTCCACGAGTTGCTGCTTCCCCACTCCGATGTCCCCGACACGCGAAGTCGGATCGATGTCGATGTTGAAATGCTGCAGGAGCTCGCGGGCGTCCTTGTACATTTTGTTCCAGTCAATCAACCCACCCTTCGTCGGCTCGTGGCCAAGGTAGATGTTTTCCGCCACCGTCATGTCGTTGACCAATGCCAACTCCTGGTAAATGACGGCGATCCCGGCCGCTTCGGCATCATTGATGCCGTGAAACTTGGCCTCCACCCCATCCACGAAAAAGGAGCCTTCGTAAGATCCACTGGCCCAAATCCCGGAAAGGGTCTTGATCAGCGTCGACTTGCCCGCCCCATTCTCACCGCACAGAGCATGCACTTCCCCGGCCACCAAATCGAAGCTCACCTCGCTCAGAGCCTTAACTCCGGGGAAAGTCTTGGTGATTTTCTCCGCGTGGAGAACGACGTTTTCCTTCATCACAATAGTGGGAAGCGACCTCTAGTTTCCAGATGCCTTGTAAACGTCTTCCTTCGAATGGAATCCGTCGGCGACAATGGTTTCCATCATGTTGTCCTTGGTCACGGACACGATTTCAGCCATCTTCATGGGGATGGTCGCGGCCCCGTTGTCGATACCGGAAGGCACGATCACCGGCTTGCCAGTGGCAAGATTGTAAGCCATCTCCGCCGCCATGATAGCGAGCTTCGGGATCGGCTTGTAGACCGTCTGGTCCTGGGTGCCCTGCACGATGCGTTGGCAAGCGACAAGGTCGGCGTCCTGGCCAGTGAGAACGATTTTCCCGGAAAGCCCTTCCTCTTCGAGCGCCTTGGAAGCTCCGTTGGAAAGCACGTCGGCGGATGAGAGGATTCCGTGGAAATCCTTGCCATGCTTCGTAATCGCCGCGTTGACGACTTGCTTGGCAATGGTGCCCTGCCAGCTGTCGCACCAGTCCTCGTGGATGATCTCCAACTTGCCGGCCTCAACCAGCGGCATCAGAATATTGTCCTGCCCCTCCTTGAAGAGGAAGGCATTGTTGTCGGACTTCGACCCGAGCAAGCGGACGATCTTGGGGTGAGGCACGTCCTTGAGAGCGTTCACCAAATAAGTCGCCTGCAGCTCGCCGACCCTGACGTTGTCGAAGGTCACGTAGAGATCGAGCTTGTCAGTGCCGGTGATCAAACGGTCGTAGCTCACCGTGGGGATTCCCGCCTCGTGAGCCAGTTCCACGCCTTTCGCCATCGCGGCGCCATCGTGAGGAATGATCACCATAACATCCACGCCTTGCGTAATGAGACTTTGGATATCTTGGATTTGCTTGGTATCGTTCGAGTTGGCGACCTGCACGGAAACCTCCGCTCCGAGCTCCGCAGCTCGCTGGATCAAAATATCGCGGTCCTTGTGCCAGCGCGGATTGCGAATGTCATCCATGGAGAAGCCAATCAAGATCTTCTTGTCCCCGCCCGACGCAGAACCAGCGTCGTCGCTGCCCGTCTTGGAAAGCGTCAGCCCCAAGCCAACGCAAAGGATTAAACAGGTGATCAAAAGGCCAATACGGTATTTCATGATGATGACAACTAGTGGGGGGGGGAGTAGAACGCACGGGATAAAGGATGCGGTCCTCAAAACCGCAGATGAAAAAGGTGCAATATCGAATGTCGACGTAAAACACGATTGTTCTTTAACTAAATCCGGATTCCTTCACCTCCCGTGTCCGAGAAAAACAGAGAAGTCCGCCCCCATTCCCATCCACGCAAGGTCGTATCGAGCGAAGGCCTCGTCCTCTCCGTACCTGCACAGTGGGAATTGCTGGAGCCGGGCGACGCCACCCTCACCCGCCGCGTCAAAGCCGCCGGCCCCACTTGGACCGTGAAGGAAAAGCGAGGACGCCGCGCCATCTCCCTCGGCATCTGGGCGGACAAGGAACAAATCGAAATCGCCCGCCTCAAGCTCCTGATCGAACGCCAAGACCCCGCTTACAAGAAGCGGCTGCAAGCCGGCCGCGAGAGACGAGCGAAACAGGAGGCAAACTACGCCATCGATTTCCGAGAGGAAATCCTCGCCTTCCTCAACTTCCACTCCCGCTACCACCACCTCGCAGAGGAAATGGCGACCCGCATCGCCCAGCACGCCACCCCTGTCGGCAGCGGTACCGTGGCCCGCACCAAGCGGATCCCGATCGAAAAGCGCGCCGAAGCCGCGACCATCGCCTGGATGAGACACCAGACCACCGCCTACGACCACATGCACATCGCTCGCGTGAAGGGGGAGCGACGCGAGGTGCGACGTCGCCTCGCCGCCAAATCCAAGGCCTTGCTAGAGACCTACCGCCGCGGACTCGACAGCGATCCGCAAACCTGACCCTTGCAGCAAGCCCTCCGCCCCGGCCGTCCCCAAACCGCCGATACAAGCGAAACCGTTCAGCAGACCCAGCTGCCACTCTAAGTGCCTTCCCATCCGTATGGGAGCCTGCAAGGCTACTCCGGCTTGAGCTCAGTCGTCTCGACCGGAGATTCCGGAGAGTCCGTCACCACCTTAACTTCCGCCTTCAAGATACGGCGCTCGTCGACCGCCACAATCTTGATCTCGAGATCCTTAATGCGGAATTCCTCGTCCAACATCGGCATCCGCCCTAGCTCGTAGGTGATGTATCCACCAAATGTGGACACTTCATCCGCCGATAGCTCGATCCCAATCTCGTCGGCGAGATCGTGCAGAGCCGTCAAGCCATCGACCTCGTAGACACCGACTTCGGTCTCCATCACAAGCTTCTCTTCCCGGTCGAACTCGTCTTGGATTTCGCCAACCAGCTCCTCGAGCACATCTTCCAAAGTGACCGCGCCCACCGTACCGCCAAACTCGTCCTTCAGCAGCGCAAAATGCTTTCGCGTTTTCAAGAAACGCTGCAGCACCGCTTCCAACGGCTCGTCCATGGAAAAGGTTATCATCGGGCGCTTGAGCTTGTCCCAATTGATCTTCATCCCCTCTTGGCCACTGCGGAAAACGTCCTTGATGTGCACGATGCCCACGCAGTTGTCCAAGTCCGCATTGCAAATCGGGAAACGCGTGTGACCGCTCTTGCGAGCGATTTCGAGCTGCTCCGCTGGCGTATCTTCCAGGTCGATATACTGCAGCTGGTTTCGCGGAATCATGATGTCGTGAGCCACCCGCTTGCGGAGCTCCAACGCATTGCTGACAATGCTTTCGGAAAGGGCAGCAAGCTCGTCTCCCTCATTCACCAGGGAACGAATCTGCGCCTCCACGTCGAGCAGGTCCAAATCGAGATCCGGGTCCAATCGGAGCATCTTCAAGATCATCCCGGAGAGAAAGTTCAACACTGCGGAAAGCGGGCGAGAAAGTACCCGAAAAACCAATACGAACGGCAACGAACAACGAATCGTGGTAACCGGGTGCTGCAAGGCCATGGCACGCGGCACCAGCTCCCCAAGTACGAAATGCGCCATCACCGCGAGCAACAAGCTGATCCCGATCGAGACGCGAAGCTCGTATCCGACTGCCCAGCCCATACGGGTCGTAAACGTGTATGCAAGCGGCAGGATAAGGAAGGCCGCTCCGATCGAAAAGATAGATATCCCGAGCCGCAGCATCTTGATGCTGGCGCTCATATCCAACAGTAAGCTAGCAATGCTCTCCGACTCGCGAGCCTCCTTCATTCGCCCTGAGCCAAATCTAGTGAAGCGCAACTTCACAAGGCTGAATTCGGCCCCGACAAAGATAGCATTCAACGCCAAAAGGACCGCGGCAAGAATTCCGCAGGTGGTAAGTTCCGAAGCTGTATAGGTGTACACTGCTGTATCTAGAGAATCACTGCCGCGAAAGATTCGCAATCTGGAGAACGGCAAGCGTTCCCCGGCAGGAACTCTAAGATGCTGTCCCTGCCCCTAGGATTTCAAGAACGAAGTGAGCGCCTCAAGGGCCACCTGATTCTGCTCCGGCAAGCCAATCGTCACCCTCACCCATTCAGGCATCCCGTAAGGGGCTAGCGGACGCACGATAACGCCTGCCTTCTGCAACTCCTCGAAACAGCGAACCCCGTCGCCGACCTTCACCGTCACGAAGTTCGCGAAACTGCGTATGTATTCACAGCCCAAAGACATGAATCCCGTTTCGAGTTGCAGCCGCCCCACTTCGTTCGCTACCCGGCAATCCGACACAAACTCCTGATCACCAAGGGCTGCAACCGCAGCCGCCTGGGCGACCGAGTTCACGTTGAACGGTTCGCGAGCCCGATTAAGCAGCCCCACCAATTCCGCAGACCCATAGCCATAACCAACCCGGAGCCCGGCCAACCCGTATACCTTCGAAAAGGTCCGCGTACAAAAAACCTTCTTCCCGGCAGCAATCAGATCGCGCAGATCCGGAGCATTTTCCACGTACTCCGCATAGGCTTCGTCCAAAACGAAAAGCACGTGATCCGGCAGTTTTGCGATAAAATCTCGAATATCCGCCTCCGAATTGGCCGTTCCACTGGGATTGTCAGGACTGGGAAGGAACACTACCTTTGTCTTCTCCGTCACCGCAGCCGCCATAGCGTCAAGGTCATGGGTAAAATTCTGCATCGGGACTTCCACGGGAGTGGCTCCGAAAAGGAGGGTCACCAGCTTGTAGACGATAAAGGCTCCCTTGCCCATAACCGCCTCATCACCAGGCCCCAAAAGAGCATGCCCGATGATTTCCAAAACCTCGTTCGAACCATTCCCCACGATGAACTGGTCCGGCGAAAGCCCACGATGGGCCGCTAAAGCGGCTTTCAGCTTGAAGCATCCACCATCTGGATACATCTCCACCTCGTCGAGGGCCGCCTTTCCTGCCTCGATCGCCGCCTCGGACGCCCCGAGCGGGTTTTCGTTGGAGGCGAGCTTGATAATCCCCAGCGGATCAAGTCCCAGCTCACGGGCTACATCCTCGATAGGCTTTCCCGGCTGGTAAATAGGCTGGGAGAGAAGTTCTGGCTTAACGAGATCGGAATAGCGGGTCGACATAGGCGGCATTCAGGCGACTTCGTCGCGGGAGATCGAGCGAAAATACGTGGCTCCCCGCTCCCGATTTCCCCGCTCCCAAACGGTCCCTCCCCTCCCGACACAGAAAAACCCGGGCGAATCCCCATCCGCCCGGGCCCTCCTCTAGTTTTCTGGGGTTCCTCAAATCCACACCAGAAAAATATGTTCTATCCACAGGGATCTGTGGAGTAGAACGAACAACTGCTATAACCGAATGAGACCTGAAAACTTTTTTTGTGTTTCCCTTTTTTGAAGAAAATCTTTCCGCGAAAAGTAACTCCGCTACTCACGCGCGGGTAAGTCCGGAGTAATCCTTCGTTCTGGAAATTTCCATCAGCTCCATCCAACCTCCCACCTGATCCCTCTCGCTTACCTACCATGAGCCCTCTGCTGCGCGCCTTCCTCATCCTTTCCACAACCCTGCTTTCCTTCTGGGTGCTCACCATCGGCAAGGAGCTCATCATCCCCTTCGTTCTGGCCGTCTTCATCTGGTACCTGATCAACGTGCTCTCCACCGCGATCATGAAACTCAACATCCGCGGACGCACCCTCCCCGCCGGCTTCCGCTACATCGCTTCCGCCATAGTCATCGCCGGTGCCCTGGGAGCCCTCTTCAACTTCATCACGCAAAACGTGAGCGAAGTCATCAACGTCGCCCCAGAATACCAAGCCCGCCTTCAACCCATGATCGACAAGGTCATCGGCTGGCTGCCCATCGAAGAGCCCCCGAGCCTGCGCGAATTCGTCGGCCAATTCAATTTCAGCAAGCTCATCTCCCGCCTCGCCTCCTCCCTCGCCTCCATAGCTGGCAACGCCAGCATCATCAGCATCTACGTGATCTTCCTCTTCCTCGAGCAACGCAGCTTCGGCCCCAAGATCAAAGCCATGACACGCGGGTCCGAAACCTCGTCCAACGACATCTTCGACATCATCACCGAAATCGACGAAGACACCCGCAAGTACATCGGCATCAAAACCCTCACCAGCTCCATCACCGGCCTCGTCAGTTACGCCATCATGGCCAGCATCGGGCTCGATTTCGCCGCCTTCTGGGGAGTGCTCATTTTCTTCCTAAACTTCATCCCCACCGTCGGCTCCATCCTAGCCACCCTCTTCCCGTCCCTCCTCTCGCTGCTCGCCTTCCAAACGCCGCTCCCCATCATCGGCATCATCGGCGGCGTCACCGCCACCCAAGTCCTTGTCGGCAACGTGCTCGAACCGCGCCTCATGGGCAACTCCCTCAACCTCAGCCCCCTGGTCATCCTCCTTTCGCTCGGCCTGTGGGGCGCCCTTTGGGGAGTCACCGGCATGTTCCTTTGCGTGCCGATCACCGTGATCACCATGATCGTCTGCTCGCACTTCCCCCAGACGAAACCCTTCGCCGTCCTCCTCTCCGCCAACGGACGCATCCGCGGCAGAAAGAAAGAGTAGCGCCCGGAGTGGGAGCGTGCTTGTCACGCGATAGCTGCCGCTCCTCACCGTCTCCGCAACACCAGCGTCCGGTTCGTTCCGGCAAAGAACTCGTGATCCACATCCTGGATACGCGAATCAAAGCCCATGCAGTCCGCCAATTCGAGCAGCTCGTCCAAATGCGGGTAACGCTCGCTGCCATTGTCCACGATCGGATGGATCCTCACCTCCTCGCGAGCCACCCGACAGAGCTCTCGAATCGACGCTCGGTGAAACGCGACATCTAGCGAATCCGCATAGATAAACAACAGGTGCCCACAGAGGACGACATCGAAGGCACCGTCCTCGAAATCCAAATACGGCAAGGCCCCCTCCCGATAACGGCCCAAGGCTTTCCCGATCGAGTAGTCGCCTAGGAAACGCTGCAGTCCCTCCCCTCGAATCAGCTCGGCTTCCTCGACGCTCTGGTAGGTGCGCTTCACGAACTTGTGCGACGCCGCCTTCACGCGATCGAACATCACGCGAAAATCCGCCAAAGCCAGATCGCGAATCGCCGCCGGACTCCGGTAGAAAAGAGGATCCACTCCAATCGCCTCGATCCCCCTCGCATTGGCTTCCACCACAAACGACGAAGGCCCCGACGGACATTCCAGCACGGATTTCCCGAGCAACTCGGACTCCTGCAAACCGAAGCATTTGAGGAGCTCCGCGTAAGGACGGCCAAAAAAGTAAATAGACTTAAGTTCAAAAAGATTCTGTGACATGTTATAAAACGGTTCGAAATTTTTAAAGGTGGGTCGTCTCCTCCGGAGACGACAAGCGGTGCTTGTCCAATCCAAAAGACGCCCACATTCTGGATACAAAAAACCTGCTTCCATTCGGCGGATAGCAGGTTCAGCGATACAAGTGTTAAGCTAAGCTCTCAGCTTCGCCATCGCCAAACCTTCGAACCACGCCACCAAGAGCCCATCTCGGAAAGGGCTCCTTTGAAAAGTGAATCTGTGGCTGCGTTTCTCATTACAAATCCCAAGACGCAGCAAACCGCACGCTTTGACAAGAACGAAGTACGACTAAGTAGAAACCACAAGCTTGACTCTCCTCTAAGCGAAAGCATGACATGAATACTAACTACAAAAATTCGAACCAAATAACAATGTCCCCTCGCCCCCTATCCACCGCCACAGCGGCCCTCGCCCTCCTTTCCCTCGCCCAAACAGCGACCGCCTACGACTGGGAGGTTGACCTCGCCATACTAGATTCGGAGGAGCAACCGAGTCCGCAATTCGAGGGCACAATCAGCTACTTCTTCGCGCCTCTCAACCACGGCACCTCTGCACCTTGGTCCGAACTCGAATTCACCGATCGAATTTCGAAACTGAAACTGGGCACTGAATACAGCAGTCAAGATACTTCGTTTTGGAATACATACGAACTCTCAACGGTGAATCGAAGCTACGCTTTGGGCTACACTAAAAGGCAAGCGACCAGCCCGCACGTTTTCTCAGCTGCACTTGGCTACCGGAACATAAAAACGACGATACCTCAGTTCTCTTGGATCGTCTTTCCCTCTCCCTACCAGCCGTTTGGTTCCGAGGAGGTAAGCTATACAACGTTCAAAACGAAAGCTTACAGCTACGGACTTGGCTACTCCTACTACCTTGGCGAGAACTGGACAGTTGGCGCATCCGTCTCATTGGACGAATTACCGATGGCCGACCTCATTTCCACCACCCTTTCGACCAACCGACTTTGGGATCTCGGCAAACAGCGATGGGCGGGAATCAATGTCTCCGTTCAGAACCTCAATTCGAAAACGATAGGGGAAAGCCACGATAGCCTAAACCTCAAGGTCGAAGGACGCTACTACTTCTCCGAAAAAACCGGAATCTCGCTACAAGTCGAATTTCCTGAGGACAGTGTCGTCCAACACCAAGCGACCCTTGGCCTGAACCATTTCCTAACCGATTCCGCCTTTATCAAGCTCGGATATCAATACGTGGACCTCGATTATCCTATATATTCACTCGGTCCAAACGGAAAAACTCCTCCCTCTAGCGATTCCGCCATCCAAGCCAAGCTCGGTCTGCGCTTCTAGTCGCAGTATTCAGACATTTCATACAAGTTCGGGTCCCGCTTGCTGCCAAGCAAGCGGCGACGCAACTTGCGGAGCTTGCCAGCAGCGGTGTCTTCCGAACCGAGATCGTCCATCCCGTCGAGGGCATCGCCAAACTCTTCCTCCAGGGCTTCCGGATCTTCTCCGGCCTCCAGTCGGCCGATCATCTCGTTCATTTCCTCCGGCATCTTCTCGCCCGTCAGGGCCGTCATCTTGCGCATGAGGTGAGCCATCTGCTTCGGGTCGGGATTCTCCTCGTCCATGCCCGCCATGTCACGCTCGAGCTCGGCCATGACTTTCTCCATCTTCGCATCATCGATGTCGTCCAAAGCATCCGCATCAGCTGGGTCCTTGGCATTCCCGACGAAGGCGAAGTTGCTCACCTTCTTCTGCATCTGGAAATCCGGATTGTCCGGACAACGCGGCGTCTTGTCGCCATAGGAGAGCGACTTGGCGAGGAAGGAGTAAGTCGTGTTATTCTCTGGGCAATAAAACTCGTAGATTGGCATGCCTAAGTTCGAAAGAATTCCCTCACAAGTTGGCAAGCGAGAATTGCACCCGTCGGGGCGACGCAAACTACATCCCTGCGGGGGCCACAACCCCCATCACCTGGATTAAGACCTTGGCCAACACCGTCATCATGATCAACGCCACCGGATAAGCGGTCGCGTAGGAAACGATGGGCTGCTGCGAATTGCTGGAAGCGGTCAACGCGCCCAAAGCAGGCGTGCTGGTCATGCCTCCGCAAATCCCGCCGAGGGTCTGCGGCTGGGTCAATCCCAAGCCCTTGCGAGCGAAAACGTAAGCCACGATCAAGGGCATCAGGGTGATCAGGCCACCCGTGATGAATACCGTAGCCCCATACTTGGAAACCGTTTCGCCCAAACTCGCCCCGCCCACGATACCGGCATTGGCGAGGAAAAGCACTAGTCCGAGCTCTTGCAGCAAGAGCCGTGTTGGCCGCGGAATATAACCCACGACACGTCCTACGCGCCCGAAGTATCCAAGCACCAAGGACACGAACAATGGCCCGCCGGCCAGACCCAAGGTCATTGGATTTCCACCGGGCAAAGCGATCGGCACCATGCCGCAGAAAATGCCCAAGCTCAATCCCACCGCCAAGGAGATCATATCCGTCTGGTCGAAGGCTTGCGGACGATGCCCGATCAATTTCCCCAAACGCTTCAAGCCATCCGATTGCCCTACCGACGTCAGCACGTCGTTCACCTCGATGCGGGTGCCAGGCGTTGGCACGAAGGTCTGGCCCAGACGCTCGATGCGCGTCACGACCACACCGAAATTACGCAGAGTTCCGATCTCTTGTAGCAGCTTGCCTCCCACGTCCTTGGACGAAACCACCAGACGGTCGCGCTCGCTTTCCGTATCCATCACGAAACTCGCTTCGCTCTTCTTGCCAATAAAGTCGGTGGCCAGCTTGATGTCACGAGAGCGGCCCACCAACATGAGGTTCTGGCCAACACTGAACTCGTCTTCGCTATTTAGAGGCACCAGACGGCCCTCCTTCATCACGCGGGAAACCTGGCAGCCGAAGCGCGACAGGTTCTCGTCGCCAATCTTCATCCCGACCAAGTTCGAGTTCGAGACTTCAACCAGCAGGTGCTGGACTTCCTTCTCTCCGCTATCAGCCTCGACCTCTTCTTCCGCGTCCTTGGGCTTAAGAAACTTCGGAAGCAACTGCACGAAAAGCACCACTCCGATCACGCCAAACGGATAGGCGATACCGTAACCGATCGCGACTCCCTCCGCCGAAACCTTGGTGCCCTCCGAAGCGGCAGCCAAAGCGGGCGTACTGGTCAAGGCCCCCGCAAAAAGGCCAGCCGTCAAATCAGCTGGCAACTCGAAGAATCGTCCCAAGCACCATGCCGTCACGGCCCCAATGGTGACGATGATCAAGCTCAGCTTGGCCAGCCCCCCGCCCTCGCGAGCCAAGGCCGGAAAGAAGCGCGGCCCCGCTCCGATACCCACGCAGTAAACGAACAGCACCAAGCCGAAGCTTCCCACTCCAGCTGGAATCTTCAGCCCCAGGTGCCCCGCCAGCAAAGCGATAAACAGCACGCCGGAGCTTCCCAAGCCGATCCCCTTAATCGTCAAGTTGCCCAGCAACAAGCCAAGCCCCACAACAAAGAACAACACGATCAACGCGTTTCCAAATATGATTTCGAACGTATTCATTTTTCGGACATTTCCCGGAGGCGGGAGCAACAGCAATAAGCAGCGAAGCCCGCCTTGATTCGACCTTCTACTGCAAAGCCTGCACCGCTGAAAGGAAATAAATACATTTTCCTCCTTAATTATCCAAGCAACCGCTTTTCAAGCACTGGGCTGGCTTTCTCCGAAGGCGGCTCCACAAAAAAAGTCGCCGCGTCAAAACGACCGCGGCAACTTATCAATAAAAGCCTGTTCAGAAGCGACGCCCTATTTAGAGCACTTGACGTTCTGCTTGCGGATCAGTTGGAAGAAGTCGTTGCCCTTGTCATCGACTAGGATGAACGCAGGGAAGTTTTCCACTTCGATCTTCCAGATCGCTTCCATGCCGAGCTCCTCGTACTCCACGAGCTCCACCTTTTTGATGCTATCCTGGGCAAGGATCGCCGCCGGACCGCCAATCGATCCGAGATAGAATCCGCCGTGCTTTTGACAAGCATCGGTAACCTGCTGGCTGCGATTGCCCTTGGCCAACATGATCATGCTGCCGCCCGCCGCTTGAAATTGCTCCACGTAGGAGTCCATGCGACCAGCTGTAGTGGGTCCAAAACTACCGGAAGGCATGCCCTTGGGAGTCTTGGCCGGGCCTGCGTAATAGATGGGGTGGTCCTTCACGTACTGCGGCAGCCCTTCACCCTTATCGAGACGCTCCTTGAGCTTCGCGTGAGCGATGTCACGTGCCACGATTATAGTGCCCTTGAGCGAGAGTCGAGTCTGCACCGGATACTGGGTGAGCTCCGCGAGGATCTCCTTCATGGGACGATTAAGGTCGAGCTCGATGACCTTCGTCTCGGCCTTCGCCTTGAACGCTTCTGGGATGAAGCGAGCCGGATCGCCTTCGAGCTGCTCCACCCAAAGACCGTCCTTATTGATCTTGGCCTTGATATTACGGTCGGCCGAACAGGAAACCCCGATGCCCACCGGACAGCTCGCGCCGTGACGCGGCAGACGGATGATGCGCACGTCGAGGGCGAAGTACTTGCCGCCAAACTGGGCTCCGATGCCGCACTCCTTGGCCCGCTCCAGGATCTTCTCCTCCAGCTCCACGTCGCGGAATCCGCGGCCGAGCTCGTTGCCAAAAGTCGGCATGCTGTCGAGGTACTTGGTGGACGCCAACTTGACGTACTTGAGGTTGGCTTCCGCCGAAGTCCCGCCGATCACGAAACACAGGTGGTACGGAGGGCAAGCCGCCGTGCCGAGGCTCATCATCTTTTCGACGAGGAAGCTCTCCAGACGCTCTGGATTGAGCAGGGCCTTCGTCTCTTGGTAGAGATAGGTCTTGTTGGCCGAGCCTCCTCCCTTGCAAAGGAATTGGAATTTGTACTCCGCGCCTTCGTTGGCATAGAGGTCGATCTGTGCCGGCAGGTTGGTGCCAGTGTTTTTCTCCTCGTACATGGAGAGCGGCGCCGTCTGCGAGTAGCGCAGGTTTTCGTTGGCGTAGGTCTGGTAAATGCCCTTGGAAAGGGCTTCCTCGTCATTGCCGCCGGTCCAGACCTGCTGCCCCTTCTTGCCCATCACGATGGCCGTGCCCGTATCCTGGCAAAATGGAAGCACGCCTTGAGCGGCGACCTCTGCGTTTCGCAAGAGCGTGAGGGCCACGTGCTTGTCGTTTTCCGAGGCCTCCGGATCTTCGAGGATGGCAGCTACCTGCTTGAGGTGAGCGGGGCGGAGCATGAAAGAAACGTCGCGAATCGCGGTCTTGGCCAAGTAAGTGAGCGCCTCCGGCTCAACCTTGAGGATCTCCTTGCCGTCGAATTCCGAGACGGAAACGAACTCGCTGGTGAGGTGACGATATTCGGTATCGTCAGAGCCTAGCTCTATGATCGGCTGGTACTTGAATTCTGGTGAAGCCATGGCGCGAACCGTAAGCGTCGCTCAGAATACCGCAAGCGCAGGTTAATTAGATCCGCTTATCATTAGGGAAGGTGATAGTAAAAATCAGATTGCGGGAAGCGTCCTTCTCTACCCGCACTCCGCCACGAAGCGTTCGATCACTCCGCCAAAGGAGCCGTTGGTAAAAAAGACCACCAAGACCCTCTGCTCCTGCTTCTTAGCAAACCCTTGCAAAGCGGAAAACAATTCCTCGTTGCTCTCAAATGCCCGAGCCTCCGTGCCCACACGGTTCAAGTCCGCCGCAAGGGATTGGGTATCCATCAGCTCTACACCATCACTGTTGCGGCTCTTCACCGCTCCAATGTAAGCCAAGTCCGCCAACTGCAAAGCCGCGATAGTCGGAGCCCGCATCATCTCGAGGCGAGAGGTGTTGCTGCGCGGTTCGAAGCACGCGACAATCTTCGTATCCCGAAAACGGTTACGCAAGGCGGACAGAGTATCTCGAACCGCTGTCGCATGGTGACCGAAATCCTCGATCACCGTCAGGTCCTCGCTTTCTACGCGAAGCTGCTGGCGCCGTTTCACTCCCCTAAAACGGGAAAGGGCGGAAGGATCGAAATTCACAACATGGTCGCTCGGCTTATCCGAAGACGAATTGTGAGCCGTCAACGCGGCGGCCAAACTCGCCATGGCTGCGTTCCGTGCATTGAAGAGGCCGGTCATCCCCCACTCGATCGAAGCCCAAGCCCGACCTTGCCAAGCAAGGTCGAAACGCGAGCCTTCGCTCGTTGTTTCGTAGTTCTCGATACGCAAGTCCGCATCATGAGCAGTCCCAACTCGGTAGACGGTTGTGAAATCGAGCCCCGTCAACGAAAGCGCATTTTCGTCGTCGGCGTTAACAAGCACGTATCCACTTTTCGGGACTAAGCGAAGGAGATGCGAGAAGGTCCGCTTCACATCCTGCAAATCCCGAAAGATGTCAGCGTGGTCGAACTCCAAATTATTCAGGATCACAATCCGCGGCTGATAATGGATGAACTTGCTGCGCTTGTCGAAAAAGGCGCTGTCATACTCGTCCCCCTCTATCACGAAGGGGCCGCCTTCGTAGCCAACGCGCCACCCACGCGCCGGATCGATGGGAGCGCCGCCGATCATGTAGCCCGGATCCTGGCTGGCCTGTTCCAGCAAGAAGGCGGTGATCGCCGTAGTGGTGGTCTTGCCGTGAGTTCCCGTAACCACAATATTGTTACGCTCGCTGAGCACGAAGCGACGGATCACGTCTGGAAGCGACGTATACTCGATGGTACGGCTTTCGAGCAGGAATTCGACCTCCTCGTTTCCCCGCGAATAGGCGTTGCCCACCACGACCAAATCCGGAGCCAACTGCTGCAGACGCTCCACGCTGTACCCCTGCATGATCTCGATACCCGCATCTTCCAGCAAGGTACTCATAGGGGGATAAATAGCTTGGTCGCAACCGAGGACCTCATGTCCCATCGCTCGCAAAAGCAGGGCCGCATTGCCCATCGCCGTTCCCGCTATTCCCAAAAAATAGATCCGCATGACCGAGATGTGAAAAGATGCCCGACCGAAATGCGACGCAAAAGTCCAGTAGCGCGGAGCTTTAGCCCGCGACCGTGGAGTCCTGAGGCTTCGAGCCTACCCGTTCATGGATCCTGCATTGCGGTCGCGGGCTAAAGCTCCGCGCTACGTTGTGACAAACAGAAGCCCCGAGACCAACCAAAGTCTCGGGGCTACGTGGGAGAGAGTCGTTTAGAAGAGCAATAAGCTCATCTGCCTAATATAAACGGCCGATCGCTGAGTTCCTTAACTCAATTCAGATCAAAATTTCGTAAACGCGGGAGAGCGAACTGTGGGAGCGTGCTTGTCACGCGATTCCCGCCCATCGATCT
>JBNKSG010000001.1:0-55349 GCA_050297195.1 Opitutaceae bacterium | reverse complement strand
TGATGAACTGGATCTGGCGTGGCTGGGACTCTGGATTTCCGAATTCGTCGAAGCCGCGGACGCTGAAGGTGAAGGCGATGCTGGACTCGTTTTGTTCGGAATCGGACTTGGAAATGGGTTCGACGAGGTAGATGCGGTATTCGCTTTGCGGGTCGGCGTTTCCTTCGAAGTACTGGACGGTGGATTGGTAGACGTCGGCGAAGCTCTCGAGCTTTTGCAGGCGAGTGAGGTACGCTGTTTCTTCGTCGCTGAGTTCGACGGGGGTATCGAGGTAGCTTTGGTTGGCGGGGAACGCGGCGGCGGCTTCCTTGTTGGAAAAGAGGTTTTGGGTGTCTTTTAGGTTGGAGAAGTCTTTCTTGAGCCGGAGGGTTTGGGAGAGGGCTGTCTTTTGTTCTGCGGGTAGGATATCGAAACTGTGGATACGTTCGAGCTGGGCGAGGTAGGGAGCGAGCTCCTTGGTTTGGGCGAGCTGCAGCCAGGCCTTGTCGAGGGCGCCCCACTTGGTTTCGATGGCGTCGAGTTGTTGGGTGACGCTTTTGAGCAGCGGTGTGAGCTGGCTGCGGCTGCTGGCGGCGAAGTCTTCTTGCAGGAGGGAGGCGAGCGTTTGCGCACGGGTTTCGGCTGCGGTTTGCAGGCGCTGGAATTCGGCGCGGCTCTTGGCTTGGGTGGCGTTGTTGGCGGCGATGCGGAGCTCGCGTTCGACGCGGGCGAGTTCGCGGCGATTTTGGTCGAGCTCGGCTGCTTGGCGTTTTTGGTAGTCGGCGAGCAGGGATTCGAAGCGTTCGTCGGCGTCTTGGCCGAGGTCGGGAGCGAGGTCCGCACGGGCTTTGCGGATGTCGTTGGCGAGGACTTCGATGGCGGGCGCGTTTTCGAGGGAGTCGGGGCTGGTGGCCAGCTTTTGCAGATCGGCGATGGCGTTTGCGTATTCGTTTTCCAGTGACGTTTGGAGAGCGAGCCAGTCTTCGAGCAGGGCGGCTTGGTTAGCGAGGCTGGAGTTGGGCTCGGCGAGGGCGACCTGGCTCTCCCAGGTTTCGAGGGTTTGGCGGACTTGGGCGGTATTGCCGGACTGTTCGGTGGACTGCAGGGCGGCTAGGGCTTCGGCTTGCAGGGCTTCGGCTGCTTGGCGTTCTTGGCTTTGCTTGGCGAGGAAGAGGGAGCCGGCGGCGAGGATGAGGACGGCGGCGGCGATGCCGCCGTAGAGTGGGAGGCGTTTGCGGCGGGCGTAGGTGTAGGCGGTCTTGATTTCGTTTTGCAGGTCGCCGGGGATTTGGTTGCCGGTTTTGAGGGCTTGGCTTTCGAGGGACTTGAGCTTGGCGACTCGGTTGGCGATGGGGACGGGCTTGCCTTTGTTTTCCTTGCCGTTGCGGATGTCGGCGATGGCGAGGCGTATTGAAATGCTGGATTCGTACTTGGCTCGGATGCGGGAGAGCTGGGTTGCGACTTTTTCGAATTTGTCGCGGAGCTCGGGGGGGAGATCGCCGCGGGCCTCGTTGGTGGCGAGGGTGTAGTCGCAGGCGAGGTAGGCTCGCTCGACTTCTTGCCAGTTGGCGGTTTCGGAGAGGTCTTGGGCGGTTTCGACGATGGCTCGAGCTTTGTCGGCGATGGCGTTGAGGTGTTCGGAGGCGGCTTCGGCGAGGGTGTTGGCGAGGAGGGTGTCGGGGGAGTCGGCGAGGGGGAGTCCGAGGGCGACGTAGCGGCGGACGACTTGTTTGGGTGGTTCGGCGGGGATGAGTTGCTCGGTGGCGTCCTTTACTTCTGCGGCGGCTTGCTCGAGCATTTGGGAGCGTTTGGCGGCGACTTCTTCCTTGGCGTTTGCGTCGTCGGGGAAGCGGTCGGCGATGAGCTCGATGATTTGGAAGGCGCGGGCGGTCTCGTTTTTGGAGCGGACGGCGGTGCGGTATTGCTTGAAGAGCCAGTCTTTGAGGTCGCCTTGTTCTTCGATGGCGGTTTGGATTTTGGATACGCTTTCGAGGTCAACGGGCGCGGCGATGCGCCAGCCGAAGGTTTCGCAGCGTTCTTTCCAGGCGTCGACGAGGGGGTGGTCGAGGGAGCGGGCGGTTTCGAGGAGCTTGGGGTGGTTGTTCTCGAGGAGGAGGCTATCGAGCAGGGTCCCGTCGGCGAGGAGCTGCAGGGCTTGCTTGAGGTCGGCGTTGGCGCGGTCGACGGCTTCGGCCTGTTGCCAGGCGAGTTTGGCGGTTTCTAGGCCGGTGGACTCGCCGGTGAGGGCGGTACGGATGCGGTAGGCGAGACGGTTGGCTTCGGGAAAGGCGGAGGCGATCATGGCAGGGAGTGTGGAACCTTGGTGGATTGCTTGCTGATGACAATCCATTCCTTGCTGGATGCGGCTTCTTTAGCGGTCTGCTTGAGGGCGGCGGCTTTGGCGGCTCGTTCTTGGCGGGCGAGGTAGAGGGCGAAATCGGCTTGGCTGAATTGGCTGCGGGTGTCGGCGAGGCGGAGCTTGGCGGTTTGGAGGGCGTCGAGGTTGTAGCCGATGATGGTCTGCTCCATGAGGTCGGGGTGGGTGAAGGTGTATTGCCACTCGAGGCGGATTTTGCGCAAGGGGTCCTGGGAGTCGCGGTGGTCGAGGTCGAGCAGGGCGAGGGCTTCGTTTATCTGGGTGGCGATCTCGGCGGGGTTGGCCCAGGAGTTGGATTGGATTTGGGCGAGGGCGGACTGGAAGGTGGAGGAGAGCAGGGCTTGGTCGTCGCTGCGAGCGATGGCGTTGACGAAGAGCTCGCGGAGGTATTGGGCGAGGCTAATGGGAGTGGTGGGGATGAGCAGGCCTTTGGAATCTACGGCGATATACGCAGCCTGGGGAGATAGGGCGAAGGCTTTGGGGAGGGAGAGGATGGGCGAGAATTGGTGGTTGGATTGGATTTCGTCGAGTTGTGAGATGTAGGATTCGATGGCTTGGCGAGTTGTGGAGGGGAGGGCGTCGTATTGGGTGTTGGCGAGCAGGAGGTAGGCGTCGAGCGAATCGGAGAGGGCCTCAACGGAGAAGCTGGCCTGGGGCATGGCGGAGAGCGGCGCGAGGGTTTGATCGAGCTGGGGGAAGTCGAGCTGCCGGGCGAGGGAAAGGGGAAGGAGCGCGAGCCGGGTGAGGGCTGGGTAGCTGACGGGGGAGAGTGGCAGCCGGTAGGTGCTGGAGTCTTTTTGTATCAGGGATTTGGGGACGAGCAGGCCTGCGTTTTGCTCGGCGTCGGTGGAGGCGAGGAGGCGGTCCAGGAAGGTGATGGTTTGTAGGGGGGTGTCTTCTCCGGCCTTGGCGAGGAAGTGGGCGGTGGCGCGGGCGTTTTCGAGTTCGGCTCGAGGGTAGCCTGCCTCGGCGAATTTTTTCCAGACGTCCTGGCGGGCTTGCAGAGCGCGTTGGGTATCGCTCTCGGTGGGGAGGTTTGTGTTTGCGAGCTTGTTGTTGCGGTGGGTTTGGACGAAGAAGGTGATGAGGGCGATGCAGATGATGGCGCCACCGGCGATGGCGATGTTGATGGCCCGATTGAACTCGCGCTGGCCGTAGTTTCGCTTGGGGCGCTTGCGTTTGCGGTGGTCGTAGTCTTCTGGGATTTCGACGCGCGGGGCGGCGAATTTCTTTTGTGGGGCTTGCGTCTGGGGTTCGGGTTCCGGGGCTTGAGGTGCGGGGGAAGCGGGCACCGGCTCTGGTGGGGAGGGGATCTGTCCTTTGCTCTCGGAGCTTGGGCGGACCTTGGCTTCGGGGGCTACCTTGAGGGGGAGGTTATAGGCGGGGAGATCGTAGGGGAGTGGGAGGCTGGGCAGGTGGCCGGCCCAGGAGTAATCTTGGGGTTGGTCGGTGGGGAGTAGGCAGCTGGTGAAGGTGAATTGCCAGCGTTGGCTGGTCGAGAGGTCGTTTAGGGATGTGCGGAGGTGCTCGATGAGGAGTCTCTCTTCTTGTAGCGAGATTTTGAATACTCTGCTGAGGAGGTTGCCGTTTCGGTTGATGCGTTTGAACTGGGAGGGTTCTGGCTGGGTGGTCCAAAAGGATTCGATGTCCTGTAGGTCGAAGGCTTCGAAGGGCTCGAGGATGCGAGGGGGTTCGTCCCACTTTTCGCGCCAGCCGCGCCAGTTGAGCAGGATAGCGGCGGGGTTGGGTAGGCCGGGGATGTCGTCTTGGGGAAAGGCGATATGGTGGGCGATGTGATTGTTGCGTTTTGAGTAGTCGGTACCGGACTCGTGGATACGGCTGAGGATGTGGTAGGTGCCGGAGCGGAGGGTGACGATGCGGTGGCGTAGGATGAGGGGGGGGGCTCCTTGGGCGTCTGCGGTGTAGCGGCTCTGGCTTTCGAGCTCCGCCACAAGGTCGGGCGGAATGCTGCGATCGCGGGCGACGCAGCAGAAGCCGGACTTGCCGGGTTCTAGGCCGCGTTTGGCGCTGGTGTGGATGTATTGGAAGCTCACGGGTTGGGTTCCGAGGGTGGAGGGACGAGAGGCGAGGGGGGAGAGGCGGTGAGCGGGTTGGGGGATTGTTGGGCGAGGATCCAGAGGGCGGGGGTGGTGGCGAGGACGGGTTTGAGGCGTTTGGGGTTGGGGGCGAGTCGTCCGGCGAGGGGGCCTTCGGCGATCTCTTTGGGCGAGTGGCCGAGGGAGGAGAGGGGGAAGTAGGTGACGCGGGTCGAGATGGATTCCGCGTTGGCGACGATGGTGGGGCAGAGCTGGGCGAGGAGCCTGCGGACCTGGATGGAGTTGTGGGCGATCTCTTCGTCGGAGAGGGGGCGGTCTTCGGGGAGGTGTAGGGTGTCGGGCGGGAGGAGGTTTTGCCAGAGGTCGAACTTGCCGACGAGGATGGCGAGCGGCGTATCCACTCTTTCATGACTCTCGAGGGCTCTCAACTTCTTAACGCGAACGCCCAGTTCGGAGAGGATGGTATCTTGTTCGTCGGTGGCGTCGGTGCGGAGCTGGGGGTCGCGTTTGCGACGGAGCAGCTTGCGGAAAGCGGGCGAGGAGGAGGGGTCGAAGAGAAAGAGCAGTCCGGCGGAGGCGGCGACATGGAGGGCGCCGGGGGAGTCGTCGAGGGCGATGCCCGGTTTGAAATGTTCGCCGGCGTTGTCGTAGAAGACGAGGGAAGCGCGCTGGTCGGGGTTGTGGAGGTTTTGCAGGTAGTAGACGAAGGGGCGAGGGAGGGGGACGAGTTTTCCGTCTCGGTAGAGGCGCTCGTACATGACGCCTTCGAAGTCGGTCTTGGAGATGAAGGCGTCTTCGGGGGTGTTGGCCGAGAAGAGGCGGTTCTTCATCTCGTTTAGCTGGGCGTTGCCGGAGGGGTCGCCGTCTTGGAGGTTGGCGGAGTAGTGGCGGATGAGGTCCTCGGGAAGTTGGCGCAGGAGGACGGAGAGGTAGTAGGACTTGCCGGAGCTGGGGGCGCCTACGAGCGAGATGATGTGCTGTGGCTGGGCGAAGAAGGAGGGGGGGAGTCGTCCGCGGCAGTGCGGGCAAGCGAGGTCCGGGCAAGCGGTGCTTTCGGAGTCGAGGGCTTGGCCGAGGGAATTGAAGCGTTCGGCGGCGAAGCGTAGCTTGACGTGGGAGCCGAGAATGGGGTCCCCGGTGAGGGATTCGTGTACGGCGATGTTGAGGGCGTCGCCGGGGGCGAAGGGCTTCCAGCAGTAAGGGCAGGGGTGAGAGTGGGGTCCGGGGGGGGAGGGAGGAGGGACGAGGGGCGTGGGGCGGAGGGGGGCTGTGGGTTCTGGTGGCGGTGGGGCGGAGTTGGGGGAGGGCGAAGGACTGGTGGGAGAGAGGCTGGCGAGGAGGTCGGACAGGAGGAAGCAGGTGTCGCCGTAGGTGGGGAAGGCGAGGTGGTCCTCGGGGTGCTTCAGGCGTTGGGTGAGCTCTTTGGGGTCGAGCTGGGAGGCAGGAAGCGATTCGCGGTCTTCGGGGTTCTCGCGAGGGGCGATGTCCCAGTTTCCTTCGCTGAAGCCGTCGCCGAGCCGGTTGGGGTTCCGGGTGATGCGAATGACGATGAGGTGGGTGTCGAGGGTGAGGCCGTAGTTGCGATTCGGCTTGAGGGGGGTCTCGCGGGTGATGGTTTGGCCATCGAGCTTGATGACGGAGTCGGAGGAGAGGGGTTCGAGGGAGTACTCTCCGTCGAGGTGGTGGATACGGCAGATGGGGGACTTCGTGCCGTCGACCTTGCGCCCGCTTAGGTTGACGGGAAAGGAGTCAGCGTGAGTGAGGGCGCGTGAGGAGCAGTCGCCGATGGCGAGGCGTATCTTGGGACGGAAGAAGTCGAGCAGGCCCATAGGGAGAGGTGGGAAGGTTGGCTACTATGGGGAGACTGGGGTGGAGATTTGGGGATGGCAAGAGCGGTTGAGGGGGTTTCGAGCTGTTTGAAAGGTGTTGATTGGGAATTAGATAGGTTTTTCTGGAAAAAAAGCCTTGCGCAGGGAAGTCGGATTTCTAGGTTCTGCGGCTCTTGCTAAACGCCCCGTTCGTCTAGCCAGGCCTAGGACACATGGTTTTCATCCATGCGACAGGGGTTCGAATCCCCTACGGGGTACCATTTCGGCCGCTTCCTGTTTTGCGACAGGAAGCGGCAATTTTGTGTCAATCCCTTCTTGCCCAAGAGCTTCAAGGGAATCCGACCAGCAACTCTGTTCGCCAGTCCGTGACGTCTCGTGCCCTGAAGAGGCTGATTTTAGTGGGGCTATTTGTGGGTTATCCAAGCTACGCTCTCGGCAGCTCGTTCCCATGTTCCAATCTAGGCCTTCGACAGCCGAGAAGGTCGGGAGTTGGGACGCGTCGGTGTAGATTTGCGCGGTGAGCCGAGGATCGCTGTGGCGCATCAACTCTTGGGCCAATCGCTGGGACACGCCGCTCCTCGCAAGCTTTGTAGCGAAAGTGTTCCTCAGGGCATGGAAGTCGACTTTCCTGCCAAGCGTATCTACTTTTGGAATACCGGCTCTCTTGAAGTCCCAGTTGATCGTCTCGTTCGGACGTTTGGGAAGCTCGAAGATGGGTTCGTCCTGCCCTTTCCCTGCTAACAAGTCTCGAAGCTCTTGGAGCAGGCCGGAATGTATCGGAACGATCGCCTTCCTCTTGTTCTTGGTGGTGGACGAGCGAACCTCGAAGTAAGCCGTCTCGCTCGACAGGTGAGCGTCAGGTACTTTCAGTTGCCTGATCTCGTTTACCCTCAAGCCGGTATACGCTGCAGTGAGGTAAAGAAGCCTCCTTTGCGGAGCTGCCTCCACGAGGCGGCCTAACTCGTCGTCGGTGAGCGCCCTTCGCTCCTGCTGCTTGCCCCTGACCTCGACTTTGGACACTGTGACGAACGGGTTCGCAGTCGCTCTACCGGTCTTCATGCACCAGTTCGCGAGTCCGTTGACCGCGTCGAGGTAGTCGTTCAAAGTCTTTGCTGCAGTGTTTCGTTGCTGGGACCTCCAAGCTACGAAGTCGCCAGCGCTCATGTCCTTCAAGAAGCTCCATCGGCACTCCTTGAAAAGCCGCTTGCTGCGGGAGGCTATCCGGCTCCGGTAGTCGTCGCTGCGCCCTTGTGCCTCCAAGTCGGCCACGAAGTCCGACAAGTGCTCTTCCAGATTTTGCCGCGCCGCATTCCTCTCAAGAGCGGGAGCGAGGATTCCGGCTCGTTCGCGCTCCTTTTCGGCGACTATCATCGCTAGCTTCTTTTCGGCGACTTGCTTGTCGCCGGTACCTAGCGGAACTTCGGTCGTGGAGAATTCCCCCTCGAGCCTGTAGCGGCCCCTGTAAAGGCGCGAGGCAACCGACTTGCCCGCCTTGTTCTTTCTTCGTGGCTTGAATACGTGCGAGATCATGACTTTGAAGCTTATCTTGTCCTCCTGCTGTCCCTGAGTCGATTCAGATACTCGTCCACGTCGCTGTCGTAGAACTTGCTGGAACCTCCCACTTTCACCGGTGGAGGGAATTCGTGACGAGCGATCAGGCGGTATACTCCCCTCACGGAGGTGTCCAAGCGTCTGGAAACCTGCTTGATCGAAATTAGGCTATCGCGTGCGTTAGTGTTCATTGTATCCTTTCTTTGGTTACTTGTTTATCGGTGGCGCCCCGTGAGTGTTCGAGGCAGTCGAGGTTAATACGTGCCAGATGCAGGCTTTGTCCGGTGGATCTACTTTAAGGGAATGGTTGGCAGGCTTGGTGTACCTTTCCATTGATCTTTGAATAGATCGGAAGCTCCGCTGCCTCAGCAATCTGGGCCGCATTCAGCGGAATGCAGAAAATACTGAATATTAAGCGATAAATCGAATGGGATAAGTAAATACCGTAATTGGGTTCTTGACTTCGATTAGCGTCTCCTTGTTCATGCGGCACTTCTACTCCTTTCGAAGTGCCAACTCTGTAAGATCCTCGCCCTCTATGAATCCACGAAATACCGTCCATCGGTACGGCGTGCGACTGCTTGTCGCTGTCTCTCTTGCAATCTCCTGCTTCGCCGCTCGAGTTAACGCATCGCAAACGGATGCATCAGTCTTGGTTCAGCACGCTCCAAGTATCAGTGGCCGGATAGAAGGCGATATTCAATTCAATGAAGGCGGTTCTCTAAACCTGAACAGCGGCGCCGAAATCATAGGTTCTCTGAGCGCCCCTGGTTCGCCGAGCGTACGGGTTAACGGAAACGGTTACGTGGGCGAGATCCTAGAAGGGATCGGGAACCCTAGTCCCTCCGATTATAAGATTCATGTTAATGGTAGTTCGTATGTGGATACGATCGCTACGCGCACCGACCCTAGCCCTCTGAGCCCAGCGGTTTCTCCTATCGGACCTACGGGCCATCGTCATGTAAACCTAAATTCGCCTGCTGACGACACTGGCGACTTTGCGACTATCAAGAATTTGAACATCAATTCTGCGGGCATGAGCGTCCATGTTCCTCCGGGAGCCTATGGTAATTTTAATGCAAGTAATGGCTCAGAGATTGTTCTTGGGATTGAAGGCTCAAGCGAGCCTGCTGTTTACTCGTTCGATCGTATACATCTAAACGGAAGCTCGAAGATTACTCTTGTTGGCAAAGTCGTAGTCGATTTGGGCAACGGCTTCTCCACAGGCGGCTCGATCGGAAATCAGAGCCATCCCGAGTGGTTGCTGATGAATGTGTCAGTAGGCGGCGTGAATCTGAATAACGGAGGCAGATTTTACGGTGTGCTAAAGGCCCCGGAAGGGCATGTAAACATCAACTCGAACGCAAGGCTCGAAGGGGCGCTGGAAGCGGATCGACTGAACCTCAACGGGAGCGGGGTCATCGTCGGCAACCTGAGCCTCGTTCCGGATGAAAATACGCCTCCCATCGCGAGTAGCGATTCGGTGGATACGCAAGAGGATCAATCTGTCGGTATCGTACTAGGTGGCAGCGACTTGGATGGCGACACTCTCTCGTTCAGCATCTTGGCCTCGCCTGCCAACGGTTCGTTGAGCGGTGTTGCTCCGAATCTGACATACACTCCGGATGCGGACTACTTTGGATCTGACGCGTTCACTTTTTCGGTAAACGATGGGCAGGAAGAGTCTAACATCGCAGTTATTTCTATCCTGGTGGAGTCGGTGAATGACATCCCTACCGCAAACTCGCTTGATGTGACCACCTTGGAGGATGCTCCCGTAGAGATACGGCTAAGCGGACAAGACGTGGAGTCGGCAGATCTGGTTTTTGCGATCGCTGAAGGACCAAGCTATGGCGTTTTGGACCTGACTGCCTTGCCAAGGGTTCGCTATGTCCCGAATCAGGATTCTGAGTTGGATGACTCGTTTTCCTACACGGTTTCCGACGGGGAGGCGACTTCCGAGCCCGCTACGGTGACAATCAGCGTCACTCCAGTTAACGACGCTCCGGGAGCGGTGCCGCTTGAGTTTGATATGCTAGAGGATAACGTCTTGGACGTGACTCTAGAGGGTAGCGATGCTGAAGGGAATCAGCTGGTGTTCGAAATCGCAGGTCCGCCGTCCAACGGATCTCTGCAGTTGAAGCTCCCGCAAGATCCAGTGACATCTCCGGATTACGAATACACGCCGGACCTGAACTGGTTTGGCGTAGATAGCTTCAGCTACCGTGTATTCGATGGAGCGGAGTACTCTGACGAAGTTTCCGTGTTGATCGACGTCCAGGCTGTCAATGACCAACCTGTTGCGGTGGGCGATTCGGGGTCTGTCTTGGAAGACGGTGTTTTGGCTGGAGAGCTTGATGGAAGTGATGTCGATGAGGACAGTCTCTCGTTTGTTCTCGTGACCAACCCTGAGAACGGTTCTGTGTCGATCGCCGGTAACGGGAATTTTGAATACACTCCCGATCTTGACTACTTTGGAAACGATACGTTTGCCTTCGCGGTTTCGGATGGGGAGCTTCAGTCGGATCCTGAAACGTTCACTGTTGTCGTATCGCCGGTTAATGATTCTCCTGTTGCAGTATCCGACACCGTAAATGCCACGGAAGATGTTCCGGTGGCGGTTACTCTGGTAGGAACGGATGTAGAAGGTGACCCGCTTAGCTTCGTGATCACAAATCCGCCTGCTCATGGCAGTCTGAGCGGAATTGCACCCGATTTGGTCTATACGCCTAACCTGAATTATTCGAATCCAGAGGGGGATAGCTTCTCGTTCATCGTGAATGACGGGGAGCTGGACTCGCAAATCGCAGATGTGGAAATCGCTATTGCCTCCGTCAATGACGTGCCATCAGCGGATCCTGCTAATTTGAGTACATCTGAAGACGAGCTTCTTTCTGGTGTTTTGACTGGGAGTGACATCGATGGGGATGTCTTAACTTTCAATCTCTCCGAGGCAGCCGACGATGGAGTCGTATCCGTAAACCCGGATGGATCGTTTACTTATCTGCCTAACCCCGACTTCTTCGGCTCAGACATTTTCACTTTCACGGTCTCTGATGGTGCCTCCGTATCGACAGCCTCTGAAGTCTCTGTCTCGGTGATACCGGTCAACGATGCTCCAACGGTTGAAGCTGGCAGCGTTGATTTGTTTGAAGACGCATTTGCGTCCGTGCTACTCGTTGGCGAAGATGTCGACGGTGACGACCTTTCGTTTGAGGTCGTGTCTCAACCAAGCTTTGGGACGTTGTCAGGCGCGCTGCCAACGGTTGAATACACGCCAGAGCTGGACTTTTTCGGAGTCGATTTCATCGAATTCCGAGCGTATGACGGTAGTGAATACTCGGAAATCGTGCGATTCGATTTCAACGTTATTTCAGTAAACGACACTCCTGTAGCCAATCCTGATAATTTTGAGTTTGATGAGGATACTGACCTCGCTGGCAATCTTACTGGATCTGACGTTGAAGGGACTGCTCTGAGTTTTGCTCTAGTTACAGACGCGATCAACGGTACTGTATCCATCAATGTAGACGGATCCTTCTCGTACACTCCTGATAGCGACTATTTTGGAACAGACAGTGTTGCTTTTAGCGTTTCGGATGGTGTCGCAACCTCTGTGGCTTCCACAGTTGATCTTACTATCCGGCCAGTGAACGACCTCCCAATAGCGGCTGATCAGGCATTTGAACTGGATGAGGATACTAGCCTTAGTGGACAAATCGTTGCGGGCGATGTCGATGGAGATGCTCTGACCTTTAGTATCGAGACACCGTCTACGAACGGAAATGTATCGATGAGCCCGAACGGGTTATTTGATTATACTCCTGACGCGAATTTCGACGATTTGGATGTTTTTGGTGTTCGGGTAGAAGATCCCTCGGGAGCATTTGTTGTTGTGGCTGTCAGCCTGACAGTCGCGCCTGTCAATGATGCTCCAACTGCGGATCCAACCAGTTTCTCGACGGATGAAGACGTCGCTCTGAACGGGAGTCTTTCTGGAAGCGATATCGACGGTGACAGTCTAAATTTTTCGATCGGCGCATCGCCTAGCCATGGATCCATTAACGTAGAGCCGAATGGCGAATTCAGCTATCTCCCAGATGCTAATTATCATGGTTCAGACTCCTTTACATTTACAGTCTCAGATGGGGTTCTAACATCGGCCTATGCCGCGGTTAGTCTTACGGTTAACCCGATCAATGACGCTCCCACTGGAAACGATCAAGATTTCAGCTTAGATGAAGACACAACCTTGATAGGACAGCTTCTTGCAAGCGACTTAGATGGCGATGCCTTAATCTTTAGTTTGGAGACAGACGCATCGAACGGAGTGGTTTCGGTAAATGCGGATGGAAACTTCGAGTATACTCCGAATACAGACTTCGATGGGAGTGATCTTTTCCAAGTCAGGGTTGCTGACCCTTCTCTGTCCTTTGCGATCTTCGAAGTTAGCTTAACCGTCAATCCGATAAACGATGCGCCTGTTGCTTTGAGCAATGGATTCGAAACGGATGAAGATACGCCGTTGGTTGGAGTGCTCGCCGCGACGGACGCGGAAGGGGATACGTTGACGTTCGCGCTAGATGCGTCGTCGAGCAACGGGACAGCGTCCGTCAGTTCGGACGGCAGCTTCAACTATACTCCGAACGACAACTACAGTGGATCAGACAGCTTTACATTTACGGCGTCCGATGGCACTTCGACCTCCGATGCATCGGTTATAAATATCACTATTAATCCGATAAATGATGCTCCGGTGGCGTTTGATTCGGCGATAAGCAGCACGGATGGAGCTATAGTAAGTGGCGCAGTCTCTGTTAGCGATGTTGATTCTACCTCCTTGAGCGCGTCTTTAGGGGCTACGGAGCCAAGTAAAGGCTCCGTCATCTTTGATGGAGTCAATTTTACCTATTCGCCGAACGCCGGCGAGTCTGGAGCGGATAGTTTCAGTTTTGTTGTGAACGACGGTTCGCTGGACTCGAACGAGGCCACCGTAAGCGTAACGTTAACGCTTACAGGACCAACTGCTTATCCTCAGAACGTAGGAGTTGATGAGGATTCATCTGTTGCTATTACGCTGACTGGAGATTATCCTCAAAATGGAACCTTGGCATTCAGCGTTACCTCTGCTCCAGCGAATGGTACCTTGGGAGGTGAGGCGCCAAACTTGATCTACACTCCAGAAGAGAACTACTTTGGAGCGGATCAATTTTCGTTTACGGTTAGCAACGGTGATATGTCTTCGGCGGAAGCTGTCGTTTCGATTAATGTAGTATCCATAAATGATTTACCGACAGCGATTCCTGCAGATGTAAAAGGAGGTGAAAATACTCCGATTGCCATCGCTCTTCGAGGCTCTGACGTCGAGTCTTCCGTATTCGGTTTCCAACTAATCAGCCCGCCTAGCAACGGACAACTGAGTTCTGTCGATTTCTCGTCATTTGGAACAGCAGCGGAAGTATCCGTAACCTATGCTCCAGAACCAGGTTTCTTCGGGTACGACTCGTTTACTTTCATCGTAAATGACGGCGAAGACGATTCCGATTCCGTGAAAGTGTGGGTAGAGGTTGAAGCGGATCCGCGTTCGAGAACCTACACTGAAAAAACTGATTTCGAGGAAGGCAGCTTATTCGCTCTCACTACGGAAGATTCCACCCAGCTCACTACAGAGTCTGAGCTCGTTAGTTTCGATTATCTATGGATCCCGAATTACACGAAGGGCTCCATTCAGAGAATGGAAACGGAAACCGCTCGCATCGTGGGTGAATACAATGCGACGCCGTACAGCGGGACGAAGTATCCATCGCGCGTGATGGTAGACTCTGATGGCGCTGCTTGGGTCGCGAATTATCAGAACAACAGCATCATTAAGATACTTCCTCCTGAAAGTAGCCTGTGGACTGATAGAAACGGTAATGGGAAGTTAGATACGTCTATGGGAATAGACGATGTCTTCGCGTGGGAAATTCCGGACGGGGAAGAGCCCAGCGCGCTATTTGCAGAGGACGAGTTGATCGTTGCGTATATCGAAACGGACGTTCGGGGTCTGAGGCATCTTTCCATCGATGCGGAGAACAATGTCTGGGTTGGCGGCAGTTCCGGCCCTTGGCAGAAGTATGATGGCTACTCTGGAGAACTATTGACTGAGGCTGCGAACCCTCAGCGTGGAGGCTTCGGCGGTATTGTCGAAGATGATGTGCTGTACTCAGGCGGATCAGACTTCCTCGTGTGGGATCTAACGCAAGACCCGCTTGTGCAGGACCCTGAGTGGCTTGATATTCGAAGCAATGCGTGGGGGATCGCGAAGGATAGCCAAGGGAACCTATGGGTTACCAAAGACTGGGACTACGTCGTCCACAAGTATTCTCCCGAAGGAGAACTGCTCGGAGAATTTCCTCATGGCGATCGATGGGCTCAAGGCATTGCGATTGGTCCGGACGATCATGTTTGGATCGCTCATTCCCATTGCGGCAAAACCGTTGGCCATCTGTTACCGGACGGTACCTTTGTAGGAAACGTTCAGGTCGCTAACCATGGCCCGACTGAGGTATCTGTAGACCGAAAAGGCTACATTTGGGTGAGTGGCACTCCTGGTTTGATTCAGCGAATCAACCCCCTTGCCGGAGAGATTGGTGCAGATGGGGCAACTCCCATCGGAGAGGTCGATCTGCAATCTGCATATATTGGTGGTACTCCTTGGACCTATGGAACGTTTACTGGCCAGTCTGAAGTTCTTGCGAATCCAAATGGTCTGTGGAGGACTACTTATGACAGCGGAGTTCCCGGAGCGACTTGGGGTGAAGTCGTTTGGAACGCTTTCTTGTGCAATGATGCAGACATCGTATTCCGCGCTAGAGCCGGTGACAGTCCTTCCGTGGGCGGAGAATGGACGGAGATCGACTTTATCGATAATGCGCCTGACGTAAAAGGCCGTTACCTTGAAATTGAAGCGGTATTCGTACCTGCGGAAACAGGTGAGAAGCCTGTTCTCTACGATCTGACGGTAGGGACGAGTGGATACGACGCTCCTGTTCCGGACGAATTCTGGACGGTATCGGCAGGTGAGAACATCGACGCTCTTTGGCCGGATCCAATTCAGCTAAAGGGAGCTCTTTGCAAGTCAGCGCATCCTATTTCTATTGAACCAATCTATCATTGGGAGAAGTTGACGGGGTCGGGTGTGGTGACTTTTGACGATTCCTCAGCTCTTCGTCCCAATGTTACGTTCAGCATCGATGGAGACTATACGTTTAGACTGACGGCAACCTACGAGGGGGAAGAGCGTACGGCCGATGTTAGCGTTCATCTGGTGCCGTATAATAAAGCCCCGTGGGTTGATGCAGGTGGGACTGCCTTTGTAGGCGAGGCATTTGAACCGGTCGTAATACAGGGAGTCGTTCGTGATGACGGATTGCCTTTGAATGCTACGGTCGACATCGCGTGGACTAAAAAGTTTGGTCCCGGAAACGTCGGTATCACTGAAGGTGATACGGCGACACCGACTTTGGATTTCGATGCTGCTGGGATTTACCTGATGGAAGTTACGGCGACAGATGGAGAATACACATCGAGCGATACGCTAGAAGTGCGCGTCGACACGCCTTGTAGCGTCGATATTACCGAGGGTCTTGTTTCATGGTGGCAGGCGAACTGCGATGGAATAGACCACGTTTCGGCGAACGTTGGCTTTCTTGAAGGTGGAATGGGATTCGCGGAAGGAAAGGTCGCTGCAGCGTTCGACTTCGACGGGGTTGATGATCGCATGAAAGTGTTCGCGTCACCTGCTCTTGATGTAGGCGATAAGCTCGGTATTACATGGGAATTCTGGATACGTCCGGATTTGCTGCGTGATTCGACTGTAGTCGAGTTTTCCGACGATTCGGGGAAAGGGGCTAGCGTCTCTGTATTCAGCAACGACGGAATCCGATTCGACGTCCCGGGAAGATCGGGCGAAAGTCATTCGATCGAAGTGGACAATGTTCTTTCGGCCAATGTCTGGACTCATGTTACAACCACTTGGAGTCGCGTGACTGGTGAAGCCGCGATATACATCAATGGTGTACCCCGTGTGGAACAGCAATTTGCCGTTTACGATGCTGAGACTAGAACCGACGTGCACGTGGGCGCGGACGCGAACGGTGGTAACGCGTTCGACGGGCGTATTGATGAACTGACGTTGTACTGTCGCGCATTGAGAGGCGACGAAGTCTGGCAGATTTTCGATTCCGGTGACTTTGGCAAGTGCCCTCCAAGCACGAACGAAGCTCCTGTCGTCTATGCCGGGGACTCGTATTTATCATCTGAAAACACTGGAATCATTGTATTGGAAGGAACTGCTTCCGATGATGGTCTTCCTTTAGGCGACTATCTTGAAACGAGTTGGGAAGTCCTTGGAAATCCGGTCGGCTTATCCCTCGACGATCCGCAATTATTGAATCCGACGTTATCTTTCACTGAGTCAGGCATCTATACTTTAAGACTGACGGCATTCGATGGTGAGCGTTCAGCCAGTCATGATGTTGAGGTAAGGCTCGGTTCGACTTGTGAGGTGCCTGTTCCAGATGGCATTGCCGGCTGGTGGAGAGCGGATGACGAGTTGCTTGATCAAGTGAGCTATGAGGAGAGTAGGGCGCCTGAAGCTGGTTTCAGAGATGGTGTTGTTGGTAGGGCATTTTCATTAGGAAGCTATCAGACCGCGATTCATACGCCGTCTCGTCCTTCGTTGGATATCGGCTCGAGCGCGGCGGGCTTCTCAATCGAGCTGTGGCTCGATCCGGACGTCCCCTGGCGCCAGAGCGTCCTCGAGTGGGTGGACGGTGACGCCGTCGGCCTTCGCCTGATCTCGCACGCGAACTACAGCCGCTTCGAGGTGGACTTCCGCTCGTCGGGATTGGAGGACGTGCGCAACAGCGCCTCCGGCCTCGGTACGACCTCTGGCTGGAAGCACGTGGCGGCAGTCTACGACCGTCCCTCAGGAGAACTTCGCCTGTACATCGACGGTGTCCTGGGAATCGTGCATGACGTGGGATCCAAGGCTGTTGACACCTCCGGCGACCTCTGGATAGGGGGGCGCCCGTTCGGGGAGCTTCCGTACTACGAGGGCGGGCTCGACGAGCTGAGCCTCTACGACCGTCCGCTGACGCAAGCGGAGGTGGTCTCGATCTTCTCGGCTGGAGCTGTGGGCAAGTGCCCGCTCGACGGCAACCAACTGTCGACTATTCTAGCCACCTCCGCAACCGTGCACGAGTTGCCGGGGCCAGCTATGCCAATTAGCGCCATCGTTACTGACGCGACTGTACCCAGCGGTATCCTATCAGTTGATTGGGCCCTCGTAAGTGGTCCGAACTCAGTGTCATTTGGCCAGAGCCATTTTGAGAACCCAATCGATGGTATTGTCGATACGGACGTCATTTTTCCGGAATCCGGAGTCTATGTACTTGAGGTGACAGCTAGCGATGGGGAGTTGTCAGTGAGTAAGCGTATCGAGATTTTCGTTACGGATCGAGTCAATTTAGCGCCTAATGTTGATGCGGGACTTAACCAGACGATCACACAGCCGGAGAATTTGGTGCAGCTCGCCGGATTCGCGACCGATGACGGAGTGGGCTCGAGCGAGCTCTCCTATTCATGGTCATCTTCCGATCCTGGTAAGGTATCGTTCGAAGATTCAACGGCACTCGATGCGGTTGCGACAATCGACTCTATTGGGGAATATGTCTTAACGCTTGAGGCGAGCGACGGTGACAAGTCTTCAACGGACACGCTGATCGTTAATGTACTGGAGAAACCGAACGAAGCGCCAAGCGCGACGATCGTTGCGGTTACGGGGCCGGACCTGAGCCTGCCAATTACGCTCTCAGCGACCGTCACGGACGATGGCTTCCCGCTCGACGGCAACCTGACCGCTGAATGGAGAGTGGTTTCCGGACCGGGAACCGTATCTTTCTCGAATCCTTCGGAGTCCTTCGGCCCTCTCGATAAAAACTCTGTTTCGCATGCGATAGAAACGCAGGCGACCGTTGAGCACGAAGGCGTCTATGTCATTGGGCTTTCACTCAGTGATGGCTCATCTTTGAAACTCGTGAAGGAGACGGTAGAGGTATTCGTGGACCCAGTCGTCAAGCTCACTTCGCCGGTTGACGGAAACGTGTATTTGCCGAATGCGACCATACCGCTTTGGGCGAACGCTTATTCAAGCGGTCAGCCAGTTGACTCGCTTGAGTTCTTCATCGATGGAGCGAGTGTCGGATTCGCGGAGCGATTCCCGAATACCTTGACGCACAGTCTCGATATCGAAGCGACAACTCTCGGAAGTATAAATATGGATTTCGAGGTGTATGCCGTAGCGACTGACGCGCGTGGTCGATCAGTTCAGTCCGAAACTCGCACCATTTTTGTGATCGAGGAAAATCCAGCTCTCCCAGTCGCTTCCATAGAGTACCCGACTGACTCTGAAGATGTTAAAGGTCCTGTGTCGATCACAGGCACGGCGCAATCTTCGATCCTTGTAAATTACGTTCTCGATTACCGCTTGTCCAATGACGGGAGTTGGACTCGTCTGTCGAGTTCCGCTGATACCGTTCCTGCAACTGGCGAGTTGGGGACCCTGGATCCATCGATGCTCCTAAATGGCATTTATGAAATGCGCCTAGTGGTAACCGACCTTTTGGGGCGGACCGCGACTGATTCGGTGTTGTTCGTGATCGATAGCCAACTTAAGATCGGAAACCTGTCGCTAGCCTTCGAAGACTTGAGTATCCCTGTATCCGGAATTCCGATGCAGGTAGTGCGATCCTACGATAGCAGAGATGCTTCTCTAGGAGACTTCGGAAACGGATGGCAGATGGCTCTGAGCAACATGCGTATCCAGAAAAACCGTCCTGTCGGTAGAAACTGGATGGCGACCCAAGAAGCCGTATCTGTCCCGTTCTTTGGCGATACCATCCGTTACCGTGTGGAATCGTCCCGCAACAACCTCGTTCTGCTTCGACTGCCGGATGACTCGGTCGCTGTTTTCAAGGCGGTTGCTAGCCCGGCCTACAAGGACCACACCCCGCTACGGGATCCGAAGATCGCGTTCGAACCGCTGGGCGATACGCTCGGCTCGCTCGAAATCGTTGGAGACGACGAGGTATGGATCAATTCCTTCAGCGGAGAGACCGACCTCGAGTCCGAAGCCTTCGCCTTCGACGTCTTCGATCCCAAGCGTTTCAAGTACACCACGGAGGAAGGGCAGGAGTTCGTGATCGACGAGGAGCTCGGTCTCCTCTCCATGACGGATCGCAACGGCAATACGCTGACCATCAGCGACGATGGCGTCACTCATAGCAGCGGTCTCGGAATCGCGTTTACTCGTGACGCAGAGGGACGCATCACCGCTATTACCGATCCAGAGGATCAGACGCTCTCTTACGCCTACGATGCGCAAGGTCGCCTCGAGACCTTTACCAACCGTGCATCTGAAACCTTCACCTACCTCTACGAAAACCCGGACTTCCCGAATTACCTGACCGACATCGTCGATCCTGATGGCAAGTCCGTGCTTGCCAGCGAATTTGACGCCGACGGCAGGCTTGCCTCCCAGACGGACGCGAACGGGGAGAGCTTCGACTTCATCCACGACATCGAGAACTTCAAGGAGACCGTGGTAGATCGACTCGGCGTAACTACCGTGCACACCTACGATATCGAAGGGGACGTCACCCTGACCGAGGTCTTCGATACGGAAGGCGTCCTCGTGCAGTCGACTGCTTACGAGTACGACACTCGAGGAAACGAGACGAAGGTGACCGATTCCCTCGGAAACGTCACGGAGCGCAGCTACGATGGCAGCGACAACCTCCTCAGCGAAACGAAAACCGTATCCGTGGATGGAATACCGACTGTCTCCACGACCGCCTACACCTACGATTCAGCGAATAATCCGCTTACCATTACGGATGCCTTGGGTAACGCCACTACCTTCGTCTATGACGCCAGCGGCAATTTGGAATCGCAAACGGATGCCTTGGAGAATGTCACGCAGTTCTCTTACGACGCGAGCGGGAACCTCGAGTCCATCACCGATCCGCTAGGCAACCAGACTGTGTTCACTACCAGCCTCGAGGGCTATCAGACCTCTAGCGCTGTCTTTGACGCTGATGGTGTCCTTGTCCAGTATCAGAGTTTCGAGTACAACAGCCTAGGCCGCCAGCTTCGCAGCAAGGATTACGATTTGCCGGAAGGCGCCACTGAGCCGACGCAAGCCGTGCTCTATCGTTACACGGACATTGGCTACGATGGGGAAGGGCGACAGACCTCCACTGTTGTCTACGATGCGAACGACGTCCTGCTGACTTCGTCTTCAACCGATTACGACTCCCGCGGCCAGGTTTCGCGCCAGACCGATGCCCTCGGCCGCTACGTGGAGTTCGGCTACGACGGCAACGGAAACCGCACCCAGTCCGCTCAGTACGATGAGAATGACGCGCTCCTCTCCAGCGAGTCCTGGACTTACGACGCCGAGGGCCGTCAAGCAACGTACTCGGACGTCCTAGGCCGGTTGATGAAGTACGACTACGCCGCCCTCGGTCGTCAAATTTCCGTCCGCTTCATCGGCCTCGTCGATGAGAACGGAGAAGACCTCGATCCTTCCGACAATACTGAGACGCACACCATCTACGATTCGATCGGCAGGGTGGAAGCCACCGTAGACGAGCGAGGCAAAGTTACGCTCTACGAATACGACGAAAACTGCGGTTGCTCCGGTCGCCGAGCCAAGGTTATCGATCCGCTGCTCAACGAGACCGTGTCGTCCTACGACCTGAACGGAAACCAGACCTCCGTGCTCGATGCCAACGGTCACTTGACGCTCTTCGAGTACGACGAGCTAAACCGCCCGACGCGCACCACCTTCCACAATGGCACCTACACCGAAACTGTGTACGACGCCCTCGGCCGCCGGATCGCGGCAATTGATCAGAACGGTCTGAGAACTGACTACGTCTATGACGCTCTTGGTCGTCTGGTCGAAGTTCAGCAGCCTGCTCCCGCCGATGGCGATCCTCGACCTGTCACCCATTACGAGTACGACAGCAGAGGCAACCAGATCTCCCAGATCGATGCGGAAGGCCGCGAGACGACCTACGAGTACGACGAGCTCGGCCGCCGCGTGAAGCGCATCCTCCCCGAGCTGCAGGAGGAAACCTACCAGTACGACATGCTAGGCAACCTCATTGCAAAGACCGACTTCAACGGCTATACTACTGTCTTTGAATACGACGAACAGAACCGTCTCGTGAAGGAAACCGCCGATCCGACCCATCCGTCCCTGACGCATTACAACGCTCCCTCCTGGATCGAGCGCGGTTACGACGTCGCCGGTAACCTGCTCTCATCCGCCGTTGTCAACGGCCAATCGCATGGAGAGCAGACCCTCTACAGCGAGACTCGCGCATACGACGAGCGCAGCCGCATCACTACTCGATCCACTCCGGAAGGGACCTTGTCCTACGCTTACGATGCTTCCGGAAACCTCGAGTCGACGACCTCCTCGAACGCGGACGGGGTCCAGAACGCCTACGCCTATGACGATCTCAACCGTCTCGAGTCGGTGGACGACGGTCGCCTCCTGTCCAGCCTCTCGATCACCAGCTACGGCTACGACGACGTGGGCAACTTGGATACGGTCGAATACGGCAATGGCTTCCTCCACGACTACAGCTACGATACGATCAATCGTCTGGCCAACCTCGTTGTCGAGCGAAGCGATACGGGCGTCGCCCAAAGCTACGCTTATACGCTTGGCGAAGCCGGCAATCGCAAGAGCGTAGTCGAAGCGAGTGGCCGCGCTAGCCATTACGTCTACGACGATCTCTACCGCTTGACCAAGGAGACAATTCTTGGAGCGGCGAGCGGAGTCAACGGCGTGGTGGACTACGGTTACGATCAGGTCGGCAACCGAACCAGCCGCAGTTCGACCCTGTCAGGAGTGGGAGGGCAAAGCTTCACCTACGACGACAACGACCGTCTGGATGGCGACACCTACGATGCGAACGGCAATACGCTCAGCTCTGTCGATGCCCGTGAGGGGATTTCGGATACGGTCACTGACGTCTACGACTTCCGCAACCGATTGATCCGCCGCATCCGTGAAGACGGGCAGGTGATCACGCTCACCTACGACGCCGACGGCAACCGGGTCGGCAAGCAGTTGCTGGACGTATCCCAGTCCGTGCTTCGCAGCACGAGCTACCTTGTGGATCTCAACAACCAGACCGGCTACGCCCAGGTTGTCGAGGAACGTCTCAACGAAGGAACAGGCTATAGTCTAGCCGCCCGCTACACCTACGGCCACGATCTGATCAGCCAGACCCGCGATGCGGGAACGAGTTGGTACCTCTACGACGGTCATGGTAGCGTCCGAGCTCTCGTCGATGAGACGGAAACGGTTACGGACGAGTACGAATACGACGCCTTCGGCATCTTGCTTAGCTCCAGTGGCGCTACTGAAAACGGCTACCTCTACACGGGCGAGCAGTACGATGCCGACCTGGGAATGTACTTTCTGCGAGCTCGTTACCTAAATGCAGGCACCGGACGTTTCCACAACATGGATACGTACGAGGGAAGGAACGGCGAGCCGCTGACGCTGCATAAATACCTCTACGCGCACAACAATCCGGTAGTGCGGATTGATCCGTCGGGCAATGTGTCATTGATCGAGCTACAAGCTAGTTCGAAGATACGTGCCCAGCAGAATCAGATGGCCGTGCCTCGAATTAAGCAGGTCACGAAACGACTGTTTCCTAAGTATTGGAAGATCTATAAATACAAGAAACCCTTCAATGTTAAGAACCCTCTTGGAGGGCTGACCTATCGATCTCATTCGACGATCAAAGCGAAGAGCAAACGTGGCCAGATCTGGAAATATGAAAAATCAGCTCCGTTAAATCCTTATCTTAGTTCATTGTTTGAAGGTACTGGTTTCGAGAATCTCTCTGGGTTCGTTACCAGAAAGAGAGATTACAGTGCTTCGGGGCTTCCGTTCGCTCTTCTAACCAAGAAGCAGTTTAGAGTTTGGAATTTTTCTGTGCTGGGAGGGCAATTTGCGACATTTGCAAGTGGAGAGATCAAACAGCCTTGTTCCTATTCACTCAATGGAAACTCGTGTCATGACTGGGCCGAACAAGCGGCCAGAATGGCACTCCTGATTAGCGTTATCCCACTTTAAATGAACGAGCTAACCAAAGAGATCTTAGAAGTTCACATCGCCTTGGATTCAGTTCTCAACTATTCCAGTGACGAGGAGCTCAGGAACCAGTTTATGGAGTCTAGTGGTTCAGCGAACCAAGATTACGTGAAATCAGTATGGGCCCAGATAAAGCATCTTCAACTTAGTGCGATCGAGATACGGACAGGGGAGGTTTTGCAGGCCGATGAACTATCGGAACGATTGAAGGCAAAATACCCTGGGATCGACAGTGACGTTATCGATAAGATGGCAATTGCTGTTATCTTTTATTTTGATTCGGGACCTCTACCCATGGACGTGAAGCCTTCTCATGAGGATGAAGATAAGGAATCTTGGTAGGTTATCCGAAATCCACCATCTGGATACTCAACTTGCGTTCAACTGCTCCATAGGCAAGCGGGACGGGATCGGGACTTAAATCTTGATCTGCCTGATTGATCCAACTTCTGGATACCCGACTTGTGTACTCCGGCATTGCGGCAGGCACGGCTGGTGCCGGGCTTCGCCCCATGCCGTCGGCAAGCTCCGTCATGTTCCCTGCTTTGCCTCGTCGGCAAGCGTATATCAGAACCTACAGGCCAACCAATAGCCCGCCTGCCAGACGGATGCCAACTTCACCAAACCATGCGCGAAAATGCGTAAGCGTGTCGCCAAGCGCCATGGCGTATTGCTTGACTGAGCATCTCGACTCGTAGCGATAAGCGTCGTAAGTTTCGTAGCTACGATGTTTACGACTACGCCGCGCTTTGCTTTTTCGCTTTCGCTACGGCTGCTGGCGTGAACTGCGGGATCTGCCAGTTCGTCGACTCGGGCAATCGCTTTGAATCGGTACTGCTTGTTAGCTGCTGCAGCTTCGACTTTGCTCGCTACGAAACCTATGAAAGGTGACGAGTTCGAGCAAGTTGCGGATGCCATCTCAAAACACGAAGATGGAAAGGTCTTGTCGAGCGAATCGAGTTTGCGATATCTCGACCGGCTGGCAGCCAGAGTTGGCGAGCCTTTGGTGGATACTGCGGATTTTCCAGGAGGCCTAAAATGAAATGAACTCACCTCGAGCAACATGTGTATTGGTGTACCTGACAGAATCAATGACGTTGCCTTGGTCGTCAGTTAACGTAATCGTGTCACCGGTGTTATTGAGAGGCATAGTCGCTGGTACATCTATCTGATGTTCGCTAGATGGAAGAATTGATCCAGATAGCGCGAACTCGTTACCTGCTGCGTCTTCGAGGGTCCAGCCATTGATTGAAATTCTATCTGAGGTCAGATTAGCAAGGATGACCTTTTCGTTTCCTCTATCTGGACCCATTGGGTCGGGAAGGGCTTTGAGGATCAGTACTTTTGAGTCGTCGTGGTCGACATTTTCAAAAATGAATTCTGCGTAGACTGGAAGATGGTCGGAAGCTCGATTCTTGCTATTGCCTGCGACTGCGATTGGATTGTTGTATACTTTTATTGAGCCACCAACGTAATGACCTCTCAGATTTTGGGAAATGAAGATCTGGTCGAAGAGTATATCTCCTGTGTAGGAGTCGTTGGTTAATCCTTCCTTGTTTCTTTTCCTACTTTGAAGGTCAACGGTGTCGATTGTACTGCCGTTGATGTCATTTGAGTTGAGTCCATGGCTGACATGGCCACTATTTCCGATGTCCTCGGTTAGGTTTACAAGAAAGACTCCGTCGACATCGTCCATTTCAAAACCTTGATCGTCTAGGCCCGTTTCTAGAATGTTTGCCGATGCGTCATCATGGTTGTCGTTGAAGTCTCCGAGAAGTATTATGTATTCATCGTCAAAGTACGCTTGGATCTTCTCCACAATTTTCCTTGCGGCTCCAGCTCTTCTTTGGTCGGTTTGGATGCGTCCCCCTACGCGAGCTTTTGCATGGTGAACCAGGACTTGGATCTCCTGCTGCGTTTCTAGTCCCTGTATTGTGCATGACAATACGTCGCGATCCCTCGGAAAGAACGAGTTGTTGGAATGGTCTGGAAATAGAAAGTCGCCAGGTTCTGCATCGAGCCTGCGGTTTATGGCGCCTTTTACGGTGTAGGGCTCTCTCACTGCCATCGCTAGCTTCTGGCACTGTGCGCTGTCGTCGTCGATGACTATGGTCCAACCTTGTGACCTTAATTCATCCGACTCGAAGATTAGTTCCAACGCTTCTCTGGACTTGATCTCCTGGAGGCCGATGATGTCGGCGTCTAGATCCTTAATCACTGCAATTAGTTTTTCGAGCCTGTCGCCTTGGGTGCGTACATCTTTAACTTTGGTTACTCCGCAATCCGCATCGATGTCTGAAAGCCATTTGATATTGAACGTCGCGACCCTGATTTCCTCGGCCTCGATTAGTTGGAGGAAAAATGGCAGGAGCAGGAGGGAAATGTAGCTTATAGTTTTGTTCTTCATGACGTAGCGATGCAGAGATGCGTAGTTTTGGATAGTTTTAGGCATTTCGATAAAGTAGCATTCGCCATTTTTTGGAAGGTGAACTTTGTCTGTCTCCGATTTAAGCCATTTCAGATTCAAGGGTCAGTTCGATTGCCCCATTTGGGGCACCTCGTTTGACGTATTTCTTGGGGTTGCGTGAAACAGCGAGGTAATGTGGGAATTTTAGTCCTAGTTTAAGTATGCCGTTCTGGAAGTTGATTGTGTCGCCAGCGTTGAGAACTTGGATTTCTCCGTTTGCGCCTACCGAAATCTTCACCTCATCACTTGCTGCTATCGTCTGTACCCGGTTTGTTCCGTCGCCTTTTAGGTTACCTGCTATGTCTTTGGATAGGACTGTCGCTGTGCTGTTTGCGAGTACCCCGGAGAGTCCTGAAATCGCGCCGCCAGCGACTGCCGTAAATGCAGTCGAAAACACTCTTCTCAAAAATTGTAGAAACGCGTTGTTCGGGTCGGCGTCTGTTACGAACACTTGCAGTATCGTCTCACCCTGTATCAGTTCCTTGAACACTCCATCTTCGAGAAAAGAAGGCGCTGCCTTCGAGTAGAAAGGTAGCTTGTTTCTGTCCAGTCCACTTTTCAATTGGACTTTCTTCAAGGTCTCGACTGAGGAAGTGCCTGAACGCGGGTAACTCAACTTAAAGATGATCACGTTGTCGTTCGCTGATTCCTCTAGCTTTTGTATACGCTGAATTAGGTTTAGTATATTATCAAAGTTTTGAGCGGAGACCGTTGAATTTATTGAAGCTTCGAGCTCGTTGAGCTCTTTCTTGGCTTTTCTTATTTTGGCTCGTTGTTTGTCAATATCTTCGTCGATGTCTCCGTTGAAGAGGACAAAGACGGATTTAAGCGATGCTCTTACAAGTGCGTTACCCATGTTGAAGACCTTATTTTTTAGATGGGGCGGTGTTGCGCATATGTGAATATTCGGTGCTCGCCGTTATTGTTGCGCGATCGCTGGTTTGAAGTCCCTGATTGCCTCTAGCGAGAGATCCTCGCCTTCTATTGCTGCCTTGAGCAATTCAAAGGTTTCAGAATCCATAACCTGAGGTTCCGGTGTTATGGTCGCGGTTATCGAAACCATTTGAGGGCGAAGTGTCACCTTCTTCAGGAAACCATGCTTTTCGAATTCCTTGTCGATGTTCACGGTGGTGTGACTGAAGTCCGCCTTTTCGTATTCCTCTATCGCCTTGTTCAGTTTTTGTTTCGGAACGCGTTCTATGTAGGTTTGCTCCCAGCGAGGGCCGAAATGGTATACTGCCGCGTACATTATTTTAGCCCTAACGACACCGACACCGGATGCTCTCATGCCATGGTAGAATCGTAGATGCACCAAATTCCATGGGCGTTTTCTTTCGTCGCATGCGACGTCATGTATGATTGAAGCGTCGCGGTAGTTCCCAGTGAAAGGGCCGCCCATGATGGTCCAGAACGCTTGTGGTATCGATGCGCCGTTTACTATCGCCCCCTTGGGGGCTACCCAAAGTTCTCCGTCAACGTCAATATATGTAAAGTCCTCCAGTAGCCGCATGTCGCGTTTTTCTAGCCACTCGGTTTTTGGCGTGCTTTGGAAAGACCCAAATGATTGGGCTTCGACCATAGGAGCGCCGACGGTTGTAAGCAGAAATATGAGGAATGACGAGAAGATGAAGTTCTGCGGCTTAGATTTCTTTTTACTTATCGCAATCATTGTGGATTTTCCTCTCTGTCAGTTGGTGTTTGTTGAGGTCGAAACGCTCAGAAAACGATACTCTTCCCTTGATCGCCTGATTTAGTGTAGGAAACGCCATGAGCTTTGAGTCCCTCGGGGGTGATGAGCGTGATTAAACCTCCATTATTGCCTAGTTGGGCGCTTTCTCCGTCTAGTTTGACTCGATGGGTTTCTCCAGGTGCGATAGTGTGAGGAGGAATTTCAAAAGCTCGTTTCATCTTATCAAGGATCCTCCATCCTTTGAGATCGATGCTACGCGTTGAAGTGTTGATAAGGGTGACCGCTTCGAATCCTTGGTCTTGGCCTTCGGGATTTACCAAAGCTGCGACGATGCGTAAGTCGCTTCCAAGTTGGCTTGAGCCTTCATCTACGATTACAGGATCGGGCTCTCCTCGTATGGAGTGTCCAGTGGAGTCGTCTGTATGCCAGGACTGGGATTGGAAGGCTAGGATCACGCCAATCCATTGTTCGCTCGCTATAACCGTGTTGCCGTCTCGAATTGCAGGAAAGTGGATGAAGAGAGCCCCGTCCTGCCACACCCCGTCTGCTGAGGTGAATTGACCCACGTTGCCTTGGTTCATGTGGATATCGTGTATGCCATTGCCAGGCAGAAATCCAAAGTGTTTATCTTTCTTGCCAGGTTCGGGACCCCAGCGTTCCCCAAATGCGTACAGAGTCGCTTCGGGTACATTTATCGCTCGAACTATTTGATTTTGTATCTTTTCGTTGAGGTCGTTATCTGGACCGGCAATTGAATGTGGGAGCGCGACGAGACGAGATCTGTCGAACAGGTTTGACCGAATGTAGTCCAGCGCTCCGCTCGTGGGATTGCGGTCTAGCTGAGTAAAGCCAGTAGCGAGCCCCTTCCAAATTTCAGTGTATGGATGAGTGAACTGATCGTCGATGAGATACAGCAATTCTGAAGGATGCAGCTTCGACTTAACGTTGATAGCGATCCGATAATCAGTCGTATCGTCAACGATATGAACTGAGAAGTGAGGACTTGAGCCGGCGCCAAGACGGTAGCCGACTGGTCGCCCTTTGAGGGCGCCGTAGCGTTGGATAGGCATAGCAAGGAGGATTCAGCTCTTGCTTAACAGGTTGCACGTTTGTTTCAAGAGGAAAATAAGTAAAACTACTCTCTTTTATTGGGATTTCTTTTTACTGGTGAGGCTAGGAACGTAATCTTATTTGGTTTTGCGTCGTGATCTATTTAGGGGGAAACGTTTCGATTAGATTTTATGAGTGCTTCAGAGAGAGGTTCAGTTGATCAGAACCACAAAATTAACAAGAAAGGGAAGCGGTATTTCGAAAGCTGTCTCGATCCTGACGATTGGATCGACAGAACGGAAGGCTCCGGTGAAAGCGACTATCACATCGACTATTGCTTGGAGCTGGTCGAAAGCGACAACCCCACCGGCAAGCAAGTTCGAGTTCAGCTTAAGAGTAGAAAATCTCTCAAGGTGATTGGAGGGACTATCAAACAGGTTGTGAAGGTTCGCCATCTCAAGTATTGGGCGAACGATTGCGACTTGCCGGTATTCTTGGTTGTCGTAGATATATCCAAGAAATGTGGATACGCTGTCTTTATTCAAGAGTGGTTTGATAAGCAGAGCCTGAACAAAGGATGGGAGAACCAAGAGCGGATACAAATCAGTTTCAATGATGATTTTCCGATCGATGATTCAAGGAAAATAAAGGAATTAGCGTATCACGCAAAGAAATACATGCGAAATAAGTTTCCCGGTTCTGTCGAGGCGGCGATTCGGGCCAAGCGTGATAGCATCGAGAAGTTGGATCCAAGGTTTTATGCAGAGGTGAGCTACGTGAACCATAGGACGGCAATTAGCCTCCGAGCTCGAGAGGACGTCAGTCTTAAGTTGACTGTCAATGGCAGCGAGGAAGTCGCGAAACTCAACGGTTCTATTGGGTTTGGTAGGGAGTGCAGTATTCCAGCGGGAAGTTTTGAAATAGAAGGGTCCGCTTTATTTCGAAAGCTTATACAAGAGAAAGGAGGCTCCCTAATTTTAGGTCCATCGAAATCGAGCCAGGCTGATTTTCGCTTTTTCAACGACAGCACTAATGACCTGCTTTTCGTCCTCCCGGCGATTGCAACAAGAGGAACTCATGGAGGTGCTGTACGTAGTGATAGTCCAGAGCATCCGTTTGATGTTGATGTTCTCGTTAACAGGGCTGGGGCTTTAGATTCTAAAACTGTTATTCAACTTAAGAACTGGGGGGATGCTCCAATTCGTGAATTGAAGTATCTTGGTGATATGATGGCCCTTGCGCGTGTGGTTGATCGCGGGCAACCGGTGAGGCTTGAAGTTATAGTTGAGGGCGAGCTGTGTTGCAGCTTGCTAGCGACTGCCGAGTCCCTAGCGAAATCCATACAGGAACTGTCGATGTGGGTTAGGCTATTGTTTTCCGTTCGGAGATTGGCTCGGCTATTTCAAATGGACCTAACTCTGAACGCGCTCTCTCGAATTGTGAATTCTGACAATTATTTCGATATTCTGGAAATTTGCGAAATGTTCGATGAAAGAGTCTATAACGCTGGTGATGTCGTAGCAACGTTTACTGTTTCGAAGCTTACGTCCAAGATGAGGTCAATATTAAGCAAGGAAGATTCAGATGGGCTTTTCAGCGTGGAGTACGGTTTTGTCGAAGTCGAAGTGCTGGGCGTAACAGCTAGGGTGTCGAACTTGAGGTATGAATTCTCGAAATGTGAGGTGTGCTTCGATGAAGATGAAAAATCTGATTTTGAAAGAGGAAGCAGGGGCTCGTTCGAAGTGAGTCTGAAGTACCGAAAAGGCTCGAACGTCGTGAAATCGCATGGAGTGGTTGAAGTTTTGGATCGAAAAGATCTAGATTTTGAAGGCTCGTAGCCAAAAATCCCGTAGTCGCTTAACGCAGGTTAATTGGGAAATAAAAGGACCTCGTTCGTTGAATGCGAATTCTGGACGTAGGATCTATCCTGCTCCGGTCGCTAGGGCTACTGCTGGATGGCTGGGCAGACGTCAAACGTTCGGACTCCTAACAGGGGTCGGTTCTGCTCCTGCAAAGATCTAAAGTTCCTGGATAGCTATTGCCATTTGATGTTGCCGACTTTCGAAAACCTGTAGCGTCTCGTCGCCTCCTGAAATTCCTCCAGCGACTCCTTCGCGAGATATCGCTTCTGGCGGAAGGCTCTATCCAGGAAAGCGGCCTCATGGGAAGCTATTTGCTCGATTGCGACTTTTTCCCTCATAGGAGGCATAGCCTGCAGGCATATTGAAAGAGCTTCTCCGGTCAAGGCGCTCAAGTTGTCGTATCCGAACCGAGTACCGAACTTATTGTCCCGCAGGCTAGAAAGGAGGAGAGCGATGCGGTCGGTAGACATGGGATGAGCCCTGTCCCATGCCAAGCTCGGGTCCAGCTCGGAGAGCTCGTGGCTGTAGAGGCTTTGGCCGCTCAGCTCGAAGGCCTCAACGAACCAGTACGACATCATGAGGAAGAGAGATGCCAGCATCCAAGGCATCATTTCTTCCGTTGCGACTTCATCGAGCTTGAACGAAGCCTTGTCGGAGACCGAGAGCGCGTGCTGGAGGGCGATGTAGTCGGCAGACATCTCGGCGACGAGTATCCACTTTTCCTGACCGTTCAGACTGCAGCGTGATGTTTCCCCGAGGAATGCGAGCGGGTTGCTTTCGTCCAGAAGTATGCAGTGTCCGTTGACCGCGTGCGTGAACTCGTGCGACAGGGCGAATAGCAGCATGAAGTTGGTCAGGACGTTGGTGAACCTGACCTGCTCGCTTTCGAATTCCATCAGCCTGACGAGGCTCTTGGTCGCGTCCGTCCGGTAGACGTCAAGGATTCCAGGGCCGTGCCAGCTTTTCTGGGCGAACAGCTGGAAGTGGCGGTCTGGCTCGAACTTGTCGAAGTCACGGAACTTTGCGATTGCGCAGAGCAGGGCGACTTCGTCGATCAGGCGCATGAGGCCCTCGTCGTGAAGGATGATGGGGATCCCGTTCGGTTTGGCGAACAGGGCGTTCCTTAGTCCAGATCCGCAGTTCTGGGCATGCAGGCGAAACGTTTCCCCGTTTTCGTTCCGGGAGCCCGCGTAGCATTCCGAAAGGAGGTCGAGGTACTCGTAGGCTAGGCTTCGGTCCCTTGCAGGCGCATCGGCGTGGTTGCCAACAAGCCCGCCGCGGCTCCTGGCGAAGCCTGCCAACTCCTCGGGCGGATTCTGAAACACGGACTCCATGGCTCGCGATCCTTGGGCTCTCGCGGGACAAGTCGAACCGAATGATCCACCCTTCGGCCATTTGGTGGCTTGCGCGAGCCTAGTCCTTCAGCTGGTTTAGGTAAGTCCTGATCGTTGACCGAATGAAGCCCTTCGCCAATCCTCCGACTTTCGAGAACGCCAAAGATTCCGCCATCCTCGCGTTCGAACGCTACTTCGCGGACGACGGCGAGAGGGTCTTCGATTACGGAGTTTTGGACGGGAACGTCCAAGCCCTATTCGAGACGCCCCAAATTTCTGGATACAAGCTTATCGGAGCCTATTGCGACATGGCGGGGAGGCCCGAGCTGAAGGATCGATGCGTAGTGGAGTTTCTGGAGATCGACGAATTCCAGGCCTACGCTGCGACCTCCGATGGCTGTCATTTCGTCGGAATTTCCGCCGCCTTGCCAATTCTGGTCCAGGTGATGTTCCAGGAGCTGGTGAAGATGACCAATCCGTTCTCCGAGGAGATTGGAGAGGATTCAACGTTTTGGGACTTCCCGACCGACATGCCGGTCGCGAGGCTGCCTACGGGTGATTTCGGACGCCGCGTAGAATCCATGCTTCTGGATACCATGCCGGAGGAGCGTTGGCAGAAGGTCCTTTCGACCAAGCTCGCGGAGCTGGCTGTCCTCTTTTGCGTAACCCACGAGATAGGGCATCTGGTTAGAGGCCATTCCCGGATTGCCGAGAAAAGGAGCATGAGCGCCATAGCCGAAGTCGGGCGACGCGCAGGGGTCAGCGACTCCGTCAGGCAGGCTTGGGAACTGCAGGCGGACCACACCGCCATAGCTTTCGTTTATTCATATGTGGTCAACAATGCAGTTTACCGTAGTCGGCTATTGAGCTCCCTCCTTTGCGATTCCTCTAGGGATCCCAGAATCGAGCTTATGGGGAGGGTAGTCTACGCTGTTAGCCTTGTCTTCTTTTTGCTGGGACAGAGGCAGCGCAGCGTGGACGCCATAGGCAGCCATCCGTCAGCAATCACGCGCCAGACCTTCGTCATGGCCCAAGTAGTCAGCTTGCTTTGCTCGGAGCGCGTGAGATGCGACGAGGAAGAGGCCGAGCGGGTGGTGACTCGCTCCGCGCGAAGGGCGGAGCTGGCGTGGAACCGGATAGGCTACCGGTTCGGAGATTTTTCGGAGTCCATCGACGATCTCGCCTCGGTCGTCAAGCGCATGCAAAGGGCCAAGGACTTGTGCGAGGATCGGCTGAAGGGCTACGGGTGGGGCTATGGAGACTGCGAGCGGTAGACCGGAACCCGGAAACGCGTTGCCGTTCGACTCGAGGCCTGTCTCCATGTCGGGCGATCGGCGTTTCCTTGGCCGGATCCCGATCGCAGAAAGGCGCGAAATCGCGACAGCAGCTTAGAGTCATGTTTGGAAAGAGAAGGAAAGATGAATCTCGGAGCGAGCCAGAAGCGTTCGTCCCCGACGATTTGCATAAGGACCTGCCTCGCGGAGTGCTGGACCGAAGGATAGGCGAGTCCTGGATGCCGACCCAGTATTTCGAAACGCCGGAGAATATGGCTCGAATGGAATTCGTCGACGGCGGCGGCGGGATTTTGGCGGGAGCCATCGGAGCGAAGAGCGAGGAACTTGCGACGCATGGAGGACGGTCCGAGCGTGTCGCGACCGGCGGCTCGCTAGTCGGGATAGACGATGATCGGCATGTGCTGACGGTGGCGGGAAGCAGGGCAGGCAAGGGCCGTTCGGCTATCGTTCCGAACCTCCTCTCCTACGGGGGCGGCGTCGTGGCTCTCGACCCGAAGGGCGAAAACGCGAACCTCACCGCCTCGTATCGGGCAAAGACGCTGGGCCAGAAGGTGAGGATACTCGATCCGTTCGGGATCACGCACCCGAAGCTCAAGAAGTACCGCGTCTCCTACAATCCCTTGGGAAGGCTCAAAGTTCTGAGCCGGACGCTGATCGAGGACGCTGGACGGATCGTTGACAGCATAGTGGTTGAGAACCCCAATGCCAAGGATCCCCATTGGGACGATTCGGCGAAGGCTCTCATCGAGAGTCTCATACTTCACGTGGTTACCTTCGGGGAGGCAAAGGAGGGCGGACGGGATTTGGTCGCGGTATACGACGCTCTGACAGGCAGGATCGACAGCCTCGCGACCGTATTCAAGAAGATGATGGCCAACGGCGCTCTCGAAGGAAGGGTTGCCGCAGCCGCCCGGTTCTTCTCGAAGATGCCGAAGGAGGAGTTCGGCAGCGTGCTTTCGACGGCCAAGCGTCACATGAAGTTCCTGGACTACACGAGCATTCGTTCGGCGCTGCGCGACGGCGACTTCTCGTTGGACGAGTTAAAGGGTGGAAAGGTATCGCTCTATGTCTGCCTGCCTCCCGCGTCTTTGGGCAGCTGCCGAGGATTTCTTCGGATGATGGTCAATCAGACCTTGGGTACGATGGACAGCGTGCTGGAACGTCCCAAGGTACCTCTCCTGGTGGTTCTGGACGAGTTTCCAGTATTGTCATACATGCGCGAAATCGAGGAAGCGGCGGGCCAGATTGCAGGCTACGGGGTCAAGCTTTGGTTCATAGTCCAGGATATGGGCCAGCTGAGGTCCCTTTACAAAACGCGTTGGGAGACGTTCCTCGGGAACACTGGGATGATCCAGATCTTCGGGAACGTCGACAACTTTACCTTGGAATACGTATCCAAAAAGTTGGGAAACACCACTATCGCGACCTCCTCAAGGTCGGCCCAGACCCGGGACCAGGTAATGGAGAGGGGCGGCACCGGTATAAGCGAACAGGAAAGAACGACGCCATTGCTGTCGCCCTCCGAGATCGCCTCCTACTTTTCGAGGGAGGACGAGTATTCGAGACAACTGCTGCTACTGCCTGGGAGGAGGCCTTTCGTCCTGTCGAGGATCCTGTACGACCAGAGGGAACCCTTCAAGAGCCGCTATTCCAAGTGGGACGAAGAAGGGCAAGCGTGAGCTCCGGTCCCGCTACGGGCCAGCAGGCTCGTATTCCCTTTTTTCCTGTCCCGGAAATTTGCCCATGCCGACCATCGAGCGGAAGTGCCAGCAGCCTGGCTCTTCTCTCGACGGGCACATGATGACGTGGTCTATTACGGGTACTCCCACTAGCTCACCGGCCGAGACGGCCCGGCGGGTCGCCTCGATGTCGGCGTCGGACGGCTCGAAGCTGCTAGCTACATGGTTGTGGGCCATTATGAGGGACTTGGCGTCCAGCCTGAAGGCCTCTGCGAAAATGCTGCGGAATTCGAACTGGACCTGATGGATCTCGCCGACTGCGATCTCCACGATGTCCAGCAGCCTGTTCCTTTCGCCTAGATAGGCGCACGCGAAAATCTCCTTGTTCGGTTGCCTCTCCAAAACCTTCCTCATAGGGTCGGCCAGCTTGTGCAAGCGGTCGACCAACACTATCTCTTCATCCGAACGCTCGAAACTCCTGGCCGAGCATAGCCGACCAATTGCTTCGATCCGTTCCGCGTCATAGTTGCTAAGGTTGAGCTCCTTGGCTAGCGAGGCTCCTTTTACGCCGGAGAACTCGCGCACGTTGTCGAAGCGCTCGCTCAGCCTTTCCGCGACCGATCGTCCGAGCAGCGTTTCCAGTCCGCTTTTCGTTTCCGGATCAAGTATGCCATCTCTCCTAATAGTGGAATTTTTCTGTATCTTTATTATGGATACATTATTCGGATCCGTCAAGCTTGTCGATGGCTGCTCGCTCTGCGGTGAGCAGCGTTTCGCGAAGGGGCGAATTCTCGTCTAGGAGGTCGGAGGGCAACGTTTTGAAGACGAACGCAAGATCGAAGAGGGCGGGCAAGGAAACGTCCACTGCCTCGCCGGTTTCGCTCGCTGCCGATATGCTCTCCAGAAACGCCACGTTGATGACGCCTGCTGGATGTGAGGGAGCGAGCCCGAGTCCCTTGCGTTTGGGACGCCGTTCCTTCGCGAGCTTCGCCATGTCAGCAAAGCTGAGCTTGAGCTTCTTCATCATAATCCCAAAGCCTCCAGTATCCAGCTCCACCAATGCCGGTTGAAGCCCGACAGTGTCTTGAAGGACCTCGATTATCGCGGCAATCACAAGCCGCTCGTCGCTTCCCAGTTTCGCCAACTTTCCCGCGACGCTTTCGATGATCGACTCCGTGGATTCTACGATCTGAAAATACTCTTGCGGGGTCATGAGGTGGCCCTCCTTGAGCACGAGCCTCACTATCAGATGAGCTGGCTGCTCAAGCGCTTCGGCGACTTTTTTCACCGTGGAAAGTTGCCTCCATTCATCTTCGCTTTTCACGAGCGAGTTGTAGGTATCCCTTCCAAAGCCGCTTTCCCCCCACACGCTATTCTTCGAGCGATTGGGATGTTCCTTAAGGTAATCAATTTCGAATTGGGAGAGATAAGACGCTGTATCGCTTATAGCTGTCTCGGTAAGCTTGAATTGGGCTCCTGATGGCATGGCGTGGCAGGCTGCTCTTTGTTGGTTCCCTAATTATGAAGCCTTTTGGCAACTATTCCAAACGGGTTTGCAAACCCGTCTCCAAGCCGTGGTGACAAGGCTTCTCCCTCTCTGTGATGATCTGTTCTCGAAGAAACTATCATTGCAGTATGAAAAAAGAAAATACACGAAACAGGCGAGACGAAAAGCGCTTCCAGCGAAAGCGAGCTGACAAGCGGCGCAGGGTTTGGCTCGAAAAGCAGGCTTTCCGAAAGGACAAGCCTCGAAAGGAAAATCCTGGGAACGATGGAAATTCGTTCACCCAGTTGGACCATGCTCCGGATACGGCCCAGCTCGCGGCTTGGCTGCCGCCGCTCCTGGAGTTCCTGAAGGTTCCCAAGGGGTCGATCCTTCGTTTCATCAGCGACAGGTCCAACCAGTACACGGCGGAGCACCGAGTGGGCCTTGAAAGCCATATCGATCGGATTGACGAGCGGCTCGAGGACGAGGGAGACTTCAAGGAGTTGAAGTCCAAGCTGCGGGGACAAGAGCCTGACAAGCTGATAGACGAAGGCGTAGTTCAGGGTTACCACAAGGTTGGCATGGCCGCATCTTCCGTTCTGCTGGTCTCGTCGTTCGGCGCCACTGTGGTCGTGACGGGAATGCAAGTCCAAGGGCACAGCGCGAACGGGTCGTGGGCCTATGGGATAAGCGTTGGTCTAATCGCTGGTTTTGGATCAAGCCTGCTTAAATGGGCGATAAAGTATCCGCTGAAGGACTACAAAACCTGTGTCGAAATGGCGCTCGTTCCAATGGCCTTTGGATTCTTTGGCCTGTTCGTGTACCAGCTTACCGACTTGTTCTTCTACATGGAGAGGATGGTGGAAGCGACTCAGGCGGTTCCGGATTTCTCGAGCTATCTTACCGAAGAAGACCTAGCTCCAACCAGTAAGGAAGCTCCTTCCAGCATGGTGTCCCTGAAGTGGTTCTATATCGGGGTTCTCGGAACCGAAATGTTTTCCTCCTACGCGTTCCTCTCGTTCATCGAGACCTGCTCCCTACCGCAGTTCAAGCCAATCGTGAGGTCGCTGATTGCCCAGCGCGAAAACCTTAAGGCGCCGCGACGTCGCAATCGCGAGATGATACGCAAGTCGCGAGGGCAGGCGGCATGGCTTCGCTACCTGCGCGAAATGTCGCACGCGCCAGGAAAGGCCCTGAAGGCCTTGTTCTCTCAACTCTCCAAATAGCTATCAACCCAAGAACAACCAATTCTATGAAAAAGATGATATCAACTCTCTCACTCTCCGCGACGGTTTGCGCGTCGCTTTCAGCCGGAACGTTCATTCTCGGTTCGACGAGCGATGTGGACCCGTCGATGGCTTCGATGGTCCACGGGGTCGGAATGGGAATCTACGACCGAGCGGAGCTTGGCAGCTCGATCAAGGTAATGGAGGCTACCACGAGGCCTGACCTGAAGTTCGGGGTCGTCAAGAAAGACTATCCAAACGAGATGACAGCCCTGAAGGCCCGCAAGGACTTCGAGGATTCCCTCGTCCAGTTCCTCGGGCTCGCTTTGCGGGCTAATCGGGGCAGGGAAGCCGACGGAGCTTTAGATGGACCTCGCTTCGTTCGCGAGCTGCGCAACCATATCGGCGACGATGACGAAGTGGTCGTAGCGATTGTAGGAAACGTCCTTTGGAAAGGGGATCCGGAATACTCTTTCGTTGACGAGGAGGAGTCCGATCCTGACTTCCGGCTGCGTCGCCCAAGCCACGCGTCGATTGTCGCGAGCAAGTTCCTTTCGCCGTTCAGCATGGAGGGAGTTCCGGACATGCCTGGTTGCCGGGTTGTATGGCTAGACCCGACCGGGGACAAGGAGACGGGCGACGATGCCTTCAAGTCGGAGGTCGCTAACTTCTGGAGCTGCATGTTCGGGGAAGTTTCCATGGAGATGGCTCCGGTCCAGTCGAGCGTTTCGACGGCCGTCGCGATGGCGATTGGAGAAGGGCTCGAGGTTCTGTCTCCGGCGCTTCGAGCCTCGGAAACCGAGGTGAAGATGCTGACGTTGGCTCAGATGCGGCCCGACTACGAGCCTCGTAAGAAGTCCCCTGGCTTTTCCGACGTATGGCTAGCGGACCTGTCAGGCAGCCAGTCCAAGGTTCGAGAAGCCATGGCTCGGCGGCTTGCCGATGCCAGAGGCGTTGCGGGAGAATACCATGGGCTGTTCGTGTTCGAATCCGGAGGAGGCGGGCTCTACAGCGAAAATGCAGACGTGCTGGAGATCGCAGCAGCTTTCCGCCAAGCCGAGCCAAATGGAGGAGCAGATACGCCTGGCGCTTTTTCGGCGACGCTTAAGAACCTGCGCGACGAGCTCCGCGAACGACGTCGTCGAGAATCCAGGGTCTGGATTCTGAGCGACGTGCCTCCGAGTCCCGACGATAGCGTGCCGGATTCCGAACGATACCCTGCGGTGCTGGCGGACCTGCTCTCCGACGGGCACGAGGTGACGTTCCTCCGGACGAACCGCTCGCTCGATGCCAAGGCTTTCCTTCCAAGGGAACTGAAGATTAAGGTCGCGAACCTCTGAGGAAACTGGGTATGTATCGAAAAAACGATTACATTTTCAGGGCAGGCGGGCCGTCGTCGGAGGTATTGATGGGGTTAGCGCGAAAGCTGGTTTTCGTGGCTGGGCTAGCGGTCGCTCTGCTCTTGGCAGGAACCTATGTCGTGGAGCGACATGGAGTGCCGGGGCTGCGCTGGAATTATGAATACGTCAAGGTTGGCGACGCGAGGATCGTGGTCGCCGCCGAGTATGTCACTCCTATTGGACTGGTAGATCAGGTTCCAGGTGGAGGCTACGGCGCTTTCGAGTTCTTCCCGCTGCCTGACGAAAAGAGGCCTTTGAACCTGCTCAAGTCGCTTTTCAGTCCCTAGTCGAGCTGGGCAAGGAGTTGCGGAGGACCTCAAACAGTTCGTCCGCTTCTTCCAGAAATGCCAAGGTAGATCGCTCGTCCAGGTTACCGATCAAGGTCAGGGCTGAGGTCAGCGCTGACCGAGCGACGGTCGAGGGCTTCTGGAAGTCCTCGACCACCAGCCGCATGGCAGTTTCAGCCAAGGCCAAGTCGCATAGTCTGTTGGGGTCCGCCCCTTCGAATTCGTAGCTCATTCAAATCTCCCTCGTTGAGGGACAATTCTAACACTTTTACCATGCCGGATCAAATTGACGAAAAATGGCGTAGCGGCCAAAAAACGCCCGCGTTCAACGCGGCGACCGATACTCGCAGATCGAGCGAGCGTCTCAACGACGTAAACACCCGGGCAGAGCGGCTTCCGCTGGAAGATCGGGAACTCTACCGACATATGGTGGAGACTCAGGAAAAGGACTACAGCGAGCTGTTGAGCAACCAGGAGAACGCTCACCGGTCGGAGCTGGAAAGGCTCACTTCCGATTTCCTCAAGGACAAGGAGGGCTTCAACTTGGAGAATACCTCTCCAAAGGTGAGGCGGGAGATCGCCGAGAAGAAGGCCGTCCGAGTGATGGCCGAGACGGAGAACAGGGAACAGGAGAGCTACCTTAAGCGGTTCCTTGCCCAACGGGAAGGATTCGTCGAGTACAGCGAAGTCGAGGTGGCCAGAAGCCAGGCTAAGCAGGACAAGGCCAACGAAAGTTCGGAGTCGAAAGGAAAGTCCAGATGAAGGCCGACGATCGCAGGTACCCGTGGCCTCCGCTTCGCAAGACGCGTTCAGGCTACGTCGTCAAGGCTAGGTTCATGACTCCCTTTCGTCACGAAATGCTGAATACGTTCGTTCGAACGCCGCTAGCGAAGCTTTGGCGGCTGTTGGCTGGCTTGCTTGCGCTCGAACTGCTCCTTACCTTGCTAGGCTGGTCGAGTCCTTTGGACTACCTTCCGTACACGCCGGCTGGAATCGCGGCGGCGATGGCAGTTTTGTCTATGCTCCACTATGTGGAGATGCTCTCGCGACTGTGGCTTTCAATTCTCCTGTTTGGAAAACGGGTTCGTTTCGAGGTTACTGAGGACGAAATCGTCTTCGGCCACTTTTGGTGGAAGCGACGTTTTTCAAGATCGCGTCGCATCGTATTCACCGCGTCTCCAATACAAGATTCAAAGGCTCCGGGATACGTCGACTCCAGGTTGGTCGAAGCAGTCGTGGACAACTTGGCGGCCTACCGGCTTCTGGAGTGCTACGACGTTCGAAAGGCCAACCAGCTTGTAGTCAATTGCAACTACGCAGCCAGCTTTGGAGACCACAGTACCGAGAAGGAAACGGATCCGCGGGACCGCTAGCTGCAGATGGATTTACGAAACATGAAGAAATCTGGAAAGATGGCTGACAAGCGCCTCGAGGCGCTTGAGAGAAGCGTTCGCGCGAACCACAAGTTTCTGGTTCGGTACGCTTACCGCATTTTGCGGAATTTGGCTGATGCGCAGGATGCCGTATCCGAACTTTGGAGATATGCCTTCGCTCGCCTCGACGAAGCTCACATGGAATGCCTACCGATCTTGCGCCGGAAGCTGTATTTTCTGGCTCTGGATAGTCTTCGAAAGCGAGGGCGAAGGGAGGTTCTATCGGAGAATTTCGAGCAGTTTCCTCTGCAGGCTCCTCCGGGAGAGTTTCTCTCGGAGGAGGAAGAGGAGGCGTTTGCCGAAAGGTTCTGGAGGGAGTTGGGTCCGGTTGGATTGACCGATGAGCAGAAGTTCGCAACTTGGTTGGCCTTGAGATTTGGGTACACATACGACGAAATAGCTGCGCGTCTGGGAAGTTCGCGTTCGACAGTCGGGGATTGGGTGGCTAAAGGTAAGCTCGTTATTCGAAAAGCCCTCGAATAATTTTTTAGAGGATGAACGAGACGCCTGAACGCTCTGCAGACGAACTGACCGACGAGGATGTGGAATGGTTCGTGAAGTGCTATGGCAAGCATCTTGACGGGTTCGTCCTTGAAAGGATACTCGAAGAAGTACGGCAGGTTTGTCCTGAAGTTCAGCGGAAGGATGGAGACGAACTCAGCGAGTAGGTATGCGTGTCGGATCTTAACAAACAGAAGCCTTGGCGAAACTTTTTCTTTCTACATCTTGAAGCAGATTTCTTCAAACGTTACGGCCCGAATGGGCAAAGTTAACGTCCGGAAAGTTATGCTAAATAGATGCGGTACATTTTCGCCCATGATCCTATAGGCAGCTGGAGTGTGAGTAAAGCAGACCAGATGGGAGGCGCTAGCGGAAAGGCAATAATCCAATTTGCTCTGACTGAACACCCGATCTGCATTTGGAATACGACATTGGATAATCACCATGAGGGACAATTAGGGGGAGATCGAAGTTTCGCAGGTCATCGCAATGAATCCCTCGAAGATGCTGTTGAGGTGCGAGGGCTCGAACTGACGACTGGCTTTCCGGAAAATGTTGGATGGAGAATTCGCAAGGTTTTAGGTGCGGGATCTTGTCTAGCCGATATCCTTAGTGCGTTTTCGACGAAGAACCTAGGGTTCCGGCTCAGAATGTCACTGATCTCGCGTGCTTCAGTTCCTCATTTTCTATAGTCTTTTGTTTAGCGCGACCGATTTGCTGACTAGGCTTATTGGCTTCTAATTTTACTGATACTGAGTTCATCTGGCGCGAGACCGTGGGCAAGACCAGTATGTCCTTTCGGTCGGACTGCTGACCAAATTCAGATTTCTTGGGCTTTGCTCTATTTTGACTAATAGACTGTAATTGAGCAGTTTGATTGTACAAAAATAAGCATATGAAGCTACGAGAAAGATGCAGCAATAATCAAAAGATACTAGCTATATAAGGCTGGTTTATTCACTTAAAACCAGATGTAAAAATTTTGCGAATTGAGGGCTTCTGGCGGGTCGTGGCGCGGTGGCGGCATATTCGGGTGCCGACCGAGCTTCCCTGCTGATTTCGAGGAGGCTAGCGGTCATCAACTCTAAGATGTCTAGATCCAATGCTCTTTCAAAAGGCCCTACGTCGAGTGGCTCCTGCAGCCGCTTTGTTTCTCTCGTTAAGTGCTTATCCGCAACCAGGTCCAAGCGTTTTCGACGGCCTGTCGGGGACTGAACGTAATCGTGCCGTTGATCGGTTTGGCCTGGCGGCCGAGGCTGCTGTGGAGTTGGAGTCGGCTTTCCTTGGAAGGCGCGGCGCAGTGGACCGGGAGTCCATCGACGCGGCGATCGAGGGCCTCGCGAAAGTTGATGCCTTGCGGCTTGGCGCGGCCGATCGCAGGAAGCTTGGCAGGGCTTGGCAGCTGGCCGCCGAGCTCACCAGAAGGCTCGACGGGCCGACGGTCGAGATGGTTTTGCAGCTGGAGTTGGCGTATTCGTTGGTTCCGGATGACCCCGAGCTGGAAAGGCAGGTTGTGTTCGAGCGGCAGCGCAAGCGCGCTGCGGAATTGAGGGTCGCCGAGGCGAAGCGAGTCCGAGAGGCACGGGAGCGTGGAGAGGATCCGTTCGAGGGCTTCGGTAATCCTGAGATCTTGGATATCAGCGTTCAGTCGAAAGGGGGGATCTGATGAAGCCTACGACCTGTTCACGTAAAGGGAATTCAGTTCTGCGTCCGTTCCTCGCGATCTTGGCCCTCCTTGGTTTCGCGGCCGAGCTTGAGGCCCAGAACCGTATGGCAGGCCAGGATGTCGGTATCCATATCGCAATGACGGGCTCATCCGGAAGCGCGAGCTTCACGGCGACATTCAATGGCGATCCCGACCCCGAAATAACGAACGACACGGGAGTCAGGCAGAAGACGATAACTGGCAGCGGAAACCGCGAAGACTCGCTCTTCGTACGGATGAAGACCGACACCGAGTACACGATCTCTCTCACGACTTCGTCCGCCGCGAACTCTTCGAAACTCAAGATGTCTGCTCCGACTGGCTGGGTGTTCTTCATTGGATCTGGCGCCGATCTCATAGAGCGTGACACCTACTTCCTGAACGTAAGCTCGAGCCAAGTCGTGCAGGTTCGCCTTTCGCCGCGTGGCGCCTCGACTCAATCTCTGGTTGCAGGAGAAAGCACCTCGTTCTCACGGATTGGGGCGACCTGGTTTGTCGGGTTGGGCCATCTTTCGAACGGAGGCAGCGCTGGCGTTCTCAAGTTGGACTACACGAGAATTTCGGATATGTCGGGCACTCCAGCTGACCTTCTGTTCTCCGCCCCGAACCCTGAGGTCGACTACTACGCGCCGGGCGGCGTTCTCGATTGGATTTTCGCGCCGCAGACCTTAGTTGACGTAAACGTGTTGTCGTCGACCAGCTACGAACTCAATTTTTATGACTGGACTCAGGTTGGCGCCAAGACTGGCAACCAGTACGCCCTTTCGGGCGATCCCTACGTAACGTACAAGATCTACTTTACGAATCCCACTCAGGTGCGAATAGGAAAGTATGTCGGAACCAAGATTTGGTGGACCCGCATCGTTAGTAGTGGCAGCACTTGGACGGTTTATGACTGGACAGACGTAGCGACTGGGCTTGAGACTGCCGCTAATCTACGCAAGGTTGTTACCACCGTCAGCGGATCCGGCAGCTGGAGCTATGAGGTTGCCGAGGAGTTTGGGCGGTCCAGCCCCTCCGCCTCGTTTGTCAAGTCTTCGAGCACGCGCTACAGCTACTATAAGTATGCTTGGGGCTGGGAGCTTGACCGGATCGAGGAAGACTACGGTTCGAGCGACGCCAGGATCACGGACTATGAATACTTCTTTAGTCTTTCGGTCGACGGCGCGGGCAACTACGGCAGGCTCAAGGAGATCCATCCGCCGGAGGGAGGCTACACCAAGTACGACTACTACAACGACTTCGACAAGCGGGGCATGCTCAGCATCGTGAAGCGTCCATTCGAGAACGTCGCGGAAGGCGATAGGACCTTCTATTTCTACGAGCTGGACGTTACGGGCAACAAGTTCGTGCCCGACTATACGTTTCGCCAGCTGATTAAGAATGGCGTCCACCGGGAGGTAGCTCGGACGAACTATACCCACACGAACCTGACGAGAAACAATTTCGCTGTTCGCAAGACCGTCATGGAGGAATACGTCGATGGCACCGCTGCCAACGCTTTGAAAACGACGACAATGACCTATCGCGAGGATATTATCGGGAATGATACGTCAGGGCAGGACACTGGCTTTATGCGTCGTGGAATGCCTTATGCCGTTATCAGGCCTGACGGCAGCCAAACGGTATATACTTACCGCAATTACACGACTGTTGTGAGCCGGGAAATTATCGAAGGGATGTCGATCAACCCCGGAATGTCGGCTTTCCAGATGCTTACATACCATGCAGGAGCAGAAGATATAGAAGACATTTGGTGCGTACCTGGAAAGACAACGAAGAGACACCGAAATTCCGATCTAGGAGGGCGAGTCTTTCACGACGTGAGTGCGGTAGCGGTTGGGGGAACAAATCTCTTCGATTTGTCGGTTTCAGTTCGGACTGATTTTGACGCAACCAGCCGTGTCATAAAACATAAGGAACGCAGCTGGAGGAGCAACACCACTTGGTCCGGCGATTGGCGTACGATCTATGAGGCTGCCTACTCGGATCTCCGTCTTGACTGGACAAAGGATGAGACTGGTTCGATGACCGACTACGTCACCTACGACTCAATGGGTCGGCCCACTCGTGTGGACGACGTCGGAGCGACCTCCGCGGTTCCTACCGTCCGCAACTACTTCTACTACGACGGATCGAACCGCACGACGAAGCATGAAGTCCGCAATACCAGTGACGGAAGCACGCTGAGTACGTCGCTGACCTACGACTACGCTGGCCGTCCTCTCAGCGTTGTCGCTCCCGGTGGAGACACTACGACCTACTCGTATCCAACTTCTGGAGCTCAGAACTGGAGCAAGGTCACGAATCCGGATGGCGGATACGTCACGACCACGATTTTCCAGGACGGGAGTCTCGCCTCTCGCACGGGAACCGCCACGACACCGCTATACGCCCATACTACGATCAAGCTGACAGGGGCCTACTACAGCGTCGAGAAATGGTCGGCCCTCGCCAGTTTCGCTATCGGCGATCCGACTACTGGAATGGTAGGCTGGAGCTCGGAAACCTACGACCAGGCGGGACGTTTGAAGGAAACCCTCGAGCCAACTTACAGCTCCAGCGCAGGGCGTCGGACGGAGTTCTCGTACAACGCGTTGGGACAGCTCTTCAAGAGGAAGGCCGTGAACGCCTCGACCGGAGCCCGTCTCATCGACGACTACCTTTACGTGTACGACTCCCTAGGCGCTGTCGTTCTTGAAGGTCTCGATGTCGGCAACGGGGGAAGTTTGATTGAGAACTCCAGCGACCGTCTCACGAAGCGCGCTTTTACCTTTTACGAGGACGCGGCCAGCGAGTGGTGGTCCTCGGTCAAGACCTACGCTTATCCAAGTGCTTCTGCTGTACTCGTCTCTGATGGGCGTTTCAAGCTGGCTACGGTTCCCGGAACGCTCGACCAGTCCGAAGTTCTGGACCAGTTCGGCAACAAGGTTTCAACCGTTTCGACCGTCGATTGGAACAACGCGACGGTCACTGTGACGACCAGCTATTCGCCTGGGCCGACGAACGACACCGAGGAGGTCTACAAGAACGGGCTTCTGACCTCCTCGAAAGACCTTGACGGCTTGACTCGATACCTCACTTATGACGACGTCCGGCGACTGAAGACGGCAACCGGGCCTGACAGCCAGAAGCGAGAATACGAGTATTACTCAGGCACTGATCGCCTCTTCAAGGACCACGAATACACGAGCGCTACCGCGAAACGCAATCTCGCCATCTACACCTACACGCAGGGTCGCCTGAGCAACGTTCAGCGACGGAACACGCACTTTGGCGGAAGCCTGTTGACCGAGAATGTGTACTACGACTACGACGGTCTCGGCAACCTGACTTCGACTTGGGGCGACGGCATGTATCCGGTCAATCATGTCTACGATAGCTATGGGGCTCTGCTCGAGACCTACCAGGAGCAGAACTCTACGAAGGACAGTATGATGCGATACGAGTACGACAGCGAGACTCGCCTTCTAGTAAAACGCCGAAGCTACAATGGGGGCGGACTCTACGATAATGTAGAGTATCAGTTCGACGACATGAACCGCACGAGCCGAAGGGACCACGACCGGGGCGTGTACACGACTTACACCTACTCCTCGTCGACTGGAGACCTCACGAAGGACGATCACAGCGACTCGACCACGGACGTCACCTACGACGAGTATGATCGCATGGGGCGGCTGAAGAAGGTGACCGACGCCACGGGTCAGCGCTCGATAACTTACAGCGGAAACAACGGGCTTTCAGTGAGTCTGGAGGACCTGAATAACCTTTTCTATGGCAGTGGCCGCGATATCGCCTACAGCTACGAAGCCAGCGGTGGCAGCTCTCTGGAGGGGCGCTATAAAGGCCTTACGTACGATGGTAAGTATTGGGGGTTTGGATACTCCGCGACCACCGGCAGAATCGACAAGGTGAATGCGGTGAGTTCGACGAGCCCGTACCAGTTCGCCGTCAGCTATTCCGGAGGAAGAGTCTCGGCGATCGACTACGGCTCCTACCACCAAACTCGGACCTACGACGCGTGGTCTGGAGGTGTGAAGTCTGTAAGCTCGCTATGGGGCGCTGCGGGCCGCGCTCAGTTCCAGGATATCGATCTCTCGTGGATGGGGCAGATCGACAGGGTGAAGCTGAAGTACGTGGACGGCAATTCGCTCGCCGCCAAGTACGGCAAGACTTCGGACATCACGATGACCTACACGTACGACAAGGTGGGCCAGTTGCTCTCTTACAACACCGATCGGACAGCTGGTGTTGAGAGCACCTATGCATACGATCTGGCTGGCAATCGTTCCTCGTCGGTGGACATTAATGGAAGCCTGACCTTCAAGGCCAGCGTTCACAACGAGATGCTGCATATGGTTAGTCAGCAAATTCCCAATCCGAATTACGACTACCAAGACTGCAACCAGAATCCGAGCCCGACAGTGTGCGACCCGTACATTTACAGCAGCGTCAGCGACTACCTCTACGACGAGGACGGCAATATGACTGGCGACGGAGAGTGGACCTACGCTTACGACGCCAATGACCGGGTGAAATTGATGACCCGCTCGTCCGGATCGGTCCGGCGCATGGAGTTTACCTACGACTACATGGGGCGCCGAGTGCAGAAGATAACCCGCAGCGGCACTTCGAGCACTTCGACGATAGTGACCAACAGGAAGTTCGTCTACGACGGCATGACGCTGATCGCTGAGCTCAGCGGCTCGGGAACTCGAGAGCGAAGCTACTATTGGGGACCCGACAAGTCGAGCTCAGTCGGAGGGGCAGGAGGGGCGATGGGTCTGCTGATGGTTGAAGACACCGCTGGAACGGGCGTCGGCGTGTACTACGCGACCCATGACCATAGCGGCAACCTCGTCGGCCTGCTTAACAGCTCCGGCGCGTTCGCTGCTTGGTACGAGTACGACGCGTTCGGCAACCTCGTTCAGGTGGGCGGCTCCTACGGTTCCGAGAACCCGATCGGATTCTCCGGCCAGTACACCGACCGCGAGTCGAACCTCTCCTACTACGGCTTCCGCTTCTACGACCCCGCCAAGGGCCGTTTCATCACGCGAGACCCGATAGGCGAGGCCGGAGGTCTCAACCTGTATCGCTTCGTCGATAACGATCCAGTGAATTCCTCCGATATACTTGGATTGACAGAGGGTATGAGTGAAGCGAATAAAAGGCTGGCGGAGTTCTATGCCGAGAATGGCGGCGGTGGTTGGAATTGGCAGGAAACAAGAGATTACGGAAACAAAGGCCAAGATGGTATATGGGGTGAAGCATCCTTTCGAGATCCAGTTGGTTGGGTTCAGTTTTACGATGGATCCGGGGTTCCCGACGGTGGGCGAATCAGTGGTTTAAGTAACGCCGAGGTTAATGGTTTGGTTGATTTCGCCAATGATATGGGTTATGCGAGGATTGGCAGTGAAGGATCTGAAGGAGGCCAACGGTCTAATGGGGATAGGCAACCTGTTTTGGTTGAGCGTGGAATTGTTTACAACGGGGTATATTACAGTAATATCATACAGGTTGCAGGGGATTTACTTGATAGACCTATCAAATTATTGAATGGGCCTACAATCGAGGACCTAGATGCTTTGATTATGCCCGAAGGGAGGAGTGTCGGTGAGCCCGGTTCGCTTGAAAGCCTAATCCCTATTTGGGGTTCTGCTAGGTCGGCAATCAACCATTTTCAAAATGGACGTTGGTTTCAGGGTTCTTTTCAGACTGCAATGGCTGTTTCTGACGTGTTTCTAGTCAAAAGCATCGCGACAATGGCTAGTAAGGGGCTCTGGAAGTTTGGATCGCACTCGTGGGGGGCTACTCGAAAATGGCTTGGGAAGAGGGGGTATGCTGACAAGTACCAGCACGTTCACCACGGTGTAGTGGAGCAAGCTAGCTACAGAGGCACGCAATGGGAGTCGTTGTTCAACCAACCTTGGAATCTTAAGCCTTTGAATCCCAAGCCGGGTTATAGTATGGATCAATGGCACAAGATGATTGAAGGTAAACTTCCAGGTTTGAATCCTGCTGAAAGGTGGTGGTATGGAACCCCAGATTGGATACGGTATGTTGAAATGTCTTACGGTGGTAGGTTGGTTGAAACGGTTAGTGAATGAATTTGATGGAATATATATAAACATGGATGAGGTTAGTTTTCCGGTTCTTTGCAAATATAAGAATATGATATTTGCATCGAGAAGTCTTGACGCATTGACGGACACAACCAGTTCGGCTGTGAAAGGAGGGCTTTTTGATCAAATGGTTGTTGTTGATTCGAGTGGCACTCAGCACACGGTAGTGAAGGCTAAGGTGATAGGTGGGATCGGATTGTTTTTTGGGTTTAATATATTTCTGAATAGGCGTATTAGGGTAAATTTAGAGTTTAGAAGAGATTTCAGGAAGTGGACTTTAGAGGATGTTAAGGATGTCGTTTTGAGCGACCTCCAATCATTTCATGGCTGGCAAAGTCGTCTGGATTTTTATGACCTTAAAAACCAAATAAGAAGTGCTTCTAGCATAAAGGACGTTCTAGATCTGATTTCCCTTCCTTAGCTAAGCTAAGAATATGTTGAAGTTGTTAACTAACCTAAAAGGTACTTCTAGTTAACGAACCATGTTATAATAAATATTCGTTTGGGTTTGTCAAACTATTGAAAAGTGAACCAAGCAGGCCAGTCAGCGGACGATATGCCAACTGTTCTCGTATTTTGGAATTTTACGCTGCGAGCCGCTTCTGGTTCGCGCACCTGACCGTTTAGGTTTGGTTTCTTTGGAGTGTGAGTTGGAGCAGAGATCTGATTTTGGAGTATCCCAGCGGCTCTTTCATCTTCGGCTTCTTAGGCGTTATCGAGACAGCCAGAATGGGTAAATAGTCGAAAGTCAATTCACTGATTAATCCACTATCTGGATACTCAACTTGTGCTTAAATTTTGCGACGTACCACTGGCTCGCTCGTTGCCGGGTGCTCTTCGCTGCCCCCCTGCTGCCAATAAAGTCTGTCACGGCTGCTGCAGTCTAGTCGGCCAGCCTAGGCTACTTACATGCCTTGCTGGTCGTCTAAAGCATAATCCAATGCGAGTTTGATAAAACACCGCTGAGTCAAATCCTGATCTTGCATGCATAGGCTCGTTCGGTCGCCTTTACATGCTAGGTCGGGGCGCTGCCCGTCTCCGGTTTTCGGAGAAGTCTCGGACTAGGACGTTGTCTTTCCGTATCTCGATTGGAGGCGCCTGACGGAGGGGCTTTTGTTCGGCTATCTGTTCCAGCAACTCTGCGCGTTCCTTGTCCTGTTTGGCTCTCAGGTCCGCTATTTCGTCCTGCGCCTCGTTTTCGATGGTGGATATTCTCTCCATGTAGCGTTGCTTTCCGTTGGCCAAGTTCAGCTTCGATGCCTGCAGTCGCCTGCGGTCCCTGTGGGCAAGGCCGGTTACCCGGCGCCACCAGCGAGGCTTTTCGCACTTCCTTTCGAGATCGCGAACCGTCTCCTCTGACTTCTCCAGTTTGTAGAAGTCCGCCATCTTCTCCTTTTCCTGAATAATGCGTCTCTGGAGCTTGCCGGAAAGTTCTCCGTATTCGTCGTAATGTCGCGTCTGCATGTTGTTGAGGGCTTTGCTTGCCTCCTTCTTGTAGTGCTTGCCTTGCTCGGACTGCGATTCCGCGTGCTCCCTGACTTCCTTTGCCAGCTCGTCCACTTCGCGTAGTCCGGACGTTTTGATGTCCGTGAGCTTTTCCCTGAATTCCTTGGTTCTAACGCCTTCGATGTGCCTGATGGGATTGACGATTTTTCCGTATGGATCGACTACAAGCAACCGCTTCTCGCCTCGGGCAAGCTGGTAGTGCTTGCTTGCGAGTTCGTCCATGAACTCCTCCCCGTTGTTGGAAAGGTTCCAGGCATTCTGGATCGCAGGATCGCGATACCTTGTCGATATTCCTTCCTTTTGCATCTCGAGGTTGTCCTTCCTTTGTTGGCAATAGACTTTTCCGCCTTCCAGCTCCAGCTGGTGGGAAAGGGCGGACAGCTTCCGTTTCGAGTGCGAAAGGGTCGCCGCTCGTCCTGTTGTCGGGTGTATCCTGTTGATCAATACGTGCACGTGCTTGTGCGGGGTGTCCCGATGGGCCACAAGCAGCGCTTCGTGCTCGGATAGCCCGATGGCGTCAATCGCTCTTCTCGCGGTCGCCAGCATCTCGTCGCGGTCAGGACTTTGCTCCGGGTGCCATGCGAGGCTGAAGGTGAGGGCAGGCCGCTCGGTTTTGCGGCCCGCCCTGCTCATGCCGGAGGCCTCCTTGAGGCGGTCTTGGTTCAATGCGGTGTAGGCCATCACCTTCCACGACTTGTCCGGGTCTTGAGTGAGCATGTTCTCGGTTTGGGTCCAGTCGACCCGCTCCCTTGTGGATGCCTTAACGTCGTGCATCAGATAGAGGTAGGCTCCCTTGAAACTCAGCCCCTTTTGCGAAAGGCTGATGATCATTTCCCGACCTCGTCTTCCACCGCTTGGTCGATGATGCTCTCGATCCTTCGGGACAAGCTGTCGAGGTCGGGAGTCACTCGCTTGAATATGTGCGAATTTTTGGCGAGCTGGTTTACGTTGATCGCGAGCTTTTCCAACTGCTTGACGAATATTGGATCGATTTTCTTGTAGGCTTTGATTTTCAGTTCGCCGGATTGCTGGCAGGTGAGGTTTCGGGCCAGCTGGTTCGCGCTCAGGCCGGCTAGGCTTGCCTGGGCCTGCAGCCGCTCGTAGACTTCTCCCTTTACGCGGAAAACGATCTGCTTGGACAGTTTCTCCGCTTCCGTTTTTCGTGGTCGTGACATGAAAGCTCCTTTGCTGTTAAACGGAACCTAGGGTGGATAAAACCGACCCTTTTCGGTTTAAATGCGGGGATCTAACGGGGGCGCTCAGCCCCCTTAGCGAGCAAGCGTAGCGAGTTTTTGGTTACAAAAACACAACTCGCTATCCCGCAGACCCTGCATTTTCCATAGTAACGCAAAGGATTGCGTTTTTGTGAGATATTTCAGGGACGTAGGACGCTTTCTTTTCTATTTTCGCCTCATGTTGTAGAATAGAAGAATCTAGAAGACGATTTGCCGCATAGGTGCGCGCTAGCTCCAGAATTCTTGAGGGTACTTTTGAGGGTATCAAGCCAGTTCTGGCTGGCATGTATCCAATTGTTTTAAGCACTTAGCTTCCATTGGTCTCTCGTGCCGGGATCGCCACTTTACCATAATTCCTCTTCTAAACCCTTATATGCTTATCTATGCGATTGGGCTGCGCCTGTTGGCGTTGTTGCCTTTCAGGGCGTGGGCTTTTATAAAGTCGTATATTTGCTTCTCTTTACACGTATTGAAAACGAGGGTACAATTGGAGGTACTGTATTTGTAAAGTGGAGTGATTGGATGTTGCTTTCTGATTCGGGCTGCAGGTCAGCTAAATCTAGGGAAAAGGATTACAAGCTAACTGACGGGGAGGGGATGTACCTTCTCGTCAAGAAAAGCGGAAGAAAGTATTGGAGAATGAACTACAGGTTCGGAGGGAAGTCCAAGACTCTTGCGCTTGGCGTGTATCCCGAAGTTTCGTTAAAGCTCGCTAGGGAACGCCGTAGGGAGGCTAGGATCCTCCTCTCGGAGGGTGTGGACCCTTCGAAGAGGAAACAGGTCGAAAAGCTCGAAAGGGAAGCCTCGGGCGACGTGACCTTCAAATCGGTGTTCCTCGAATGGCACGAGAAGAAGTCGGAGGAGTGGTCTGGCGTGACGGCGAAGAAGGTCAGGAGCATTTTCGATAGGGATTTGCTGCCCTTTCTCGGAAATTATCCGCTAGCGGACGTAACACCATTGATGCTGCTTGCTGCGTTGCGAAAGATCGAGGAAAGAGGGGCTCTGGACGCTGCCAGTGACGCCAGAAGCTATGCTGGTTTTGTCTTCCGCTACGGAATAGCGACGGGGCGCGCCGAACGCGATGTCGCTGCGGATCTCAAGGGAGCTCTCAAGACGAGAAAAGTCAGTCACAACGCCTATTTATCTGAGAGTGAATTGCCAGATTTCCTAAGGGCCTTGGATGATGATAAGGGTGATGTGCAGAGTGTTTCTGCCTTAAAGCTACTGATCCTAACAATGGTCCGTACCACTGAAATAAGGGGATGCAAGTGGTCGGAAGTTGATTTCGACAAGGCGGAGTGGCGCATACCAGCCGAGCGCATGAAAATGAGGAGGGAGCACATCGTTCCTCTGTCGCTTCAGGCTTTGGACCTGCTTGCTGGGATTCGAGAAAAGTCGAATTTAGAATTTGAATACGTATTTCCGAATTCGCGGAGCAGGAAGAGGATGATGAGCGAGAATTCGATGCTCTACTGTCTCTACCGCCTCGGTTACAAGGGGAGGACGACGGTACATGGTTTCAGGTCCTCCGCATCAACCATTTTGAATGAAAGCGGCTTGTTCCGGCCTGACGTGATCGAGCGTCAGCTCGCCCATGTCGAGGGTAATTCGGTTAGGGCTAGCTACAATCGAGCTCAATACCTCGACGAGAGACGGGAGATGCTGCAGTGGTGGGCTGATCGGCTGGATCAGCTACGGCAGAAAACTTAGCAGAGAGCGAATCCTCACACTGCCTGCAGATTTTGGTTACTTCGGAAAGTGGATAGCGTACAGCCGATGTACGACTTTTGCCGTACCGGATGCCTGCATCCCTGAGTCTTCGTGCTTTGCTGGATCGGCTGTTATCGAGCCAAGAGACGCTCATTCCAGCTTTTTGAGCGACCTGGTGCTTGTTGATCATTCGATCCGAAAGATCGTTCAGGCGTCGTTTGAGCTGTCCGGCTACGATAATGAGTTCGTCCCGACTAAGCTCCTCGAAATCTTCTAGCATTAATTTCCCTTCGCAATGGTGTATCAAAATAAAAGATACAATTTACGTAAGGGGTATAACCCCACTTCATATAACCTATAGTATATGTAAAGTGTTAAGCACACCTTAACGTTGTGCTTGCTTTGAAACAAAATTCCCGATTTTGGTTCACGTTGTAGATCAAAGGGTTAACCGACCCCAAGCTCAACCTTTTTTAGCTTTCGTCCCAGATCTTTCTCGCTTGGTCACGCTCATCTTCGCCAACGAAATCAAGGTAGATTTCAGTGGTTTCGAGGTTGGCGTGTCCAAGCCATTTTTTGACCATGGTGATCGGTACGCCCTTTGAGGCCATGGCAATACCGAAACTGTGCCTCAGCCCCTTCGGGCATGCTTTGCTGCCGGAGAGCCCTGCCTTTCGCATTCGCTCAACTACAATCCTGTACGCCGTTGAGCGGGAGAAAGGCCAGAGGCGTTCATCTGGACCTCGCATTTCGGCAATCTGACGGAGTTCGTCGATAAGAAAACCGGGAATGGGCACGGTTCGAAAAACGCCACGTTTTCGACGCTTCAGCGTCTCAAAAACTACGGTTTTCTGGCTAGCATCAATGCTGGAGGGCTTGAGCGCCAACGCTTCGGATATGCGGCATCCGGTGTAGAGGAGCGTTAGGCAAAACGAACCCCCAAGCCCTTCAAGCTCGTCACAGGTTGACCGGAACGCAGTCCTTTCCGGCCAATTGAGATACTTTCGCTGTCCATGTTCATCGAGCACCCCCATCCACCCCCTTGGCCTCTTTGACACAGAATCGGGAATTCTGTGTCAGGCTATCATGAAGAAAAATCTAAAGCAAAGCATTGGAGGTGAGGAGGTTAGGGAAGGGTGTGTTCTTGCCGTAACGGGCGGGCAGCCTGTTGGCGAAAAGAGGCGAGGTTATGGAAGATCAATTGCAAATCGTGTTATAATTTGCTATAAGTTTCTCAACGATAAGAAGAAACAAAAGCAAACAGGTAATGAGGCGTGCGAAACCGAACATAGAAGGGAGTTTCGCCAGATGTCTATCGGTAGTAAATTTAAGGCCGCAATCGCAGGCATCGCCGGACTAGGCGTTGCCTTTGCCGCTACACCTGCGAATGCGGCACCGGAGGATTCCGGCACAGGGTCGCAGTTCAAGACTGCGTCGATGAACCTATCAGAAATCGATGTCCCGTTCAGGGATGTCAGGGCGAATAACTTTCCATTGAACAAAATCCAAGGGCTGGCGGAGATCGCTTCCGCACGTGCAAATTCCATCGTTCTTCTGTATCAGGATGCCAATCACTTGCCTGAGGATCAGGATAACGATCTTAAGGAAATCAAGGATGCTGCTCGTCGCTTGATTGGTGAGGGGCTTCCATTTTTTAAGGTTATGGCGACCACCGCAGATGAGCCGCATAGCAGTCTTAAGGTCTATGTTCGTGGGGTTGAAGTGTGCACCTATCAGAAGCTCCATTCTGGGCATGGCGGGCTGACTAGAGTTGTAGCTGAGACAGCGGCAGAGCTTTACCACGAGAGCTTTGAGATCGATAGGGAACTTGAGCTGAAACGACAGGCAGAGCAAGAAGCCAAGCCTTCGGTGCCTGTGGCAATGATCGACTAGACTATCGGTTCAGGTAGCTTGATTGCCGTTCTGGCGACTTCCAATCCGTTTTGATTTTGACGATCCATTCCTGCGATTTCGGGAGATGCGGTTGCGTTGAAAGTTTTGGAAATTGCCTCGGCTTTAATTGAAGTGCTTGCAACCTCGTTAGCGTGAGATGACCTGCTGCTGTCGGTTTCCTCAAGTATATCCAGGTAGAGGGACTCTAGATCTGCATCACCTTCGGATATTTGCTGGGAGGCCTGAATGTCAATTTGGCTCCCAAGGTTGGATTTAGCGGCTTCAATTTGCTCTTCTTCGGATAGGTTTGCGAAACCTTCACTTTCGCAGAGTTGCTTTAGGGACTCTCGCTCCGGTGAACCTTCTTCGGTTAGCTTGTTGAGTTTGTCTCTTTCGCCCTCGTAGCCGTCTCTTTTGCTTTTGAGTTCGGAGGCCTTTGTGGC